>NZ_PJBT01000087.1:0-1683 GCF_002836035.1 Halomonas sp. MES3-P3E | reverse complement strand
CCCCCCTCTGTCAGCCTAGTTGTCCGGTTGGCGATATCGCCTAAATCTAATCCAGAGGGAGCGGCATGGAGCCCTTGTGCCACGTTATTCTGCAGAGCGTAAAGCAGCCGTCCTGAAGAAGTTGTTACCACCCCATAATCACAGTGTGGCATCGGTAGCGACAGAGGAAGGCATCTCTGACGCGACGCTGTATAGTTGGTTAAAACAGTGTCGAGTAAAAGGAGTGCCTGTGCCGGGTTACACCCCAGGCGACAGCGAATGGTCGCCCGACGCCAAGCTAGCCGTGGTCATTGAAACCGCCACCCTGTCAGAGGCGGAGCTTGGCGCTTACTGTCGCGAAAAAGGCCTTTATCCCGAGCAAATTCAGCAGTGGAAAGCGGCTTGCCTCGAGGGCGCTGGTCGGCAAGAAGATCAGGAAAAAGCGGCGCACAAGCAGCGTAAAGAAGACCGTAAGACCATCAAGCAGCTCAAAGCGGAAGTGCGCCGCAAAGACAAGGTGTTGGCTGAGACGACATCGTTACTGGTGCTCTCAAAAAAGCTCGAAGCCTTGTACAGCGAAAACCCCGACAGCGGCGAGGACGACTAACGCCGCTCGACGAACGTGCAAGGCTCATCGCGCTATTTGACGAAGCGGTTGTGGGTGGCGCTTCCCGCTATCAAGCAGCCGATATTATCGATGTCAGCGAGCGCACATTAAAGCGTTGGCGATCTGAGTGTGGCGCTGTGGTTGAGGATCAGCGCCCACAGTCGGTGCAAGGCAGGCAGCCGCATCAGCTGTCGCATGAGGAAGAGTGGGCCATTTTGAACACTTGTCATCGTCCCGAGTATCAGAGCTTGCCGCCGTCTCAAATCGTGCCCTTACTGGCAGACAACGGCATCTATCTGGCCTCCGAGTCGTCGTTTTATCGCGTATTGAAAAAGCATCGTCAGCACCACCATCGAGGCCGTGCGAAAGCACGCCGCAGAGTAGCCGCGCCGACCAGTTTTACGGCGACAGGGCCTAACCAAGTCTGGAGCTGGGACATTAGTTACTGTTCTTCCGTTGTGCGTGGTCAGCACTGGTATCTCTATCTGATCGTGGATATCTACAGCCGCAAAATCATTGCCTGGGAAGTTCATGAGACGGAATCGGGCGAGTTGGCTAAACAGCTGATGGAGCGTGCATTATTGCGTGAGAAATGCTGGCACCAGCCACCGGTGTTGCACTCGGATAATGGGGCGCCAATGACGTCCTATACGCTCAAAGCGAGGTTAACCGAGCTAGGGATGTTGATGTCTTACAGTCGACCGAGAGTCAGCAACGACAACCCTTACTCGGAATCGCTGTTCCGCACCGTCAAATATTGCCCAGCGTGGCCCACCAAGGGCTTTACATCGCTGAGCGCGGTACGGGAATGGATGTTGGTGTTCGAACAGGCTTACAACGAGCAGCACCTTCACAGTGGCATCCAATATGTCACACCAGCTGACCGACATCGTGGTGTTGATCGAAAACGCCTTGAACGCCGTAAAGCGGTTTATGAAAGCGCTAAGCGCCGATATCCGCAACGCTGGTCGGGCAGCACCCGAAACTGGGGGGTCACTGGTTCAGTGTCGCTTAACCCAGGAAAAGTGAAGGAAATCGAGCGTAATAAAAAGGCTGCTTAAGCTCAGCCATTTGGACAACTGGGTTGAAAATCACCG
>NZ_PJBT01000086.1:0-1722 GCF_002836035.1 Halomonas sp. MES3-P3E | reverse complement strand
GCCAGGCGAGTAGTCGAATACGTAAACTACGCCGATCAATGTGAAGCAAAGAAATACCCCTGGCCGCGGCGAGTTTGGATAATTGTTTTGCCTAGATAACGACGCAGACGAGCGACATAGACTTCGACCAAGTTAGGCGCGGCGGCATCCTGATCCAATGCATAGAGCTGCTCTAGTAGCTGCTCTTTCGAGTGAATGCGATCAGGATGCAGCATTAAGTAGCGTAGTAACCGAAACTCGGTCGCCGTGAGCGAACGCCACGTTTCACCTTCTAAGCACACGCGTTGACCCGCTTCATCCAACGAAATGCCGTTAAGCGTGATCACTTGAGATAACTGACCAGACTGCCTGCGTAGCAAGGCCTTCAGCCGGGCCATCAGTTCGGCTTCGTGGAAGGGCTTGGTAAGATAGTCATCGGCCCCCGTCTCAAGACCGACAACTTTATCTTCCCAGGTATCGCGGGCCGTCAGGATCAAAATAGGCGTGTCGCGTTTTTGCCTGCGCCACTGGGCGAGCAGATCCAGCCCTGAGCCGTCGGGCAAACCGACATCTAAGATCGCCAGTTCATAATGCTCGGTTGCCATCAGCGACTTGGCCGCTTTCAAGGAAGCGGCCAAATCAACCAGGTAACCGTTGTCTTTGAGACTCTCTGCCAAGCTTTCCGCTAGCAAGTCATCATCTTCAAGTAGCAACAGTTTCATGGATATACGTCAGATTAGAGAGAAAAATTGCCGTACATGCCGGATTCATAATGACCAGGAATGTTACAGGCATACTCTAGCTCGTTAACATTGTCAGGGACACTCCATAATAAAGTCCCGGTTTCACCAGGCGCAATGGTGACACCTGCCATACTCATATTGGCCATATCGTGACCATCGCCGTTTGACATATTGGACATATCGTGGCCTTCACCGTGTGCCATATTCGACATGTCATGGCCTCCGCCATTGGCCATGTCTAGCATCATTTTTCGATGCTCTTCTTGGGCTTCTTTGCTACCAATCACAAATTCATGCTCTAAATTGCCGGTGTTGGTGATTTCAAATTTAACCACCTCCCCAGCCGCCAGTTCTAGCTCTTCAGGGTCGAACCACATATCGCCAGCCTCAAGGCTGATCGTGCGGTCAACGTCAGCCTCGGTTAGGCCATTGTCACCACTGCCTTGGCCGGGCGAAGCCCATGCCGCACTCGTTATCAAACTGAGTGAAAGGGCAAACAAAGACGTTGTTAAGGAGATGTTGCGCATGGTCATTTACCTCAGAGGTTATTGTCACTTGTTCTTTATACGGCGTTAACCTGAAACGAGCCTGAACCTAACGTAAAAATATGGCCTGCTACCCAAAAGCATTTCTAACATGATGATGGATCCTGCCCCCCCTGATTAGAGTCAACGCTGCAGCAATGACTTTTCGTCTTGTTGGTGCAATTGCCTATGGCAGCCTCCGCCTAAACCTCAGCGTAAGGCCCATAAGAAGGAGACCGTTAATTTCGAGCTCTGGAACGGCTCAACAAGGTGGTTGACCTGTTAGTCACCCATTCGGTGATGACACTCTTGTCAGCACTGCCGTGATCAACAAGATAACCGCGACCAGCACCATCTCCAGTGCAATACTTCTCTGTAACCGTCCTGGGGCTGTTGCGTCGCCGCTCTCAAAGGCCGGCACAAGCCGCCACTTGTTCGCGGCAGCAAATAACAGTAGCGCCGCCACAATCAATACC
>NZ_PJBT01000085.1:0-1797 GCF_002836035.1 Halomonas sp. MES3-P3E | reverse complement strand
TGCTACGGACTGGGCAAGGTGCGGGAAGACGGCGAAGCGCCGCTGGATGGTTGGGAGCTCGCCACGGTGGCCACCAAAATCATCACGCGCCAAGAGCATGAACTGCGCAACCTTCGTCGCATCGCTCAGAACCCAGCGGTGCAAGCGCTCATCGATCAACAGCGCCAGCACGCGATAGACGAAAGCACGGCACGCAGCGAGCAGGAATGGCGCAGAGGTAAAGGCCACGGCCCCGGCGGCCAACGGCATACCGGCGACTAAAGAGGAGTAGCACCATGGGTACTAATGCCGTTCTATCGTGCGAAGATCTCAAGCAGATTACTGGCTACCAGCGCCCGGGCGATGTTGCGCGCTGCCTGCGTGACCAAGGGGTTCAGGTCTTCCAGGGTCGCCTTGGCCCATGGACAACCATTGATCTCATCAACAAAGCGGGCGGATTAACGACCGCTAGTAGCAACGACTCAATTGAAGCGACCGACATACTATGAAAACACGCTCCAGGCCCCGGAAGCATAACCCGCACATACCCGCTCACATTGATCAGAGCCGGTTACCTGGCGGTGTATATTTTGACCAACGGGGTTATGGGCGCTGGTACGTGCTCGCCCGCGACGCAGCCGGGCGCCAGCGGCGTAAAAATATCGCCGATGCAAAAGCGACGCTCTCGGAGCTACATCGCATTACCGAAGAGCAGGACGGCATCGACAAGCATTCACTTAAATACCTGTGTGAACGCTTTCATGAGTCCGCCCAATGCCTCGCCCTGGCTGCTAAAACGCGCGAAGACTATGAATATTGCCGAGAAGCATTGCTGAAAATACCGACTAAGCTCGGCAAGCCCCTGGGCGATCTCTCCACAAAACAGTTCAGCCCTGCCCTGGTGCAGCGTTTGGTCGACCAGATAGCCGCTGAAGGCACGCCCTCTAAAGCCAATCATATCGTGCGCTACCTAGGCAGGGTTTTTCGCTGGGGCATTAACCGCGGTTACTGTGAAACCAACCCAGCGACAGGCGTTGAGCATGCAAAAGAGCGTAAGCAGCAACGCTTACCCACCGGCCCCATCATGGCAAAGCTAATCGCCCACTCTCGGGAGCGGGGCAACGACTACCCGCGTCGGGGTCAAATAGGCTCATGCCCTACGTATCTATGGATCACCATGGAGATCGCGTACCTGTGCCGCCTGCGCGGAATCGAGGTGGTGACACTGACGGATGCCAACATTACCGAGCATGGCCTGCTAACGAATCGCAGAAAGGGGAGCCGTGACAATATCGTCACTTGGTCACCGCGGTTGCGGGAGGCGATTGATACTGCTCAAAAGCGGCGGGCTGACATATGGCAGAAACGAGGCCGCGCCATTCCTATGATGGAAGACCGGCGCCCGCTCATTGTTTCACGGAACGGCGACGCCTTACGCAAGAGCAGCTTTGACTCGGCATGGCAGCGATTTGTTACGCGAGCGCTTGAGCAGGGGATCATTACACAGGAAGAACGCTTCAGCCTTCACGACCTTAAGCGGCGGGGAATTACGGACACGAAAGGGAATCGTCACGACAAGCAACAGGCAAGCGGACACCGCTCGGCAAGCATGATGGACACCTACGATTTGAGCGTGCCGCATGTGCCCAACTCGGGCGATTGATCGTGTGACTTAAATAAGGCGGGGTAATCGGAAGGGTAAGCACGGCAATATTCATGCCGTGCCGTTTTGTTACGCATGATGTTACGTAAACGAGAAAAGCCACCCGATTGGGTGGCTTTTTGGATTCTCTAACGCTTTGCTTTTAACCACTTTCT
>NZ_PJBT01000084.1:0-1980 GCF_002836035.1 Halomonas sp. MES3-P3E | reverse complement strand
TTAGCCCCTTTGATCCCCCTTTCTGTTTAAGGAGCGTGCATGGCAGATATGCCCAAACCGCGGCTGGCGGCAGACGAATTTCAACAACGCCTACTGGTTTGGTTCGACCGTTATGGCCGTCACGACCTGCCGTGGCAGTCGCCGCGAAGCGCCTATCGCGTCTGGGTGTCGGAAATCATGCTGCAGCAGACCCAAGTTACCACCGTCATTCCTTACTTCGAGCGTTTTATGGCGCGCTTTCCCACCCTGGAAGCACTCGCTACTGCGCCGCAGGATGAAGTGCTGCACCTCTGGACAGGGCTTGGCTACTACGCACGTGCGCGCAACTTGCATAAAGCCGCTCAAGTTGCGTTGGCGGAGCATGGGGGCGAACTGCCAACAGGCAGTATTGACGAATTGGTGGCACTGCCCGGCATTGGCCGTTCCACCGCAGGCGCTATCATTGCGCAAAGTACAGGGGAGCGGGCTGCCATTCTGGATGGCAATGTAAAGCGCTCGCTCACCCGGCTGCATGCACTGCCCGGCTGGCCGGGTAAGCCTGCAGTTGAACGGCAGCTATGGGCGCTGGCCGAGTGCTATACGCCAACAGTGCGGCTGGCGGATTACACCCAAGCGATCATGGATTTTGGCGCCACGCTATGCAAACGCAGCAAGCCGGATTGCCCAAGTTGCCCGTTTAACGATGTCTGTTTGGCCTATTCGCGCGGTGAGCCCCAGCGTTATCCGGAATCCAAACCGAAAAAGGCGCTGCCCACCCGGCAGACCATCATGCTGATGCTGCGCGACCCGGAAGGCCGGGTATGGCTGGAAAAGCGCCCTCCTAGCGGTTTATGGGGTGGGCTGTGGGGCCTGCCGCAGTTTGACAAGCACAGCGAGCTCAACGATTGGCTGGAAGCTCATGCCGTTAACCCCGCGCGTGAACGTGCGGCGCCCAGTTTTCACCATACGTTCAGCCATTTTCGCCTGGAAATTACCCCGCAGCCCGCGACCTGCGATAGGCTGGGTGGTGTACGCGAAAGTGGCGTATGGTACGACATCAACCATCCGCCCGCGCTGGGCTTGGCAGCCCCGGTTAAAGCGCTGCTTAGCCAACTAACGCCATTTACCCTCAATCCCACCCCAGGCCACGCCTAGCGTTATCTGGGGCTATAAGTAACCAGTCACTTCAAGAGGAGTACGTTATGAGTAACACGGTTTTTTGCCGGAAGTACCAGAAAGAGCTCGAAGCGCTGCCATTCCCACCCTTGCCGGGCAAGCAAGGCCAGGAGATTCAGGCGACTGTTTCCAAGCCCGCCTGGGAAGCCTGGCAATCGCTGCAAACTCGTTTGATCAATGAGAAACACCTCAACATGCTCGACCCTGAATCACGTGCATACCTAATGGAACAGATGCAGCGCTTCCTGGACAACCAGGAAACCGACCAGGCCGAAGGGTATGTACCGCCCTCTCAAGCATGACTTTGAAGGTTGGCTGTCGCTGCACTGTCATGAGAAAAGCAGGACAACTGACTTGTCATTAGTAGGGCTAGGCTTAGATGGGAAGAGTCCGTAGCGCATGCTTCTCACCGCGCCGGGTGTAGAACAGAACACCCCTAAGCAGCCGTCTCGCAAGAAAGTTTCACAAAGGTGTTGACGAAAAGCGGCGATTTTAGTTTAATACGCACCGTTGGCAGCGGCCAGATAGCTCAGTTGGTAGAGCAGGGGATTGAAAATCCCCGTGTCGGCGGTTCGATTCCGTCTCTGGCCACCACACTGCTGGGGTATCGCCAAGTGGTAAGGCACCGCTTTTTGGTAGCGGCATTCCCAGGTTCGAATCCTGGTACCCCAGCCATTGCCAACAAAATTTCTTGTTGATTGCAAAGCCTAACAGCAAAGCAATCATGTTCTCAAGAAAACGTGAAGCGCCGACATAGCTCAGTTGGTAGAGCAACTGACTTGTAATCAGTAGGTCCCGGGTTCGACTCCTGGTGTCGGCACCACT
>NZ_PJBT01000083.1:0-2081 GCF_002836035.1 Halomonas sp. MES3-P3E | reverse complement strand
AGGGGTATTCTTGCGATGTTATCCATTGGTCTTTTCCCCGAATTTTGAAGCGCATATTGCTTTCAGCTTCCTGAATAACACCTTCAAGGATAGCAGCATGTACCGGGGACAATCCCAACGCCTCACTCGATCGTCGCACATTCTGCCGTAGCGCGCCTAATCGCAACGCTTTCATCAATAAATGCGGTGTTGGCTCGTTAAATAAAGTAAGTCCTTGAGGTAGCACAGCAGCCGGCGTGTAACGTTTAAAATCCTGCGGCTTGATTGCTTCTTTGAGAATGCTGCCATTTGTCCCTTTAACAGGTGTCAGCGCATCCGCCCATTCTAGAATTAAATGATTATAGTTAAGCAGCCCAGTCGATGGCTGGCGGTGCCCCATTAAGCGCGCCAGCCCCATCATCACGCGACGCGAACAGTAATGTTGCTGCCCCATCACCATCTGACGAATGTCAGCGCTATCTATATGCTGGGTTATTTTGGTGGCGACAGGCGTTTTTAGCTGTAGCAGAGAGGCTGCCGTTATATTGTAAAACGCATGACGGGCGTGATGTAGTGATAGTGTTGGGCTGCCACTCACGTGACGTAACGCATCTATCTCAGCAGCGCTGATTGCTGATGCACTAAGCGCTACTTCGACTTTCCCATCGCGTATCTCACCTAGCAGCGGTAGGGACGCCTCACCCCCCAGTAGCGCATCATGACGATTAAGCACAGCGTTAAGCATACGTTGCTCTGTCGCCTCGAGAGAAAACAAAAGCGGCACAGCACGTCGAGAGGCCTCACTTTTTAATGTTCGATAACGATTGTTCCTAATCAAAACCCAGCAGTAGCCATGAGATTCACACCAATCTCGCCTGAGCAACCCTCTCGCTTCATCCAGCCGCAAACCAAAGCGATACGCGCATAGCAATACAAACTGAAGTAAACACGCAATATCGGGGTCTCGTTGCGATGCTTCTATCCGCTTCAGTGTCTCAAGGTATTCTCGTTCTGAGAGCATTTCAGCACGCACGTGTCTTCCTTGCTCTGCAACGGGTAGCTCATCCCAATCCGGTTCTTCAACGCCGAGAGAGGCGGCTACGCGGTGAAAAGAGCGTAGACGATGGCTAAAATAGCTCATATCGCTCAACTGGGTTTCTTGATAATCAATCAGACCTGCATAAAAGGCGGTGATCTCTTCACTACCGATCGCCATCAGGTCGACACCGTACGCAAGCTCCTCAAAAAGCTTACGCAACGCGCCCCAGTAACGATGAATACTACTGCTTTCGAACGGCTTAAAGCGCCTGCCCGCTCGCCCCTTACCACTCCGGATAACCGTCGCGATCCAGATGACCAACAGCATGATGGCACTACTTACTTTACCGTTTCGCTGGGTTACTAGTTGCTCCAGTGTTTTTGCCGTTATTTTAGCCTGCGCCTTGGTGTAGCCATCCAAGATTTGCTTCACCTCTTTAAAAAGAAGTACCGCCTGTTGCTGCAGCTCATGTTTATCGCCATTAGCTCGTAATAGCGCTGGCAACGCTGTCGAGAGCTCCAAATCCTCAGTGTTGACTGCTGAAGGTGGGAACATCAGCGATTTGCCGTGCACCATACGAATGTGCGCTTGCATAGGGAGGCTGGTGGCCACTATCCGCCCTGCTAACGCGCCAGCCAATACGCCCGGTAATCTCAGAAGATTGGCTTGATCGACAATAGCGGCCGCCTGCCCAAGTATCTGCTGGATCGTTATACACTCTTGACTCTCACAGCACTGGATCAATGCCTCAGGCAAAGGCGGCGCTTGTTTTGGGATCGTCCAAGGATCGTCGAGCGCTTTGGTAGATGTTAGGCGTTGGCCGTAAGTTAGTAGTGATGCCACATGATATGACACTGTGTGCCGCTGTACGGGGGCTTGCCAGCTGGTGCTATCTAACTGTTCGCTATACTCCAAGTAATAGGTTTTACGGTGATATAACAGCCGAAAGTTGTCCCCTTGGCACACATCCTTCAGCAGGCGCATATAACAAATACGTTTTTCAATACACAAAAGTAACGCACCGAGCGCTAATGCCTGGCGTTTAGAACAGTGGGTTCGGGTG
>NZ_PJBT01000082.1:0-2093 GCF_002836035.1 Halomonas sp. MES3-P3E | reverse complement strand
GCTTTTTTGTTTGCCCGGCGAAGCCGGCAACCTCGGACACCTGAAAGAAGGTGTCGTCACCCCGACTGAGGGGAAGACAACCCGACTGGCAAGGGCGCCACTGGCCAACGGTGGGGTCTGAAGGAAGCCATAGGGTGTTAACGGTACACAACGCAAGTGAACCTGCTTCGGCAGCACAGGTGGGTAAGCGTGCAAAATAGCGCGACGCCCGATACTCAGTCAGGCCTGTGCTGTGTTTGAGGGTGGCATCGTTAACAGGGAGCCGGTGCAGTAACCGGGGAAGCCTGGCACCGTATCCAGTTTGTCTGGAAGGCACGCGTCAAGGTGAAAGCCAAGAGCGGGTCGGGTGTGAGGTGGCAGATGATGCCGTAGTAGTGAGGAAGTTCCGGCCTGTGAAGCCTGGTAACAGCGTGGAGGACAAAACCGGATCGACCGCTGGCGGAGGTTCAGTGGACTGGGCAAGGCCAAAAGCCTTGGTCGGATGCGAAGGGCGGAAGTCATTAATGAGAACGACGGATATTGATCCGAAGGTGGACGCTGCGTTCACAAGCTGTCCGACGGGGCAGGGAAGTGGGTCGAGGTGCGGTGGGAACACAGTGGCTTCGTCCTTCTCTGAACGAGGGAGTAGAACGACACCGTGGCGGCAGATTGCCAAGCGCTAGTACCCGGACGGGTCGTTTGAAACAGACCAGTAGCCAGACCGACGATCGGAGCCGTCATCACAGAGATGAGCAGGCATGAGGAAATACTACAGTCTTTACGGGCAGTTGCTGTCAAAGCAGCGCCTGTATGAAGCCTTCAGACACGTCAAGCGCAACAAAGGTGCGGCCGGAATCGATGGGCAGAGCCTGAGTGCGTTCGAGGGGAATCTGGAGGTGGAGCTGTCGTGTCTGCTCCTCGAACTGAAGGAAAAGCGCTATCGAGCGCAGCCTGTCAGGCGGGTTGCCATCGCCAAGGATGACGGCGGTGAACGTCTGTTGGGTATTCCCACGGTTCGAGACCGGGTTGTGCAACAGGCATTACGCAGTATCATCGAACCGCTCTTCGAACCGGACTTTCATCCCTCGAGCTACGGGTATCGTCCGGGACGCAGTGGCCACCATGCCATTGGCAAGGCGGAGCTGTTCGTGCGCCGCTACCGGCGTGAATGGGTAGTGGATATGGACTTGTCGAAATGCTTCGACACGTTAAACCACGACCTGATCATCCGCCAGTTCCGCCAACGGATCACGGACGGCAGTGTGTTGTCGCTGCTGCGCCAGTGCCTGGAAAGCGGCGTGATGGTGGGGCACCACCTTGAAGAGACGGCGCTGGGCAGCCCCCAGGGCGGCGTGATCAGTCCGCTGATCGCCAACGTCTACCTGGACGCCTTCGACCAGTTCATGAAGGCACGGGGTCATCGAATCGTCCGCTACGCGGACGATATCCTGATCCTGTGCAGCTCACGGGCTGGAGCGGAGAATGCGTTGAGGGCAGCCCACTGTTATCTGGAAGGTGAGCTGAAGCTGACAGTCAATACCACCAAGACCCACATCGCGCACAGCGACGAGGGGATCAAGTTCCTGGGGGTGGTGATCCACACCAAGTACACCCGCATCCAGGAAAAGAAGGTGGTGAAACTTAAGCAGAAGGTGAAAGCGTTGACGAAGCGCAATCGAGGTGCAGGGCTTGCGGTGATCATCCGCGAACTGAATCCTGTACTCCGTGGCTTCGCCAATTACTTCCGGGTAGCGAACTGCGCACGGGTGTTGAAACAGGTGATGAGCTGGGTCAGGCGGCGTCTCCGCTGCGTCCAGCTCAAGCAGTGGAAGAAGCCGAGTCGGCTGCATCGAAGGCTGAAACAGTTGGGCTACCGCCCGCCGTTTAAGTACATCAAGATGCAAAGCTGGCGTAACGCGGCGTCACCGCTGGCCCATCTGGCGATCCCCAGCGCCTACTTGCATGACGATCTGAAGTTGATGGACTTAACGAAGATCAAAACGGGCATCACTGTCCCCGAGTTCGGGGTAAGTTAATGGCATGAGCCGTATACGAGGCCCGTATGTACGGTTCTGTGAGAGGGATGAGGCGGTAACGCCTCACCCTACTCGATA
>NZ_PJBT01000081.1:0-2192 GCF_002836035.1 Halomonas sp. MES3-P3E | reverse complement strand
CAGGATGCGGGTTTTTTTATGAGCGTTTTGAGTAGTGCTGGAGTGATATCGTGGTGATCGCTACCCGTCTCACAGCAGTGACTATTTGAATAATGGAGTTTTTCGGCATAGGTACTGTCTCTGTTAAAGACTTCCCAAAGGAGCATAACGATGCAGAAAGCCAGAATCTTGCAGCAGGGCAGTATTCACTGCTTCCCCGTTGGCCTTCGCGATGAGCAGGGCAAACTCGCCAACGCAGAAGTCTCGGCGGTTATGTACGACGGTGAGCGGTTACTGCTGGCCAGCGATAAGCCGATTCCTGGTGAGCATCGTTCCGCGGTCTTTGCCTTGCCCATGACGGATGACGGGCCGGATGATTCGCAGCTTGAGTATTTTACAACGCCGCTGATCAAGCGGGCGGTGAAGTATGAAGACTTCGCCCTGACCGCCGATGGTAAGCATGTATTGGCTACCACCGGTTTTGATCGCATTGATGACGTGACCCATGATCTAAATGCCTACAATCATTTATTGATTTGGCCGCTGGGGGAGCCTGAAAAGGTGCAGGCGGTGGACCCTGACCCGCGTGATGGGGTTGAAGGGTCGTTGGAGTTACGCAATAAGCTGAACCACGCGATTGGCTTACCTTACTACAAGATCGAAGGGCTGGCGGCAGTGCCGGGCGAGCTAGGCGATGGGCTGCTGCTTTTCGGCGTACGCGAGCAGGGGCAGCGCCATGATGACTTCGCCTATGTGAGCCGTGTGGTCGGCGCCCACTATGTTGTGAATGCGTCCGGCAACCTCGAGTTTATCGATGAGTTGCGCGAACTCTACGCTTTTGAACCGACTGAGCATGAAGGGGTAGCGATTGAGTGCGGGTTATCGAGTCTTGAGTATGACCCTTACCACCACCGACTTTATCTGATGACCAGCTTTGAAACGGAGGTTGATAACGTCGCACGCATTGGCGGCTACCTATGGCTGATGGAGCTGGATAACCTCACCACTGGCGAGCCGCCTGCCTTGATACTCGGGATGGACGGCACTCCTTTTGAATTTGAGCACAAGGCAGAAGGTCTGGCGGTGCTGGATCATGAGCGTGTCTTTGTGGTGTATGACAATGATCGTGAAATGGGGGTGGGTAGTATTGACGAGCGCGATGAGCGTCACGCCAGCGAAGCGCTTTATACGCTGTTGCATATGGAGTAACGCGCGCACGCTATCAGGCTAGCATTAAGAAAAAAGGCACCCAAGCTGAACTGCACCCCCAAAAGTTGGACACTCATCCAACGATTGGGGTGTTTTTCATGACGAAATACAATGAAGCGTTCAAGCTACTAGTAGTGCAAAGCTACGCAGAAGGACAACAAGGTTACAAGAGACTGGCCAGACAGTACGGTCCTGGCCCTACCACCATCAGGCGTTGGGTTAAACACTATGAAGAGCATGGTCTAACTGGCTTGCAGAAAAAGTTCAGCCACTACAGCGCTGAGTTCAAATTAGCGGTATTGCAACGGATGAGGCAAGAGGAGCTCTCAGCCTTACAAGCGACGACTCTGTTCGATATCCGAGGTGGAGCGGGCGTCGTACGGCGGTGGGAAAGTCAGTATCATGAAGGAGGCTTCCAGGCGTTGGAGCCTAAAGCACGAGGTCGACCGACGAAGATGCCTACAACAGAGCCACCAAAGCCCCCACTTCCATTGCCTGAAATGAGCTCGCTGGAGCAGTTGCTCCAAGAAAATGAATACTTGCGTGCTGAGGTGGCCTACCTAAAAAAGTTGAGGGCCTTGCGTCAGGCCAAAGAGCAAGCCGCGCAGAAAAAGCGCGGGTAGTCCTTGAACTGAAGCAAGGCCACCCTTTGCCGATGCTGCTAAAAGTAGCCGAACTGTCGCGTAGCACCTTCTATTATCAGGTAAGGGTGCAGCAGCTGGATGATCGGCATGCTGGTCTGAAGCGTCGAATTCACGCCCTCTACGAGCGTCACAAAGGGCGCTACGGCTATCGACGAATTACGGCAGCGTTGCGCCAGGCGGGAGAGCAGGTCAACCACAAAACAGTTCAACGTCTGATGCAGCATCTGGGGTTGAAGTCATTGGTACGCCCAAAGAAATACCGCTCCTATCGTGGACAACAGGCCAGTGTTCCCAATCTTCTTGCCCGTCAGTTTCAGGCTGAACGCCCCAACCAACGGTGGGTCACCGACGTCACGGAGT
>NZ_PJBT01000080.1:0-2429 GCF_002836035.1 Halomonas sp. MES3-P3E | reverse complement strand
AGCAATTCTGCGCCGCCCATTTCAAGTTGCAATGCTAAAATGGAGTGACTTAATTCCAGTAGGGAACTCATTTAACGACAAATCAATAACAGGTTGTAATGAGATTTCAAATATAGGAACTGTCGCGCTCCAATTAAGACTATATCGGGTCAAAAGTAACGTAAAAGAAGCATGGTACCGATCTACTCCAGAAAGATATCCTATGGCTTTGAGCGAAGACCTATCCCTTCTTATATATAACTATAAATTGATTTATGCTAAAGGATTAAATCTAGCGCTTTTAAAATCTGGAATCGTTCTTGCTAAAGAAGAAGTTATAGAAATAATGAAAAATATGCCTGTTTTTATTTCAACGGATTTCTTTGGTTTAAGATTCAAAGATGTAGCTAGTTATAAAGCGTTATTTACACAAAATTCTTCTCTTTATCACCTAGGCGAACAAACAATTACGCTAAAAGTAAAAAGCCTTAAAGGAATCTCTGACCGTACTAGTAATCTTTCCGTAACATCGAATCGACTTCGCCACACAGCGTTAACACGCGGAGCAGAGAAAGGGCTCGATTCTGCACAGCTCAGTAGATTAACAGGCGTAACTGAGCCAGCAGCAAGGCATTACGTTGATCTTGATTATCAGTCGAGACGTTTGATTGATGAAAACTATCTTGCTAATCAGTTTTTAAAAAACGCGTTTGCTGTACCTGTTCGAAGTTTAGATAAAAATGATGAAGTTATTTTGGGGTCAAATTTTGAAAAAATAGGTGGAGTGAAAGATGTTAAAGCTTGTAGCCAGTGTAAGACCAAATTGGGCAGACCGATTGGTTGTTATGGGTGTCCGAGTTTTAGACCTCTTTTAGATGCTGATCATCGTACGGTACTTGACCAAGCAAATGCAAAATTGTCAGCTAACATAGTCCATCTGCCATCTTCAGTTAAAAATCGGTCAGTTGAAAAGCTTGAACGCCAAATTGACAAAATAAAAATAACTATTGCGCTATGTGATGAGCTAATTAACCAACAAGACAGAATAAATGATCAATAAATATCTGAATAATCTAGAGGCTTTAGTTTCAAAATATGAATCTAAAAGTTTTCCTCAGCTTGAAGGGCCAGGTGGTAAAGAAGCGACACTGGACGATCTTGTTTGGTATTATATTGATCCAAAAACCGGAAGAAAAACTCGTTATCTCTGTACCATTTTCAATGGTAAGAAATTAAAATCTGATCGCTCTGTAACATCAGAATACTCTCTTCCAAAGCCCTATAATCATCTACTAAAAATATATATTATTGAAATTTTAGCTGGTGGTTCTTCAGCGGTTGATTGTCAGGCAAAAGTAATAACAGCTCGGGCGATGCTCTCAGAAATAAAATATACACTAGATGACATTCCAGCGCAGAGATGGAATCAAAGGAAAAGTGTTTCTTTCTGGCGGTTTTGTAAAAAGTATAATTTGTTAGGCGGATACGATAATCCAAAATATAAAGTAGACTATCGTGATAGGACAGGCGATGAAATTAATGATCGACGCGTTAAACTTTTACCAGATGAGGAGGTGATAGTAGCACTTGGACAAATCTTTGTTAATACTTTTCGGGATGTTGACTCCGAAGGTAGGGTTATGAATGGTGGTTCAGTTGATATATCCGACGCCGTAACCTGTACGTTTGCTGTTTTGTCACTTTCCGCACCAAACCGGATGAGTGCGGAAATATCAGTTCTTAATAAACAAAAGCTTAAAAGCTATTCGGAATCTGCTGGAAAGCCTGTTTTCTATTTGGATTGGCAAGGAAGTAAGGGCTATAAAAATAATAAAAATCATATCCTTGAAGCATTGTCCGATAATGTCTCTAGAGCAATAAATTTTTTTAATCATTACTGTGAGCCTTATCGAGTAATTTCTCGATATTATGAAAATCCTGCCCAAGGCTGGAAAGAGATAATTGAAGGCGTCGAGGTAGAAAGTATAAGGTGTAATAGAGTAGTGTTAAATAACAAGCCAAATTTATTTACCTTGGCATATGCTCTTGGTTTTTATAATATTGATGAAAAAGTATTAGTTATTAAGGAATTAGAAAAAGCAAAATTAAAGCGACAGAATTCCGGTAATTTAAGTTTGGAAATGTATTTGGAAAAACCAATTTATGATCTTGATAGCTCTGATGTTTTTTATTCTCCTGGATTTGTTAAAACTAAAGTTTGGGATATTTTATTTGGTACAACAATTAGTTATTTAACTGTAAAAGATTTTCCAGACTTTGTTACGTTAAAGGAGCTCGAAGAACATTGGTTTGATCATTTTAAAACTGTGATTTCTCCGTCATTTCCTTATGCATTTAGTGCTAGCGAAAACTATACATTTTATTCGGATCTGTTGTTTTGTTTACCAAAGTGTGTTTTAAACAAAGCATCTGTTGGAGGTAAAATATAT
>NZ_PJBT01000079.1:0-2513 GCF_002836035.1 Halomonas sp. MES3-P3E | reverse complement strand
GGCCGTAGCGGGTGATAGCCCCGTAGTCGAAAATCTGATCATGTGAAATCGAGTAGGTCGGGGCACGAGAAACCTTGACTGAAGACGGGGGGACCATCCTCCAAGGCTAAATACTCCTGGCTGACCGATAGTGAACCAGTACCGTGAGGGAAAGGCGAAAAGAACCCCGGAGAGGGGAGTGAAATAGATCCTGAAACCGTGTGCGTACAAGCAGTAGGAGCAGACTTGTTCTGTGACTGCGTACCTTTTGTATAATGGGTCAGCGACTTATATTCAGTGGCGAGGTTAACCGTATAGGGGAGCCGTAGGGAAACCGAGTCTTAACTGGGCGACACAGTCGCTGGATATAGACCCGAAACCGAGCGATCTATCCATGAGCAGGGTGAAGGTTGAGTAACATCAACTGGAGGCCCGAACCAGGATCTGTTGAAAAAGATTTGGATGACTTGTGGATCGGAGTGAAAGGCTAATCAAGCTCGGAGATAGCTGGTTCTCCTCGAAAGCTATTTAGGTAGCGCCTCATGTAGTACCGCCGGGGGTAGAGCACTGTTTCGGCTAGGGGGTCATCCCGACTTACCAACCCGAGGCAAACTCCGAATACCGGTGAGTAACGCGTGGGAGACACACGGCGGGTGCTAACGTCCGTCGTGAAAAGGGAAACAACCCAGACCGTCAGCTAAGGTCCCGAAATCCTGGTTAAGTGGGAAACGATGTGGGAAGGCTCAGACAGCTAGGAGGTTGGCTTAGAAGCAGCCATCCTTTAAAGAAAGCGTAATAGCTCACTAGTCGAGTCGGCCTGCGCGGAAGATGTAACGGGGCTAAACCAGGTACCGAAGCTACGGGTTCATCCTTTTAGGATGAGCGGTAGAGGAGCGTCGTGTACGCCAATGAAGGTGGATTGAGAAGTCTGCTGGAGGTATCACGAGTGCGAATGCTGACATGAGTAACGATAAAGGGAGTGAAAAACTCCCTCGCCGGAAGACCAAGGGTTTCTGTTCGACGCTAATCGGAGCAGAGTGAGTCGGCCCCTAAGGCGAGGCCGAAAGGCGTAGTCGATGGGAAACGGGTCAATATTCCCGTACCGGACATGGTTGCGATGGGGGGACGAAGAAGGCTAGGTGAGCCAGGCGTTGGTTGTCCTGGTGAAAGTGAGTAGGCTGGCGTCTTAGGTAAATCCGGGATGCTTTAAGGCCGAGACACGAAACGAACTGACCACGGTCAGGAAGTCACTGATGCCACGCTTCCAGGAAAAGCCTCTAAGCTTCAGATCATGTGCGACCGTACCCCAAACCGACACAGGTGGTCAGGGAGAGAATCCCAAGGCGCTTGAGAGAACTCGGGTGAAGGAACTAGGCAAAATGGTGCCGTAACTTCGGGAGAAGGCACGCCGGCGTAGGGTGATGAGACTTGCTCTCTAAGCCCGAACCGGTCGAAGATACCAGGTGGCTGCAACTGTTTATTAAAAACACAGCACTCTGCTAACGCGCAAGCGGACGTATAGGGTGTGACGCCTGCCCGGTGCCGGAAGGTTAAATGATGGTGTTAGCCGCAAGGCGAAGCTCTTGATTGAAGCCCCGGTAAACGGCGGCCGTAACTATAACGGTCCTAAGGTAGCGAAATTCCTTGTCGGGTAAGTTCCGACCTGCACGAATGGCGTAATGATGGCCACGCTGTCTCCACCCGAGACTCAGTGAAATTGAAATCGCCGTGAAGATGCGGTGTACCCGCGGCTAGACGGAAAGACCCCGTGAACCTTTACTATAGCTTCACACTGGACGCTGATGTTGCCTGTGTAGGATAGCTGGGAGGCTTTGAACTTTGGACGCCAGTTCGAAGGGAGCCAACCTTGAAATACCAGCCTGGCATCATTGGCGTTCTCACTCAGGTCCGTTATCCGGATCGAGGACAGTGTGTGGTGGGTAGTTTGACTGGGGCGGTCTCCTCCTAAAGAGTAACGGAGGAGCACGAAGGTACCCTCAGCACGGTCGGACATCGTGCATTGAGTGCAAGAGCATAAGGGTGCTTGACTGCGAGACAGACACGTCGAGCAGGTGCGAAAGCAGGTTCTAGTGATCCGGTGGTTCTGTATGGAAGGGCCATCGCTCAACGGATAAAAGGTACTCCGGGGATAACAGGCTGATACCGCCCAAGAGTTCACATCGACGGCGGTGTTTGGCACCTCGATGTCGGCTCATCACATCCTGGGGCTGAAGTCGGTCCCAAGGGTATGGCTGTTCGCCATTTAAAGTGGTACGCGAGCTGGGTTTAGAACGTCGTGAGACAGTTCGGTCCCTATCTGCCGTGGGCGTTGGATGTTTGAGAAGGGCTGCTCCTAGTACGAGAGGACCGGAGTGGACGACCCTCTGGTGTTCCGGTTGTCACGCCAGTGGCATTGCCGGGTAGCTATGGTCGGACGGGATAACCGCTGAAAGCATCTAAGCGGGAAGCCCCCTTCAAGATGAGACATCCCTGAGGCCTAGAGCCTCCTGAAGGGCCCAGCGAGACCAGCTGGT
>NZ_PJBT01000078.1:0-2579 GCF_002836035.1 Halomonas sp. MES3-P3E | reverse complement strand
GAGGGTCGGCAACGATTCTGACGAAATCCTCCAAAAAGCGCATTAACCATCTGTTTTACAAGCCCTAAATTAACTATTTCATCGCGTGCAGACGATGCGTTACCTGCCGTATTCCCACACCCAGTAGCCAAAAGCCGCGGCACATAAAAGCCATGTGCCAATAACGACTGCGGCCGCAACGTGGCTGATCGGCTTGGTTGCCACTTTAGCTGCTTTCGAGCGACTCGCTTCTATCACATTCGATGGCGTCAGCTTGATGACAAGGACGATGCCCAGCGGGACCAAGATAATGTCGTCAAGATAGCCCAGGATCGGTATGAAGTCCGGAATGAGATCAATTGGACTCATGGCGTACGCTGCGATTGCGAGCGCAAGCAGCCGAACGACTATGGGGGTATTCGAGTCTCGCGCCACAAAATAAACCGTCAGCGCATCATGCTGAATGCGTTTTGCCGCAGCTCGCAGCCTGCCAAAGGTCACGGTAGACATCTAAACTTCTCCTTGCGCGATTGGCATTACTCGCAACTCTCAGGGATGATCAGGCCGAGACAATAGCGGGCTATTTAGCCAGGCTTGTTTGTAGTTGTTTCAACTGACCCTGGAGGACAGCTTTTTCCTGCAGTAATTCGCGATTCTGATCGTTGAGGAACTGGTTTCGGTCGTCAGCCGCTGCCACGCGCTCTCTGAGGTCGGAGATCCGCTGCTGGCAGGCCGCGAGATGTTTTTCAGAATCCGTTAGGGCCGCACCAAGCTTCTCCCGGTGTTCGGCGTCGCTATCTCGCTCCAGCTGGAGGCGGTCGACTGTCGCTTCCAGCGTTTCTGTTCGCGTTGCCCATTGTGTTATGACGGCCTGGCTCGCGTGCAACTTTTCTTTCAAGTTTTCAGCGTGATCCTGACTGGCCTCATAGCGCTGGTTTATTTGGTCGCGATGTTGTCTCAGCGTGTCGCGGTCCTGTTCGCTGGAGCGGAGCTGCTGCGTCAGCTGATCCACCTGACCCTCCAGCCCTGACTGGGTCCTGTGGAACTGGTCCCGTTCATGACGGCGATCCTCGGCAATCTCCTGCTGGTAGTGCTCGAAATGGCTGCGGATATCGCGGTTTTCCTGCTTCATCTCTTGGACGGTTGCAGTGGTCTCACTGAGTTTCTCCTGACTTGCCTCCAGTTTGGACGTGAGTGAGGCCGCCCGGTGCTGTTCCTGTTGCAGAGCGTGGGCCTGGGCATCGCTTTCGTTGCGAAGCGCTTCATTGGCCTTCTCCAGCCCGCAGCGTTGCTCTTCCAGTGACTCGCACCGCTGCCGCACCTCTTCCAGCTCGGTGCGCCATTGCTGTTCCAGCGTCTGGTGCGCTTCGCGCTCCTGCGTAATACGTTCATCGGCCGCGTATTGAGCTCGCTCATGCAGGGCTTTCACGGCGGCCACCAAGTCAGCCGGGAGTCCGTTCAGATCCGCTGCGGCTTCGCTGCCTGTTTTCCAACGTTTCAGCATTGGCCCGAGAGTGCTGCGACTGCCGGTACCGAGCTCCGATCGCACCCGGTCGACAGTGGGCTCGTCACCGCGTTGGCGGACGCGTTGCGCAGCGTTGGCGACATCCTGGTAGGTAATTCCGGCGCGGGCCATGACATGCCTCATTTTTATCATATAACGTGATATGTAATATTACGTTATTTATGAGATAATTAACAAAGTTAATTTAAGACCCATAACGCACGTTAAAGCGTATTAACGTGCGTTAGAGTGTGGTCTGCTCTATTCTGCCCCTGTAACACCGGTACACCACCGGCTCTTGAGAGCACGCCTCGAATTGGAGTGATCATGGATCCAAAACCCACCACCAGGTCCACATTACGTAATACGGAAAAGACCCTGTTAGCCGATTCGGCTAATCGGTACATCCACATGGCCACCACGGACAACACGCGCCGAACCTACCGTGCGGCCATTCGAAGCTTTGAGCGCTGGGGCGGACGTCTACCGACACAGCCGGCGACCTTGGCGGCCTACCTGTCCGACCAGGCAGTCGCGCTTAATCCTCGCACGCTGGATGTCTACCTGACGGCCCTGGGGCGCTGGCACCAGACTCAGGGATTGCGTGATCCCGCTCGGGACCCTGGCGTGCGCAAAACGTTGGAAGGGATTCGTCGCGTCCATGGTCGGCCGAAACGGCAAGCCCGGGCGCTGCGCCTCGAACACATTGCCGTCTTTCTGCAAACACTCCAGCAGCAGCCTGACTCGCTCAAGAAGCATCGCGACTGGGCCCTGCTGCAGGTCGGTTTTTTTGGGGCGTTTCGCCGCAGTGAGTTGGTGACTATTGAAGTGGAGGATTTGTCGTGGGAGCCGGAAGGGCTTGTGGTGACTCTGCCGCGCTCGAAAACGGATCCTCACGGTGAGGGGCTAAAGCGGGCCCTGCCTCGGGGCAACGGGCCGGTCTGCCCGGTCAGTGCCCTCGAAAACTGGCTAAAGCGCGCGGGCATTCACGAAGGACCCGTCTTTCGAGCCGTCAATCGCTGGGATCGGTTGCAACCCCAAGCCCTCTCAGGCGGGTCAGTGAACCGTATCCTGAAGGCGCTCGGGGAAACCTGCG
>NZ_PJBT01000183.1:0-157717 GCF_002836035.1 Halomonas sp. MES3-P3E | reverse complement strand
CACAAAAAACCCAGCCACCCGGCTGGGTTTTTTGTGTGCGTGAAAGAAAATAAGGCATATAAAATCCCAGCCAGTCTCGGCTGGGTTTATATGTGTTTTAATCTCGGCGGTGTTGGCAGATACCGCCTGCCCAGGTTTCATAAATGGCGCGGTCATCGGCCAGCATTATTAGTGCAAACAGTCGCTCGCCAAGGGTAGTACAGCGGCTGATGCGTCTTGCAAGCAGTGTTGTCGACTGAGGGTCGATCACGACAAAATCAGCCTCTAAAGAAGGAGCAAGCTGGCCAATATGGTCATCCAGAGATAGCGCCTTTGCATTACCCATGGTTAAACCATAGAAACCTTGCCATGCGGTAAGGGGTTGCCCTCCTAGCTGACCCACTTGATAAGCGGCTTTCAGCGTTCCAAACCCTGACAAATCGGTACCTGCGCCGATATCACTGGCAAAAGTAAATGCCATACCCGTCTGTTTAGCAGCTTCACGGTCAAATAACCCACTGCCTAGGAAGAGATTGGAGCTGGGACAAAAGGCAATGTTGGCACCTCTATCTGCCAAGCGCTTACGCATACCGTTATCAAGATGGATGCCATGCGCGAAGGTGCTGCGGGGGCCGACAAGGCCTGCTTCTTCGTAAACTGATAAATAGTCACGGCTACCGGGAAATAATTCGGCTACCCAATCCAGTTCACCGCTGTTTTCAGCCAAATGTGTCTGTAGCCAAAGGCTAGGATCATTGTGGAGAAGAGCGCCAGCGGCGTCCATTTGCGTTTTGGTCGATGTAGGCGCAAATCGAGGCGTTACGCTGTAACCTAGTCGGCTCTTGCCGTGCCAATCTTCAATAAGTCGTTCACTATCGGCAATGCCCGTCGCTCCATCCAGCAGCGCCTCTGGCGCGTTACGATCCATCAATACCTTGCCAGCCAACATACGCAAATGCCGTTTATGACAAGCAGAAAAGAAGGCATCCATGGAGCCAGGATGGCTAGAGCCAAACACTTGAGCGGTGGTGGTACCTGCTCGCAGCATTTCATCTAAAAATGCATTTGATAGCGCTTCTGCATGGGCATGATTGGCAAAACGGCACTCTTCAGGAAAGGTATAGTCGTTCAACCAATCAAGCAGTTGGCGGCCATAAGACGCCATGATATCCAGCTGGACATAGTGCACGTGGGTATCGATAAACCCCGGCATAATCAGTTTGTCGCGATAATCGAGAACATCAGCACCTTTGGGTAGTGAAGGTGCGAGTTCGGCGAAATGGCCGACGGCATGAATATGCTGGTCTTTCAACCAAAGCAATCCGTCGCCGTAATGCTCTAAACTGCCCGGTTCGGGCGTATCGCCATCGCCAGGGTTGCGGGCAAAACTAATCAATTCGGCACGAATAAACGTATTGGTAGAAGAATTCATATTAACTCGTGATTGTCGGGGAGTCGGTCATTAGCGTTCGCAATGCCTGGGAGCCCAGGCCACGGTTTTCTTGAGAAGAGGGCGTGTCGGTTAGCCAAAGCAGTTCAGTCACCACTGTTAGCGCAATTGCGTAAGGTGTTTTATTACTCAGCTTAGTGGCGTGAATGCGTCCGATAGGGCTTCGCACGCGCAAAATTTGTTCGGAAGAGTAACCATCACGCTTAAGGCGTCCTTTAAAGCTTGTCCATTTGCTGTCAGAGCCAATCAGTCCAATCGACGCTACGTCATCGCGCTCGATCAGCGCGGCGATTAGGGCATAGTCTTCGTCATGGTTATGCGTTAATACCAACGCATGGGTATCTGCAGGCAAGGCGGCGACACTTTGCTGTGCATCTTGAAGGGGGTAGCACCTCAGTCTCGGCTGTTGCTGATATTGTCCAGAAAACGCATCGCTGCGGCTGTCGTACCAATGCAACTGCCAAGGGAGCGGGGCACTTAGCTTTACAATTTCCTGGCCTACATGACCTGCACCAAATATTGCCAGGTGCGCTTCCGCGCCAGGGAAAGCTTCCAGCAATATATTCACAAAGCCGCCGCAGCACTGTCCGCTTCGGCCACCCAAAGAGAAAGCTTCTAAGCTGAGTCCATAGCGCTGTTCAACTAAGCGTGCTCGTGCTGCGGCAATGGTTTGCCACTCAAATGTACCGCCCCCCAGTGTATCGAAGATAGCGTCGGCGGTGATGACCATACGTGCGCCAGGCTCGCGGGGTGTTGAGCCTGCGCTGGTCACCTGGGTGGCTAATACATGAGGTATCCCATCGCGCTGCAAGCGGTGCAGCACCGCGTGCCAGGTTTCTGAGGTTTGAGTAGGACTCAAAGCGCTTTCTCCCTGATGGCGTTGGCCGCCAGCATGACCCGCTCAGGGGTAGCAGGCGTATCTAAGTGGGGGGAGACTGTATAGTTGGTTAGACTTGATAGAGCATCCCGTAGCGCCGACCACACGCTAATACCTAACATAAACGGAGGTTCGCCGACCGCTTTGGAGCGATAGAGGCTCGCCATGGAGTTGGGGTGACCCTCCAGTAGCGCTACGTTGAAAGTAGGTGGCAAATCACTATAGGTGGGTATTTTATAGGTCGCTGGACCATCACTGATCAGGGCGCCTTTATCGTTCCATTTAAGCTCTTCACTGGTTAACCAACCCATACCCTGAATGAAACCACCTTCTACTTGGCCAATATCAATGGCTGGATTTAGTGAGTCACCCACATCGTGCAAAATGTCGACGCGGTCTACTAAATACTCGCCGCTTAGGGTGTCCACGCTCACTTCAGCCACCGCTGCGCCAAAAGCGTAGTAATAAAAGGGGCGTCCTTGACCGATTGAGCGATCATAGTGAATGAGTGGTGTGGCGTAGAAGCCTTTTTCTGACAACGATATGCGATTGAGATAGGCCGTTTGCACCAACTCACCCCAAGGTATGCGCCGCTCGCTTTCGCCGAACCCTGCTACCAGAGTGCCATCTTCCAGGCGCATACCCTCGCGGTCCAACCCCTCTGCGAAATGCTCAGCAGCAAAGTCAAAGAGGCGCTCACGCAGCTTTCCCGCTGCATCCCGCGCCGCCATACCATTCAAGTCGGCACCGCTAGAAGCCGCGGTAGGTGAGGTATTGGGAACTTTATCGGTTCGCGTAGCGGTAATGCGTACTTTATCCAGATCCAGACCCAACTCGCGAGCCACGACCTGACAAATTTTAGTATGAAGCCCTTGGCCCATCTCGGTACCGCCGTGATTAATCATCACGCTGCCGTCGGTGTAAACATGCAGAAGGGCGCCCGCCTGATTAAGATGCTGGGCGGTAAACGAAATGCCAAATTTAACCGGAGTAAGTGCCAGCCCTTTCTTAATAACAGGGCTAGTGGCGTTGAAGTCGCTCACCGCTTTGCGGCGCGCCCAGTAATCGCTTTCGCTTTCAAGTGTTTCAACGAGTGTATGCAATAGTTGTCGCTGATCGACCTGCTGGCCATAGTGGGTAACCTCGCGACCATCGCGGTAGAAATTGCGCTTACGAATAGTCAGTGGGTCTTCACCAATCTTGCGGGCAATATCGTCCATAGCCGCTTCGATAATCATCATGCCCTGAGGGCCACCGAAGCCCCGAAAAGCTGTATTGGACGCGGTATGCGTTTTTGCACGATGACCCGTGACCTGCGCTTCGCCTAGCGAGTAGGCATTGTCGGCATGAAACATAGCGCGATCAACGATGGCATCGGAAAGGTCAGGCGAGTACCCACAATCACCGATCACGGTGATCTCGCCACCTTGAAGCACGCCCTGAGAGTCAATCGCTAACCGATAGCGGTTATGAAAAGGATGACGTTTGCCTGTTGCGCGCATATCTTCGCTGCGAGGCAAACGGAGTCGAACCGTTTTACCTGTGCGACGGGCAATAATAGCGGCGATGCATGCCCAGGGAGAAGCCTGCGTCTCTTTGCCTCCAAAACCACCGCCCATTCGACGTACCTCTACCGTCACCGCATGAAAGGGAATATCCAGCACCTCCGCCACTAGCTTCTGGGTTTCGCTTGGGTGTTGGTTGGAAGTGTGGACAATAACGCCTTCATCTTCGGTGGGATGAACCACGCACGCCTGGCCTTCCAAATAGAAGTGCTCTTGACCACCGACGAATAGCTCGCCCTCTATTAACTGTTCCGCTTGATCAAGCGCCTGTTGCCAATTACCACGTGTCTGTACATGTGTAGGGCGCACAAATTCTTCGCGCTCGGTCGCAGCCACCGGGTCTAAACTGGCGGGCTTCTCGTCAATACTGACAGCGGCCAACTTGACAGCGCGGCGTGCAGCTTGCAGTGAAATTGCTGCAACGGCGAAGAGGCATTGGCCTGCGTAGCTGATCTCTTGATCGACAAAAATGGGATCGCCCGGAAAGACAGGGCCGATATCGGTGTGCCCCGGTACCTCATGAAAAGTAATCACGTCGACCACGCCTGGCGCCTCTTTCACTCTGCTGAGATCAAGCTGCGTTAAGGTGCCGTGGGCAATGGGCGATAGGCCTAGCGCAACATGCAGAGCGTCGGCAGGCAGTACCAAATCATCAATATAAGCAGCTTTGCCGGTAACGTGTTTTTTGGCGCTCTCGTGAAAGCTGGAACTACCTGCTTGGCGCCGACCAGTGCTATCAACCGTATGGCGTGCCAAGGGGCCAGACCCCTGGATATGATCATGTAATTCACGGCGGGCATGGCTGCTGTCGCCGTCCAGTTTAGTGAGCGTACGCATGGAGCATCACCTCGCGGTCGGGCGCTGAAAGAGAAAGATAGAGGCGTTCAAACAGGTTTTTGGCGGCTTGTTGGCGATAATGTTGACTGCCACGCACATCACTCATGGGTTGAAAGTCTTCATCGAGTGCCTGCTGGGCGGCGCGAAAAGCGTCTGCAGTAATGGCGCTACCTTCCAGTGTCGCTTCCGCTGCTTGCGCGCGCTTGGGAATGGCCGCCATGCCGCCAAAAGCGATCCGTACATCATGCAAGACACCTTGCTCAATGCGGTAGCTAAAAGCGCCGAGCACTGCAGAAATATCGTCTTCCCGGCGCTTGGAAAGCTTCCAGACGCGCAGCTGGCTGCGTTCAATTGCTCGGGGAATAAAAATTCGTGAAACGACCTCATCAGCCGCCATAGCGGTCTGTTTATAATCCAAAAAGAAGTTTTCCAGCGCTAAGCAACGGCTACCTTTTACGCTGGCAAGTTCTACCTGGGCCCCTAAGGCAAGTAGCACGGGTGGCGTATCGCCAATAGGAGAAGCATTGGCAATATTGCCACCTAGCGTTCCCCGGTTACGGATCTGCTGAGAGCCTAATCGGTGCAGCAGATGAGCAAAGGCGGGGAAGTGCTCTTCAAACAGTGGTTCAAGCTGAGTATAGGTGACCCCGGCGCCAATCCACCAGCCAGGTTGTCCTTCAAACGTTGTCGCTTCTACTGTTAACAGCTCGGCAACGCGAGAAACATCAATCAACTGATCAAGCGAAGCCAAGCGCTGAGTGCTTTCCAACCAAAGGTCTGTGCCTCCTGCCACCAAGCGTGCTTGAGGGGCTTCTTGGCGCAGCCGTGTTAGGGCTGCCAAGGAGAGGGGCTGGGAAAAAAAAGGTGTTTTCGCTGTAGGGACTGTTATTTCAGCATCATTTTCTGACGTTGACAGCGCCGCGTCTTGCCATTGGGGGCGCTCATAGGGAATATCATTCATGCGCAGCGCAGCATCCCGGATAGGGCGATAGCCCGTGCAACGGCACAAGTTGCCACCCAGGGCTGCTTCAATGCGTTCTGAGGTTAGCGGAGCAGGCCGCTGGGTAAGGTCGTTATGCAGTGTGAAAAGTGACATGACAATACCCGGCGTGCAAAAACCACACTGGCTACCATGGCATTCGATCATCGCTTCTTGGGCTGGGTGCAGACGTCCCTCTTTAGCTAGCCCTTCAACGGTGACTAAATGCCTACCCTGAAGTTGATGGGCTGGTGTGATACAGGCGTTGGCACTGGTAAACGTGTGGGTGTCAGCGTTTGGCTCGCCAATTGCTACGGTACAAGCACCGCAGTCACCCGATGCGCAGCCCTCTTTGGTGCCTGTTAACGCCAAATGCTCGCGTAATAAGGTTAAAATGCTCGTGTTCGGTGAAACCTCACACTGGTGGGGGGCACCATTGAGCAGGAACGCAATCGTTGCCATGCCAAACTCCACTGTTGTTGTATAGACCGGGATTGTGCTGACCGATCGGTCAATATAAGTTGAGCTTGAGACAAAATGGTCAGCCTTGCAAGTATTTGATCGCTGCACGGGAGTGGGGCAAGCTTATGCGAAATGCCTCTATTTGGGGCAACAAGCCTACCCGCCGACGCTTATTAAGGGACATTGTAAATGACCGCTGTATCCGTCACTCATGAAAGCCCCAGCCGTGAAAAAGTTGAGACAAATATTCTGATGGCCGCTGAAGAAGTGTTTTCTCAGTACGGTTACCGTGGAGCGAGCTTGCAAGTGATCGCTGATCGGGCCGGTCTCCCTAAGGCTAATATTTTGTACTACATGGGAAGTAAGCAGGCGCTTTATGTGCGACTGCTTAACCGTATGATGCATCGCTGGAACAAGGTGCTTGAAGATATTACCCCGGAGAGTGATCCAGCAACTGTGCTGAGTGATTTTATCCGCGCCAAAATGGTGCTTGGTCAGCGCTACCCCGAAGGCTCAAAACTGTTTGCAGCGGAAATTTTAGCCGGCGCTCCCTTCTTGAGTGATTATCTGGCCGGTGAACTGCGTGAGTGGGTGGCTTCTCGTGCCGCGATCATTCGGCAGTGGTCTGCGCAAGGTAAAATGGACGCCGTCGACCCCAAGTGGCTAATCTTCTTAATTTGGTCTGCTACCCAGCACTACACTGAATATAGCGCTCAGGTAAGCGGTATTTTAGGCCGAGATGCATTAACTGAAGAGGATGTTGAATCAATTTCAGCCTTTCTTGAGCACGTTATCCTAAAAGGGTGCGGAATCACTCAGGCGAGTACCAACGCTCACTTGGTGGAAAAGTGAGTGCTAAATGAGCGATTTGCCGATTGATCAGCATCTTGATCACGTTAAAAACGTCCTGGTTACCAACAATCGTCTGATGCTGATTGCCCAGCCAGGCGCTGGCAAAACTACCCGTGTCCCGCTTGCTCTGCTTACGGCCGATTGGGTAGAAGGGCAGAAGCTGCTTTTGCTAGAGCCACGGCGAGTCGCCGCGCGATTGGCGGCTAACTATATGGCTCAGCAGTTAGGCGAAAAGGTCGGTCAGACAGTGGGCTATCGCATGCGCGGCGATAGCTGTGTTAGCGCGCAAACTCGCTTAGAGGTCGTTACTCAAGGGGTGCTTACTCGCATGCTGCAGGATGACCCGCTGCTGGAAGGCGTGGCCGGGATCATCTTTGATGAATTCCATGAGCGAAGTTTAGACGCCGATGTAGGGTTGGCGCTTACGCTGGATGTGCAAAGCAGTATTCGTGACGATTTACGCCTGCTGGTAATGTCGGCAACGCTGGATATCAAGGCGCTCAGGCGAGTGTTAGGGGAGCAGGTGCCCACCATTGAGTGTCATGGTCGTCAGTATCCGGTGACAACGCTTTATCGTCCTTCTTTAAATAGCGAAGAGAGTGTTAGCCATGCTCTGCGCGTAGTCAATGAAGCGCTTTTAATGCCTGATACGCAGGATGTCTTAGTGATCTTGCCGGGCGTGGCCGAGATAAATCGGCTAGTACAAGCGTTGGAAAGGGCGCTACCAGACCTCGCGATACGACCGCTGCACGGTAGGATGAGTATCGCGCAGCAACAAGCGGCATTAGCAGTAAACACATCACAACAGCGTATTATTGTCTCCACTGCGATTACCGAATCTAGCATTACGGTGGATGGCGTCAATGTAGTGATTGACGGTGGCTTAGAGCGAGTGCCGCTTTTTCAGCCGCGCACGGGCCTAACGTGGTTAACCACACGACGAATCAACCGTGCTAGCGCCGACCAGCGGCGGGGTCGCGCAGGTCGGCAAAGGGAGGGCGTCTGTTTTCGGCTCTGGGCTCAAGAGCAGCTGTTAACCGCTTACGGTGAGCCAGAAATTCAGCAAGCGGAACTCTCATCGCTGGTGCTTGAACTGGCGTGTTGGGGGGTTGCGTCGCCCCATGAGCTGAGTTGGGTGACGCCGCCGCCAGAAAGTGCTTGGCGCAGTGGTCAAGCGCTTTTAGTGCAGCTTGGTATATTAGACGAGCAACACAGGCTAACCCCCTTGGGCAGTCGCTGTGCCCAATGGCCAGTCGAACCGCGAATAGCCGTGATGCTGGAGCGTGCTGCAGAATTCAATGCTGTTTCCCTGGCCTGTGGGCTAGCAGCTCTACTGGAGGAGCGGGACAGCTCAGAGCGCTCGCTGCATGATGCGTTAGCACTCCGGCTCAGTCAGCCTAAACGTTTTCCTCAATGGCAGCGCGAAGCCCTTAGGCTTGCTAGGAAAGCAGGGGCCGTGCTTGATGAAGCTATGATGCAACCGCTTGGGCCGCTCTTGGCACTGGCATACCCAGAGCGCATCGGCCAGTTAATAGAGCCAGGTAAGTTTCGACTAGCAAATGGCAAAACCGCTATGCTGCCGTTAAATGAGCCATTGGCACATCAATCTTTTTTAGTGGCCGCCGTGTTAAACAGCGCAGCAGGGGACCAAGTGCGCATTATTGCTGGCGAGCAACTACCCCTTGCCTCACTGCTTTCTCTATATCCTGGGATTAGCCTCTGGCAGCCACGCGTAACATGGTCGCAAGAGCAGGGCCGTTTAATCGGTGAAGAGGTGCAGGCGCACGCTAGCCTTATTATTGCCAAACGGGCATTGGCGCATTTGCCGGGAGAAACCGTAAAAGAGGCGCTATTGGATGCTTTACGTCAGCAGCCCAGGCGGTTGTTCGGCAAGAAGCATCAACAGTTGCTCGGGCGCATGACGCTGTTACGCGCCAACCTGGGGGAGCAATGGCCCGATTGGTCGGAGCAGGTACTGTTAGCCACATTAGAGAGCTGGTTAGCTCCCTACTTGATCGGTATAAATCGACTGAGCGAAATTGAAGCATTGCCCGTAGAGTGTTACTTGCTTGATTCACTCTCCTGGGAACAGAAAAGCCAGTTTGATCAATTGGCACCTCAAGCGCTTAAAGTACCCAGTGGAAAAGTGATTATGTTGGATTATGTGCCTTGCCTTTCCCAATGCCCACCCGTTTTAGCTATGAAGCTGCAAGAGGCCTTTGGTTGGCAGGTAACCCCTACCGTCGTTAATGGCGGCGTTGCCGTAATGATTCATCTGCTTTCACCCGCGCGTAGGCCGCTACAAGTCACCCAAGATTTAATGAGTTTCTGGCAAAATGGCTACCCAGAGGTACGTAAAGAAATGCGCGGTCGCTACCCTCGGCATCCTTGGCCAGAAGACCCTTTGACCGCAACGGCGACTGCGCATACCAAACGGAAGATGGATAAATAGTCTGACCGTCTTTTGCCGTCATGCTTATTCGCTGCGCTTTTCTGGGATCTCGTTCGGAATACGATAGCGTACCCCTTCTACCTGTTCTTCTTCGTAGCGTTTATTTTCTTCTTCTGGCACCACACCGATTACGGTTTCCTGTGAGCCGTCGGGCCAGGTATACGTCGTACAACCTGTTAGCAGCAGTAATGGGAAAATAGCCAATAGGCTTTTAGCTGGTAGGCTTGGAAGGTGCTTGAACATTAGTCACTCCATTGGGTGGCGCTTGATCCTGGGGGAAATTAGTATCGCATAATCGGAACTATAGATTGCCATTTACCTGCCTGTAAATGCTTAGATTTTTTCCGTTTATCCAAACGTAATACCTTTGTCTGTCTATGATAATGAATGTTAACCATGAATCCTCAATGTGCGTTGTCACACCAGCCCTAATCGGAGGTTTTATGTGGTCAGTGGTGAAGTCAGTATTAGCGGCCTTACTTGGGGTCCAGAGTAACCAAAAGCGACAGGAAGACTTTAGTAGTGGCAAGCCTGCAGCGTACATTGTTACTGGGATAGTCATTACATTGCTGTTCGTTTTGGTGCTTATCGTTTTGGCAACGTTTGCTGCCCGCTGAAAAGCGTTGATAGCGTTAAGTAAGCAAAGCGTGACGAATGGCACATATTTTCTATACTGCTAATATCTCATTTAGTTCTGCCCTCATCTAAAGGCAGGAGATAACAACAATAAGTCTGGAGGTTTCTATGCGATCAGCGTGGCGGTGGCTGTTAGTCATTACCCTTTCTGCGAGCGGGTCGCAGGCTAATGCCAATGATTGGAATATGCCTGTTGGTGTAACCGATGTTAGCGCCGATATCTTTGGCCTTCACATGACGATTTTTTGGATATGTGTCGTCATCGGCCTCGTGGTGTTTGGTGCTATGTTTTACTCCCTGTTTCGCTACCGCCACTCCAAAGGCGCCAAAGCCGCCAACTTTCATGAGCACACCAGTGTAGAAGTGCTTTGGACGGCTATCCCTGTCTTGATTCTGGTTGGCATGGCTGTCCCTGCTACCGCAACGCTAAAAAATATGTACGACTCTTCAGATGCAGAGTTAGACGTTATGATTACAGGACAGCAGTGGCGCTGGCGCTATGAGTATCTAGGCGAGGACGTCGCGTTTACTTCTAATATGAGCACTCCACGGACACAGATCAGCGGGGCTGAAACGCGGGGAGAGCATTACTTATTAGAAGTGGATGAGCCGCTTGTTTTACCCATCAATCGCAAAGTGCGCTTTTTGATGACCTCTGATGATGTTATTCACTCATGGTGGGTGCCCGACTTAGCAGTCAAACAAGACACGATTCCCGGCTTTATCAATGAAAATTGGGTAACGATCAATGAGCCAGGTATCTACCGTGGGCAGTGCACTGAGCTATGTGGTGTCAATCACGGGTTTATGCCCGTCGTGGTTCATGCGATGGAAGAAGATGAGTTTGATAGTTGGCTCGCCGAGCGTAAAGAAGCGGCTGCCGAAGAGGCCATGGGCGTTGATCGTGAATGGGCTATGGAGGAGCTAGTAGCACGCGGCCAGGAAATTTATCAATCGATCTGCTCTTCTTGCCATCAAGCCGAAGGCCAGGGCTCGCCGCCTGCTTTTCCTGCACTGGCAAATAACGAACAGCTTATTAGTGATGTGGATTGGCATCTCAATAAAGTAATCAACGGTGTTTCGGGTGCTGCAATGCCAGCTTTTCGTAGCACCTTAAATCCAGTAGAAATTGCCGCTGTAGTAACTTATACGCGAAATGCTTGGGGTAACGATACGGGAGAGGTGGTGCAGCCTTCAGAAGTAGCTGAGTTAATTGCCCAATAATGCTGATGCGCCACTTATTTAGACAACTACAATATTTCGGAGAGTATCATGTCGCCCAAACTACCCCCTCAGCCTCATTTGCAGCATAGCAGTACGGCCGTCGCCGATGGGCAAAGCCAAAGTCATGATGCGCCGCCGAAAGGTATTTTGCGCTGGTTATTGACCACAAATCATAAAGAGATAGGTTCTCTTTATCTGATTTTTTCGCTGACTATGTTTTTCGTTGGCGGCATATTTGCTTTAGTAGTGAGGGCCGAACTTTTCCAGCCTGGACTCCAGTTGGTCGAACCTGAGTTTTTCAACCAGATGACCACTATGCATGGGTTGATTATGGTGTTTGCCGCCGTAATGCCAGCCTTCACAGGGTTAGCTAACTGGATGATACCGTTGCAAATTGGAGCGCCAGATATGGCGTTACCACGATTGAATAACTTCAGCTTTTGGCTGCTTCCTGTTGCTTTTACATTATTGCTTTCAACCCTTCTTATGCCTGGTGGCGGACCAAATTTTGGTTGGACTTTTTATGCGCCGCTATCGACCAACTATGCGCCTCCCTCTACGACCTTTTTTATACTTTCATTACACCTTGCGGGTATCAGTTCGATATTAGGGGCAATTAATATCATCGCAACTATTTTAAATATGCGTGCACCGGGCATGCGTTTAATGGATATGCCACTCTTTGTCTGGACCTGGTTAATTACGGCCTTTCTGCTGATCGCGGTAATGCCGGTTTTAGCGGCAGTTATCACCATGATGCTTATGGATATTAACTTTGGCACAAGTTTCTTTAACGCGGCGGGTGGGGGCGACCCGGTTCTGTTTCAGCATCTTTTCTGGACGTTTGGTCATCCTGAAGTGTACATCATGATTTTGCCCGCCTTTGGTATTGTCTCCGCGATCATACCTACGTTTGCAAGAAAACCGCTGTTTGGTTATGCATCGATGGTTTATGCCACTGCGGCGATTGCGTTTCTATCGTTTTTGGTCTGGGCTCATCATATGTTTGTGGTAGGGATGCCTTTAGTAGCAGAGTTGTTTTTTATGTATACAACGATGCTGATCGCCGTGCCTACTGGGGTGAAGGTATTTAACTGGGTCACTACGCTGTTTCGTGGCTCAATCAGTTTTGAATCGCCGATGCTGTTTGCCCTTGCCTTTGTCGTGCTGTTCACTATTGGTGGTTTTTCAGGGCTAATGTTGGCGATCGCCCCTGCGGATTTTCAATATCATGATACTTACTTCGTCGTTGCCCACTTTCACTATGTGTTAGTCCCTGGGGCGATCTTTGCCATCATGGCAGGGGTTTATTATTGGTTGCCGAAATGGACGGGGCATTACCCTAATGAACGGCTTGCCCAGTGGCATTTCTGGTTTTCGATTATCGGTGTCAACCTAACCTTCTTCCCCATGCATTTCGCTGGGTTAGCCGGTATGCCGCGCCGTATTCCCGATTATGCTCTTCAGTTTGCCGACTTTAACTTACTTTCAAGTATTGGTGCTTTCTTCTTTGGCGCCTCACAGTTGCTATTTGTTTTAGGCATCATCCTGTGCGTTCGCGGAGGTAAAAAAGCGCCAGCAAAAGCTTGGGAGGGCGCGGAAGATTTAGAGTGGACAGTTCCCTGTCCTGCACCCTTGCACACCTTTGAAACGCCGCCGGTTTTTCATCGTACTTCCCATTAAAAATGGCATAAACCACACAGGCCAGTAGGCCCAAGAGGTGTTATGGACAGTCGAGAGCAAAACCAGGCAGGCGTGCGTCAAACGGTTATTAGAACAATGGCTGTGCTAGTGGGTATGTTCGCCTTTGCTTTTGCGTTGGTGCCGTTGTATGACGTGTTTTGTCAAATTACCGGCATCAATGGCAAGGTTGATGCTACGGCACAAAGTATCGTGCACGAAGAGGTAGATGAGTCCCGTTACATTAATGTGCAATTTATAACGCGGGGCAGCCCAGGATTACCGTGGCAGATGAGCGTTGAAATGCATCAAATGAGCGTGCATCCGGGGCAAACGGCAGAAGTCGACTTTACGTTTACTAATAATAGTCAAAACGAAAGCTGGGGGCAGGCAGTACCTAGCGTTTCCCCTTCAAATGCAACGCGCCATTTACGCAAAGTAAGCTGTTTCTGTTTTGAAGAGCAACAGTTGCAGGGTAATGAGCGCTTGACGATCCCGTTAGTGTTTCAGTTGGCGCGAGATCTTCCAGCAGATATTAATACCATCACGCTGGTGTATACCCTGTATCCCATTGAACGTGCGATACAGACCGCCTCACTGAATACCATGATTAATCACGACGTTAAGAACGATCCCAAAAACGAAGCTAAGAACAATAACGCGGCGGGAGAAACGATATGAGCAGTGGTAGCTATTACGTTCCAGCGAGTAGTCGGTGGCCTGTTCTCGGTTCGGTGGCACTCGGTGCAATGATGGTTGGAATCGGCATTAAGCTCGTTTACGACACTGGGCTGCCGCTGGTTTTAATAGGCGTGGTGGGCATAGTGTCTGTGATGGGGCTATGGTTTCGGGATGTGATCAGTGAGTCTCGTGGTGGGCTGTATGATGCTCAAATGGATCGTTCGTTTCGCTGGGGCATGGGCTGGTTTATTTTTTCAGAAGTCATGTTTTTTGCCGCTTTTTTTGGGGCGTTGTTTTACGTAAGGATGTTCACCCTTCCTTGGCTGGGTGGTGAGGGCGCTAAAGGGGTTTCAGCGTTACTGTGGCCAGATTTTGTTGCTACATGGCCCCTATTGAACCCACCCGATGCTTCCATTTCTGGCCCTCAACAAGTTTTTAGCCCTTGGCAACTTCCTCTCGTTAATACGCTAATTTTGATCACCTCAAGTATCACGCTAACAGTTTCCCATGAGGCTTTAAAAGTCGGTTACCGGCGGACATGTCGTAACTGGCTAACCGGTACCGTGCTATTAGGATGCTGCTTTATAATGATTCAAGGCATTGAATATTATGAGGCTTATGCGCATTACGGTATTACATTGGAAGCCGGTATTTTTGGCGCAACGTTCTTTATCTTGACCGGCTTTCATGGGTTGCACGTGATTATCGGCACGATCATTCTTGCCACCATGTTAGTACGAATAGTGAAAGGCCATTTTGCCGATGAAAATCATTTTGGTTTTGAAGCCTCATGTTGGTATTGGCATTTCGTTGATGTGGTATGGGTTGGTCTCTTTATTTTCGTTTACGTTTTATAAATTGCTTAGCCTAGCTGGCCGGACCAAAAGCCAAATATGATGAGAATCATTAATAAACAAGCTAGTCCGATACGCCATTTAAGAGACACAAGCAAGCGGCGAGACGAGGAGTCATCACGCAGCAAAAAGCCAGCTCCCATGGCTAGGCTGATAACCATCGCAACGAATACAGCGGCAATGAGTAGTTGTAACCACATGATGAAAACCTCTCGACAATGGCGTTTTTACAGCTGGTGTTTTTTCTGGAGTTTGGTGGTGGCCTTAGGCGCCTACTTAGGACTATGGCAGTGGGAGCGGGCAAATGACAAGCGATTAGCATTGGCCGTTCGCGAAACGGCAACTGCATTGGTGCAGCCTACCGTGCAGCCAGCCCAAGGAGCAGAGGTAACCCTACAGGGTGAGTATTTGGCAGAGCATACCCTCTATTTAGATAATCGGATTGTAGAGGGAAAGTTAGGGGTAGCAGTACTAACGCCTCTGCGTGATAGCTTCGGTCAGCTTTGGTTAGTGCAGCGAGGCTTTTTAGCAACGGGACCTCATCGTGAGCCGCCCCAAGCCACTACTCCAAGTGGCAGTGTTGAGTTGACCGGCGAGTGGCAGGAAGTACAAGCGGGCGGGCCACTATATGGAGAAAATAGAGAAGGTGTCAGGTTGCAGCAGTTAAGTCTTGAACCTTGGCGAGCTTCACTAGGTTCGTTTAGCTATGCGGGCTGGTTGCATGCTAGTGAGGGTGATGGTGTTCTGATTCCTTGGTGGGAGGCCAGTGTTATGCCCCCCAGCCGACATATAGGGTATGCGTTTCAGTGGTGGGGGCTGGCCCTGGCGGCCCTGGTGGTAATGTTTTTTGGGGGGCGAAAATTGCGTTTTGATGCAACTCAAGAAGAGTCGTTACTGAATAAAAATAAGCAGGGTGAATAATATGCAGGATGCTAAACACACTCGCCGCCAGCGGCTAAAATTAATGCTGATCTTTGTGATATTCGCGTCTCCCATGCTTGCCGCCTGGGGTATGGTCGAGTTTCGTATTGGTATTCCTGATCGCCATACGGCACATGGTGATGTGGACCTGGCGTTACCCGCTCTTCATGAATGGCCATTAACAACGCCTGCCGTGAGTGAAGAGGACAAGTGGATTCTGGCATTTGACTGCACCCTGCAGTGTGAAGCACGCCAAGATGAATTGTGGCGCCTACATCGTGCTTTAGGACGCGAAGCGCCGAGATTAACGCGTTTGCGCATCGGCGGAGAGCTTGAACCATTACCGGGCGAAGTGACCAGTGAATGGCAGCGCTTTCCCTCATGGCGGAAAGAAAACTCAGTGTGGTTGCTCGATCCTTCAGGGCGTCCGGCGCTAGCATTTGATGAAAACGTCGCGACCAAATACGTGCTTGACGATATACAGCATCTTTTTAAAGTAAACCCCCTATGAAGCGCACTAATCCCTGTTGTTAAGGAAGCATCATGACCGATTCCTATGAGCGCCGCTTGCGTTGGTTAGTGCGATTAACGTTAATAGGCACCCTGTTTACCGCAGTGGTAATGCTGGTTGGTGCATGGACACGGTTAGTCGATGCTGGTTTAGGCTGCCCTGATTGGCCAGGTTGCTATGGAAAGCTACTGGTCCCCGATAGCGATCATGCCACCCTGCGCCATCCCGATGTGCCATTAGAACCGTTTAAAGCGTGGGTGGAAATGGCCCATCGCTACATCGCTAGCTTGCTAGGGCTGGTGGTAATAAGTGTTGTCGCGATGGGTTGGCCATTGCGACAACGGTCAGGTTACCCATGGCGGCTAAGTTTGACGCTCTTAGTAGTTATTATATTGCAGGGTGCCTTCGGTGCTTTCACGGTTACGCTACAGCTCTGGCCGCAAGTCGTCACTCTCCACCTGTTGGGTGGGCTGAGTGTATTACTACTGTTCTTTTGGTTACACCTACGCTTACGTCGTGCTCGTAAAAAATCCATCACTGAGCCGCGCCTAGCCAATGCCTGGTGGGGTATTGCGGCATGTTTGCTGGTGGTGCAGTTAGCGTTGGGTGGGTGGGTGACTAGCAACTATGCAGGCATCGCTTGCCAAGGATTCCCTACCTGTAATGGTCAGTGGTGGCCTGAGTTGGATGTAAGCGAGGGTTTTCATTTTACCCAAACTGTTGGCCCTAATTATTTACATGGGCAGCTACATGCTGATGCACGCACTGCTATCCATGTTGTTCATCGCTTAGGCGCACTCATGTTAGGAGCCGGGTTGGTTGCGCTTTGGTTACGATATCGGCATTGGCAGAATGTCGCTAAACCTCTAGCGATTGTGGTTTCTCTATACATGCTGCAAGCTATTTTAGGTGTCGCTAACATATTGTTATGGCTGCCTTTATGGCTTGCGTTGTTACATACGGCAGGGGCCATTGCACTATCTGTTGGTCTAGTGTGGGCTTGGTGGTGCTGGCGTTACAATGAAGCTGGGGCTTGTTCAAAGAATTCTAATCCGTTTTATCGCAACGTTATTGCTGACTAAAGAAGGGGGGCGCATGCGAAATATAACAATGACACTACCTTCGGCCTTGCCTTCAATGGTGTGGGGGTGGAGGGAGTTACTTGGGCTCTGCAAAATTAAAGTAGTGGTTGTTATGTTGGTATGTGCCGCTGTGGGGATGGCATTAGCGACCCCAGGCTTGCCACCACTAACGAAAGTAATCCTTGGTTTGGCTGGTATCGGCTTAGCCTCTTGTGGTGCAGCTGCTTTTAATCATGTCATTGACCGCCATTTGGATGCGGTAATGACGCGAACTTCTCGTCGTCCAGTGGCGAGTAAACGGCTACCCGTGACAATCGCGTTGGCTTGGGCGTGCTTGCTTTCTGTTGCCGGTGTTACGCTATTAGCTTGGCAGATTAACGTCTTAACGGCTGTGCTAACCTCTGCTTCTTTGATCGGTTATGCATTGATTTATACTGCTTTTTTAAAGCGGGCTACGCCCCAAAATATTGTTATTGGTGGCGTGGCTGGCGCGGCACCACCATTGCTAGGTTGGGTTGCCATTACTGGTCAAGTATCTTCTGAGCCGCTGTTGCTAATGCTGATTATTTTTGCTTGGACGCCGCCACACTTTTGGGCACTGGCGATTCATAAATGTGATGATTATGCACGAGCAGGCATCCCAATGTTGCCTGTTACCCATGGTCTTCCGTTTACACGGCTACAAATTTGGTTGTATGGCTGGCTAACGGTTTTAACCACTCTACTACCGGTAATGATCGGGATGAGTGGGGTGCTTTATTTAGTCATTGTGATAAGCCTGAATGCGCGCTTTATGTTTTGGAACTGGCAGGTTTGGCGCGGTCACGATGCTACTGCACCTATCGGCGCTTTCTGGTTCTCAATTCGCTACTTATTAGGCGTTTTCAGTGCGCTATTACTTGATCACTACGCTGCGGCGCTTGCTTGGTGATCCGAAGACGAGATGGGCAGGTATGCAGTAAGAGGAGAAGCAAGCCTAGGTGCTATTGGCAAAATAGTGGTATAAAGGTGTACAATTTTCGTCAAGCAATTTATTCGCTTAATGAGGGGGGTCATGAACTCAACAGTAGCGCTGGTATTACTCGCCTTGGCGATTGCAGTCATTGTGGGGCTGTGTTTCTACGCATGGTCGCTGCGCAAAGAGGTAAGTCGTCGAGAAGCTTATCGGCGCGATGAAGATGCTCGTGCCCAACAAAACAGTTTAGAAAACCTCGATTATGTCGCGAGTGCTTTGGTTCAGGAGCAGGTCGATATCACGGAGGGGGCTTGGCGTTGTAAGGTTCTACTTGAGATTATCGATCCTAGTTTAACGGAACGAACTGAATTTAAGGCTTTTGCCGAGCACTATCGTCGCACTCAACATTTGAATACGCATTCCGCCCGGCAGCAGTTGACTGCTCGAGAGCGTATGCAGGAAGACAAAGAACGGTTGATGGCAGAAAATGACATGCGCGAAGCCGTATTGAAAGCTGCTCAAGCAGTATTAAAATGGCGTGCCAAAGGCAAAAGTGCGTTGCATTAACTATTAATTTTGAGCGGTATTAACCGCCAAAATGCATAGCAAGCTAATTTTTAGTGCCCATCGTGGCAATTTTGCTATGCTAAATGATGTCGGTATTGGCAAGAAGTTGATATCTTGGCATTGTTGCCTTCTAGCGCTTAAGCGTTAATGATAGGCACAATGTTCTGTAGTGGCTGGGTACTGAGTTATGGGTATGTCGTCATAAATACTGAGGGCTTGGTTATTCAGCTTAATACAGAACAGGCGAAAAATGGATGCTCTCGCAATAAGAAGCATTGGATAGATTTGGTCACTTATGACCATTTCAGCATTGGATCAAGAAGGAGTCTTGCATGAAAAAATCAACGACTGGATTGCTAATCGGTTCCGCACTGGTAGTCGGTCTTTCTGGCTGTGCCAGCTCGGCCTCACAGTCTTCCGGCCAATCAAGCGCTAGCAGCGACAGCAACTGGTATCAGCACCCGGCAGTATGTGGTCTGGCTGGGAGCGTTATCGGTGGCAGTATTGGCTATGCTACCAGCAGTAATTCTGACGAAGAAAACGGTGCCGCTATAGGTGCCACTGCTGGTGCTGCTATCGGCGGTTTGCTATGCGCTGACCGCACGCCTGAGCCGGTTGCACCGCAGTGCCCAAGCTATGGCGAAGTGCCGGCTGGTGTTGCTGTTGATGCCGAAGGTTGCCCGCTAGATTCTGACGGTGACGGCGTGCCTGACTACCGTGATCAGTGCCCAGGTACTCCTGCTGGCGTAGAAGTTAACGCTAACGGTTGCCCGCTTGATTCCGATAATGACGGTGTTCCAGATTACCGTGATCAGTGCCCGAACACCCCTGCAGGCGTAGAAGTTAACGCACTGGGTTGCCCGGATAGCGTCGTTCTGCAAGATGTTAACTTCGAGTTTGATTCTGCTCAGTTAACTTCCAACGCTCAGAATGTACTTAACGGTGTTGCTGAGCGTTTGGTCAGTAACCCTGATGTTCGCGTAAGCATCGAAGGCCACACTGATTCACGCGGTTCTGACGAGTACAACAAAAACTTGTCACAAGAGCGTGCTCAATCAGTTGCTAACTACTTGGCAAGCCGTGGCGTAGAAGCTAACCGTATGCGTGCAGTAGGTTACGGTGAAGAGCAGCCGATCGCGTCTAACGAGACTGAAGAAGGTCGCTTCCAGAACCGTCGCGTTGAATTGGATGAGTGGAACTAAGTTCACTTATCTTCTGAGGTTTGTAGACGACTTATAAACGGTTAACTGCAATCCACAGGTACAGAAACGGGAGGCATATGCCTCCCGTTTTTATTTTAAGCGGTAGGTAACTCTGCTAATCTTGTCGCTGTTTTTAGTGGGGCTTTTGCACCCTCCAAGACCATTGATAGCGAAATGTGATCCTTGGTATGGATCACCACTGCGCTCAAGGAACATGAATGCCTATTGTTACTCTGCCTGACGGCAGTCAAAAAACATTTGAAGCACCGCTGACCATTATGCAGCTCGCAGAATCCATTGGCCCTGGTTTGGCTAAGGCCTGTATCGCTGGGAAGATTGATGGTTTGCTGGTAGATGCCGCTGATTTAATCGAGCAAGATGCGAGCGTTGCTATTATCACAGCGCGTGACGCTGAGGGGTTGGAAATAATTCGTCACTCCTGCGCTCACCTAATTGGTCATGCGGTTAAGCAAATGTATCCCGATGCCAAGATGGCGATTGGGCCAGTCATTGAAGATGGCTTTTATTACGATATTGAATTCGGTCAGTCGGTCACGCCGGAAGACCTGGAGGCGATAGAGACGCGCATGCAATCATTGATTGAGCGCGAGTACGATGTGGTTCGCGAATACGTTGATCGCGACAAGGCAATGTTGACCTTTTTGCATCGTGATGAGCCTTACAAGCAGGAAATTGTTCGCGATATCCCTGATGATGCGACCATCAGGCTTTATCATCACGAAGAGTACACCGACATGTGCCGCGGCCCGCACGTGCCTAACACCCGCCACTTAAAAGCTTTCAAGCTCACTAAGTTGGCAGGGGCCTATTGGCGTGGCGATGCTGCAAACACCATGCTGACGCGTATCTACGGCACCGCATGGGGCGATAAAAAACAGCTTAAGGCTTACGTAAAACGGCTTGAAGAGGCAGAGAAGCGCGATCACCGTAAATTGGCGCGCCGACTGGACCTTTTTCACATGCAGGAAGAAGCGCCGGGAATGATATTTTGGCACCCTAACGGCTGGGCGCTATGGCAGCAGATCGAACAATATATGCGAGGCGTTTATAAAGAGGGTGGCTACCAAGAAATTCGCTGCCCCCAGATAATGGATGTATCGCTTTGGAAAAAGTCAGGGCACTGGGACAACTACGCAGACGGCATGTTCTTTACCGAGTCAGAAAAGCGTGAGTATGCCCTCAAGCCTATGAATTGCCCTGGTCATGTTCAGGTATTTAATTCTGGCTTACGTAGCTATCGCGAGCTCCCCGTTCGTTTTGGTGAGTTTGGCGGTTGCCACCGGAACGAGCCTTCAGGCGCTTTACACGGTATCATGCGCGTTCGTGCATTTACTCAAGACGATGGTCATGTTTTTTGTACCGAAGCTCAAGTTGAGCCAGAAGTAACTGACTTTCATCGTCAAGCGTTGAAGGTGTATAGCGACTTCGGCTTTGAAGATATTGCTATTAAAATTGCTCTTCGCCCCGAAAAACGCATTGGTAGTGATGAGGTTTGGGATCGGGCAGAAGATGCACTGCGTAGTGCGTTAAAAACTTGCGATGTAGAATGGCAGGAACTTCCTGGCGAAGGCGCGTTCTATGGCCCCAAGATTGAATACCATATGAAAGATTGCCTGGGACGCGAGTGGCAAGTGGGTACTATGCAGGTAGACTTTATGATGCCAGAGCGACTTGGTGCTCAATATGTGACAGAAGAGGGGCATCGGAAGCCGCCAGTAATGTTGCATCGTGCTATCGTTGGCTCTATGGAGCGTTTCATTGGCATCTTGATTGAACATTATGCAGGCGCTATGCCATTATGGCTTGCGCCACAGCAGGCAGTCGTCATGACTATCACCGATTCACAGCGTGAATATGCGCTTGATTTGGAGAGCCGTCTGCAAAAAAGTGGCTTACGTGTTAAAGCGGACTTGAGGAACGAGAAGATCGGCTTTAAAATCCGTGAGCATACGTTACAGAAAGTTCCCTATCTCCTTGTGGTAGGAGATAAGGAAGTCGAAGCTGACTCAGTGGCCGTGCGAACACGCAGCGGCGAAAACCTCGGTACAATGACGGTCGATGAATTTATTGAACGCCATACTGCCGAGAGAGCAGCCCTGGCGACATCGTCAATTGCCTAAGGAGACGGAACGATCAAGAGAAGCAACCAGCGAGGGCGTCCAGCAGATAAACGCCCACCAATGAACGAGCGAATTGTCGAAGAAGAAGTACGTCTTATTGGTAGCGACGGTGAGCAGTTGGGTGTTGTGCCCACCACCGAAGCGCTAGAGCGTGCAGAATCTGAAAGCTTAGATCTCGTGCAAATTTCGAATGCCGATCCCATCGTCTGTAAGATTATGGATTACGGCAAGTTCGTTTTTGAGACCAAGAAGCAGAAAGCGGCTCAAAAGAAGAAGCAGAAGCAAATCCAGGTTAAGGAAGTTAAATTCCGTCCTGGCACCGACGAAGGCGATTATCAGGTCAAGCTTAAAAACCTGACGCGCTTTTTGGAAGGTGGTGACAAGGGCAAAGTCACACTGCGCTTCCGTGGTCGTGAAATGGCGCACCAGGACATCGGTCGTAAGCTGATGGAAAGGATTGCGGCAGACCTGGAAGAGATCGGAGCGGTAGAGTCTTTCCCGAAAATGGAAGGGCGCCAGATGATCATGATTATTGCCCCGAAAAAGAAGTGATCCAACGGCGATGTCAACGGGCCACCGTTAAACAGGTGGTCGGCCCTGGGTTTTCTAAAAAATATCGAGCGGAGTTTTCCTCATGCCGAAAATCAAAAGCAACAGCGGCGCTGCCAAGCGCTTCAAAAAGACTGCTAATGGCTTTAAGCACAAGCAGTCTCACCGTAGCCACATCTTGACCAAGAAAACGACCAAGCGTAAGCGTCAACTGCGTGGAATGAAGCAAATCCATGCGTCTGATAAAGCGCTTATCCAGCGTATGCTGCCGAATCTATAAGTCGGGTTTTCGTTTTTCTGAGTGCAAAATTTTTTCGCCTCAGCCTTAAAGTCAGGAGTGTGTTATGACTCGAGTTAAACGTGGCGTAGTAGCGCGTCGTCGCCATAAAAAAGTATTAAAGCTTGCTAAAGGTTACTACGGTGCCCGTTCACGCGTTTTCCGCGTTGCCAAGCAAGCCGTTATCAAAGCTGGTCAGTATGCTTACCGTGACCGTCGCAACCGTAAGCGTCAGTTCCGTGCGCTATGGATCCAGCGTATCAACGCTGGTGCACGCGTCAACGGCATGTCTTACAGCCGTTTTGTTGGTGGCCTCAAGAAAGCCGGTATCGAAATCGACCGTAAAGTATTGGCCGATTTGGCAGTACACGAGAAGGCCGCATTTGCTGCCATCGTGGAAAAAGCCAAGGCTGCCCAATAAGGTAGTTTGCATTGGGTGATTGCCCATGCAATGTGCCTGAGGTCATTTCAGAGTGACCCATCCAGGGGAAGAGCAGCCGCTCTTCCCCTGTTTTTTTGCCACCTTCAACGTGCCACGCCATCCTTAGGGGTGGACACCGCTTAATTCGGAGTGAAACGGATGGATCACCTTCCTACTCTGGTATCTGAGGCTCGCGACGCCATTCAGGCTGCGCAGAGTGTCGCTGCACTAGACGAATTACGAGTACGCTACTTAGGTAAGAAAGGTGAGGTAACTGCCTTGCTGAAAGGCCTGGGGAGGCTGTCAGCAGAAGAGCGCCCTGCGGCGGGTGAACGTATTAATCAGGCCAAGCAAACGCTGGCCGACGAAATTGATACTAAGCGAGCGCAACTTGAAAGTGTTGCGCTCAATGCCCGTTTGGCCGCTGAAAGTATCGATGTCACGTTGCCAGGGCGTGGCCAGGTCGAGGGTGGTCTACATCCGGTGACGCGTACGCTTGAGCGTATAGAGGGGCTGTTCACGCGTATTGGTTATGATGTGGCAGTAGGGCCTGAAATTGAAGACGATTATCACAATTTTGAAGCGCTCAATATTCCTGCCCACCACCCTGCCCGTGGCATGGCGGATACCTTCTATTTTGATGCCACCCGCCTTTTGAGGACTCACACCTCACCCGTGCAGGTGCGCACCATGAAAAGCAGTGAGCCACCCATCCGTATTGTTTGTCCAGGGCGTGTTTATCGCAGCGACTCGGATTTAACCCACACGCCAATGTTCCATCAAGTGGAAGGGCTGTTGGTTGATGAGGGTATTAGCTTTGCTGATCTAAAAGGGACGATCGAAGACTTTTTGCAGGCATTTTTTGAACGTGACGACCTATCCGTCCGTTTCCGTCCTTCCTACTTTCCATTCACAGAGCCATCAGCCGAAGTCGATATTCAGTGTGTGATGTGTAGTGGTGCGGGGTGTCGTGTATGTTCCCATAGTGGCTGGTTGGAAGTGATGGGTTGCGGCATGGTACATCCTGAAGTCTTCCGCCACTCGGGTATTGATACCGAGCGCTATACCGGGTTTGCCTTCGGAATGGGGGCTGAGCGTTTGGCAATGCTGCGCTACGGCGTGAACGATTTACGCCTGTTCTTTGAAAACGATCTGCGTTTTTTACGTCAATTCGCTTAAGACCGCCGCCGAATACAGGATCAACGATGAAATTTTCAGAACAGTGGTTGCGTGAATGGGTTTCGCCGCAGCTTGATACACAGGCCATGGCCGACCAAATCACCATGGCGGGCTTGGAAGTTGACGCTGTTGAGGCAGTTGCTGCCGAATTCAGTGGAGTGGTGGTGGCAGAGGTGCTGAGTAAAGAGAAGCACCCTGACGCAGATAAGCTCAGTGTGTGTACCGTTGATGATGGCAGTGGTGAGCCTGTCCAGGTTGTCTGCGGGGCGCCTAATGTCGATGTTGGCCAGAAAGTGCCCTTTGCCCAGGTGGGCGGTGTCTTGCCGGGCGACTTTAAAATCAAAAAAGCCAAACTGCGTGGCGTTGAGTCACGGGGTATGATTTGTTCGGCATCTGAATTGGGGCTTGCAGAAGAGACGTCACCAGGCATTCTGGTGTTGTCAGCAAGTGCTCCAGTGGGTGCTGATTTTAGAGAATTCATGCACCTGAATGACATGACCATTGAGGTCGACCTGACGCCCAATCGTGGTGATTGCTTAAGCATTAAAGGGTTGTCGCGTGAAGTGGGAGTGCTTAATCGGCTGGCGGTGATCGGCCCTGTAATAGCGTCGGTGTCCACTGAGGTTGACGATAGCTTTGCGATTAGTGTCGAGGCGCCAGAGCAATGCCCTCGCTATATGGGCCGGATTATTAAAGGTGTCAATGTTAAGGCTGAGACGCCTCTATGGATGGTTGAGCGGCTGCGTCGTAGCGGCGTACGTTCTATTGATCCTGTCGTAGATGTCACTAACTACGTGATGCTTGAGTTGGGCCAGCCGCTACATGCTTTTGACCGCGATAATCTTCAGGGTGGCATGGTTATTCGCATGGCCACGCCGGGTGAGCGTTTAACGCTGCTTGATGGTCATGAGGTGTCGCTACGCCCTGAAACGCTGGTCATTGCCGACCATTCTGGCCCGCTAGCGATGGCAGGCGTCATGGGTGGTGAAAACTCAGGCGTTAACGAAAACACTCAGACTATTTTCCTTGAATCTGCGTTCTTTACGCCGCTTGCTATTGCTGGCCAAGCGCGCTCTTACGGTCTGCATACTGATGCATCGCACCGTTTTGAGCGTGGAGTTGATCCACAGTTAACGCCCATTGCAGTCGAGCGGGCTACACAGTTACTCATTGAAATTTGCGGTGGCCAAGCCGGGCCTGTTGTTGAAGCGCTAAGCGTTAAGCATATGCCCGAAGAGCGCTCAATCTTATTGCGCAGTGCCCGTTTAGAGCAGGCGCTATCCAAGACGCTAGATAGCGATGATGTGACCGATATTCTTCAGCGTCTGGGGCTTGATGTCAGCATCCAGGGTGCCGATTGGGCCGTCACCGCGCCTACTTGGCGCTTTGATTTGGCCATTGAAGAGGATCTGATCGAAGAGGTGGCACGTATCCATGGCTATAATAATTTGCCGGTACGTCGTCCTGCAGCACGCTTGGCGCTTCGCTCTTCGGACGAGGCGACGCTGACTCAGTCGCAGTTGCGTCGTCAGATGGTCGCACGTGGCTTTCAAGAGGCGATCACCTACAGCTTTGTAGCACCTGAGCTGCAAGCGACGCTGTTACCAGACGCCATAACGCCTGTGCTTGCTAACCCTATCTCGGCTGATTTGTCGGTGATGCGGGCCAGCTTGTTTCCTGGCCTGGTTCGTGCCATGGAGTACAACCTCAATCGTCAGCAAGCCCGCGTGCGTTTATTTGAAACCGGGCTAGTATTTAACGGTGAGCTGGATGCTTTGTCACAGGTGCCGATGCTGGGTGCGTTAGTGTGTGGCCCGCGTGAAGCGGAAGGGTGGAGTGGTGCTAAGGATCGCGTCGATTTTTATGATCTTAAAGGTGATCTAGAAAGCGTCATCGCCTTGGGTGGCGAAGCCGATGCTTGGCGGTTTGAGCCCGCTGAGCACCCAGCGCTCCATCCTGGTCAAAGTGCCCAGCTATTGCATAACGGTGAGCCTGCAGGCTGGATTGGTACTCTGCACCCACAAGTACGAGCAACGCTGGGCTTAAAAATGGATGCCGTGTTGTTTGAGGTGCGCTTAGATGCACTTAGCCAAGGCCGAGTTCCTGCGTTTGAGCCGCTGTCACGCTTTCCTGAGGTGCGCCGTGATTTGGCGTTTATACTCAATGAGTCGACACCTGTGCAGGCATTGCTCGATTGCGCCAAGCAGCAAGCGGGGGAGTATCTGCAGGATATCAAGCTATTCGATGTCTATTCAGGTAAAGGTGTAGCCGAAGGGCATAAGAGTATTGCGTTGGGCTTGACCTGGCAGCATCCATCGCGCACGCTAAACGACGAAGAAATCAACCAGTTGGTCGATTCAATTGTGACACAAGTGCGTGTCAAGCTGGATGCGGAGCTGCGCGGCTAATAAAAATCGAAGAGATTAATTAGGCCTCGCCACGATGCTTATCACGTTCTTGGCAATGCGTTTTGCTACTGTATGGTTGATACAGTGTGATTGTTGCTGTATCTGCTTAAAGGATAAGGAGAAGCCTTATGGGTGCGTTGACCAAAGCAGAACTGGCTGAGCATTTACATGCTGAGCTAGCCCTGTCCAAGCGAGAAGCGAAGGCCATGGTCGAAGCTTTTTTTGAAGAGATTCGAGCCTGTCTTCGTGAGAACGAACAGGTGAAGTTATCGGGGTTTGGTAACTTTGACCTGCGTGATAAGCGCGAGCGGCCAGGGCGAAACCCGAAAACCGGTGAAGAAATTCCGATTTCTGCCCGGCGGGTAGTCACGTTTCGCCCAGGGCAGAAGCTTAAACAGCAGGTAGAGCATTATGTGGGCGGTGAGTAGCATTTTGGGTTCTAGGTGTATGGGCATCTGATTCATAAGCTTTAGGTTCACAACACTAGATCATCTCATGCCCTTTACAAGGAGTGCCTATGGGCGCTCCTTTTCTTGTTATAGCGTCGAGTCTCAAGTCATGAGGGGTATCTTGCGACTACATGCCACCACCTTCTATTAACCACGTAATCACCACCTTGATAACGTAACCCAGCATGCCTGCTCCCAACACGACAAACAGCATGATGGTGCCAAATTTGCCAGCGTTGGATTTTTTAGCCAAATCCCAGATAATAAAACACATAAATATAATTAATCCCCCGATCATTATCGGGGTGATCCACGTCTCAAAGGTTTGCTGCATAGTGACTCCTGGTTGACGGTAATGAGCTGGCCATGACGTTTTGTGTTTCATTCTAACCAGCCATGTTAATATTTGAGCAAATTCATCGGGTATTTGTCGACTTGCGGGTTGGCACTGTGACACTTTGACAGGGGAGTGACGATGCCGAAGCTTAATATTTTGGTGGGTACCATGTACGGCGGTGCCCTTGATGTGGCAGAGCAAGTGAAGCCCCTATTTGAACAGGCCGGTTACGCTGTAGAGGTTGTTGAGCAGCCATCTGTCGATGATATTGTCAGTGGTGACGCCGATTTGGCGCTGTTTTGTGTCTCGACCACTGGCAGTGGAGATTTTCCCGGCAGTTTTGTGCCCTTTGTCCGGCAGTTGCGTGATCAAAGTCCCGCGCTTACCACGCTTCGCTACGGGCTCATTGCACTCGGTGATAGCTCGTATGGGGATACTTTTTGCGGCGCAGGCCGCGCGCTAGACGAGTTGCTGGCGGATTATGGCGCGACTCGCTTAGGGGAGCGCCTAGAAATCGACGCCATGGAGACCTTTATGGCCGACGATGCTGCTGTGCCCTGGGTGGAAGAGTGGATCGTTAACCAGCAGTTAAAGGTGGCTTGAGCGATGCAGCGAACGCCCACCTCACCTGAGCGCATCAGTGTTGCGCTGGGCTTATGTGTCGTTATGCTGGCAACCCTGCCACGCTACATGGCAGGCGGGCATGAAACCCGCCAGACGCTGATTTTCTTCGCCTTAGCACTGGTGGCTTTCGCGACTATTATTCAGTGGCGCTTATTGGCGGTGGAGGCGCGTCGCCGCTTGCCACAACTATGCAAACGGTTAGCCGTTATGTTACTGCTAGGAATGGTCGTAATGGGTGGTTGGCACGCGCTGTTTACGGAGTGGATTAGTTGGCAGGTGTTCATTTCCCATGGTGCAACGCTTGGCGTACTGATGCACACAGTAGGTCTATGGTGGGCTGGCGAGCGCCAAGCTCACTAGTGTTTTGGTATAGCGATTGAAAAAGTCGCCGCAAGACGTACAAAGCAGTAGAATGGTATAAATTACGCAGCATGGGGCTAATAATGAAGCTAAACACGCCTTAAAGCGGTTAATTGCTCGCTTATTCCCTTGTTTTTAACATCACTGCCCCCATGTTGCGAGCATGGCGCTTGCCACTATGCGTTGGGGTTCTTAAAATTACCCCCTTGAACTTATTACATGCAATCAACACAACGCCCAGCCGTTAGAGGACAATTCATGCAAGTTTCTGTCGAGACGACCTCCCAGATCGAACGCCGCATTACTATTCAAGTGCCGGCTGCCGAAATTGACGAGGCCGTTAGTGCTCGCTTGAAAGACACCGCGAAGAATGTTCGCTTGAATGGTTTTCGCCAGGGCCGGGTGCCAATGGCAGTAGTCCAGCAGCGCTACGGCCAAGATGTACGTAACGAGGTAGTTAGCGAAGTAATGCGTGAGCGTTACGTACGCGCTATTACTGATGAAGGTCTCAACCCGGCGGGTTTTCCGCAAATTGAACCTTCCGTTAATGAATCAGGCAAAGACCTTGAATTCGTGGCGGTAATGGAAATCTACCCGCAGGTAGAGCTGGCTTCAATTGAAGGCACTGATATAGAACGCCCGGTGGTGTCCGTTAGCGATGCAGATGTCGATGAGATGATCGATACACTGCGTAAGCAAAATGCCACATGGGAAGAAGTTGATGCCGCCGCCGCCGATGGTGACCAAGTCACTATCGACTTCCAGGGCTATATTGGTGATGAACCGTTCGAAGGCGGTAGTGCCGAAGGTCACACACTGGTCATTGGCTCCAATAGCTTTATTCCAGGTTTTGAAGAGCAGTTAATTGGTGCTAAAGCGGGCGAAGAGAAGACCCTTAACGTCACGTTCCCTGATGACTACCAGGCTGAGCACTTGGCTGGCAAAGAAGCTACTTTCAAGGTGACGGTTCACAAAGTCAGCAGCCAGAAACTGCCCGAAGTTGACGCTGAGTTTATCGAGCGTTTTGGCGTTGAAGGCGGCGATCAGGAAAAATTCCGCGCCGAAATCAAGAAGAACATGACCCGCGAAGCATCACAAGCCGTTGATAACCGGGTTAAGCAGCAAGTACTTGATGCGCTTAAAAAGGTGAATGAAATTCCTGTGCCGAGCGCACTGGTTCAGCAAGAAACAGATGGCATGAAGCGTCAGGCGGCTCAACAGTTTGGTTTAGGCGAAGATTTTGATGTTAGCCAGCTGCCCAATGAACTTTTCGAAGAGCAGGCTAAAGGCCGAGTTCAGGTTGGTTTGTTACTGGCAGAAGTCATCAAGGCAAACGAACTTGATGCCGACGATGATGCTATCAAGGCAAAAGTAGCCGAGCTGGCTGAGCAGTATCAAGATCCTGATGAAGTGGTTAGCTACTACATGGGTAACGAACAGCTGAAAACCCAGGTGAAATCTGCCATTCTCGAAGAGAAGGCGGTGGCTAAGTTACTTGAGCAAACGAACATTAAAGACGTTGAAATGTCTTATCAGCAAGCCCTTGCCGCTGCGCAACAGCAGGCTGAGCAAGATGAGGGTGCTGAAGAAGGCGAGCAAGCTAGCGCCTAACACCCTGGAACGTGGCGCACCTTTATGTCGGTGCGCCTTTCCCTTCCCGGACGCAAGGAATCACCTGAATGAGTGAGTTTGATATTCAAAACGCCGGCGGTTTAGTGCCCATGGTGGTTGAGCAGAGCGCCAAAGGGGAAAGAGCCTACGACATCTACTCACGCCTTTTGAAAGAGCGTGTGATCTTTTTGGTAGGCCCTGTAGAAGACTACATGGCTAATCTGGTCGTCGCTCAGTTACTGTTTCTGGAGTCAGAAAATCCAGATAAAGATATTCACCTGTATATTAACTCGCCAGGTGGTTCGGTCACCGCGGGGATGTCGATTTACGACACTATGCAGTTTGTGAAGCCGGACGTGTCTACGGTATGTATTGGCCAAGCGGCCAGCATGGGTGCGCTGTTATTGACAGCAGGTGCTGCTGGTAAACGTTACTGCCTGCCCAATTCACGGGTGATGATTCATCAGCCGCTGGGTGGTTACCAAGGCCAGGCTTCTGACATTGAAATTCATACCCGTGAAATTCTGGGTATTCGCGAAAAGCTGAATCAAATCCTTGCCCACCATACGGGTCAAGATATTGAAACTGTCTCGCGTGATACAGATCGGGATAATTTCATGAGCGCCAATAAAGCCAAAACGTATGGCTTGATTGACGCAGTGCTGGATAAGCGGCCTACATCCTGATAGCGTAATAGGATTCTGCTTTTCTAACGAGCTTTTCCGGCGGCGTAAGCCGCCGCAGTGATAGAGGTATGCGAATGGCCGACGGCAAAGGCAAGGACGAAGGTGGCAAGCTGCTCTACTGCTCGTTTTGTGGAAAGAATCAAAACGAAGTACGTAAGCTGATTGCGGGCCCGTCCGTTTATATCTGCGATGAGTGTGTCGACTTATGTAATGACATCATTCGCGAGGAAGTTCTCGAAGCCGATGCCGAGAGCGATGAGGAGCGTTTACCTACGCCTCGCGAAATACGTCATACGCTTGATGACTACGTCATCGGACAAGATCGCGCCAAAATGGTGCTTTCTGTAGCGGTGTATAACCACTACAAGCGCCTGAAAACAGACGTGCGCGACGGCGATGTAGAATTAGGTAAATCAAACATTCTGCTGATTGGCCCTACTGGTAGCGGTAAAACGCTGTTAGCGGAAACGATGGCGCGGTTACTGAATGTACCTTTTACCATTGCGGATGCAACCACACTGACGGAAGCTGGCTATGTCGGTGAAGATGTCGAAAACATCATCCAGAAGTTGTTGCAGAAGTGCGATTACGACGTTGAGAAAGCCGAGCGCGGGATTGTTTATATTGATGAAATCGACAAGATTTCACGCAAATCGGATAATCCTTCAATTACGCGTGATGTCTCGGGTGAAGGCGTCCAGCAAGCATTGCTGAAGCTGATTGAAGGCACGACGGCTTCTGTGCCACCTCAGGGTGGACGCAAACATCCCCAGCAGGAATTTGTCCAAGTTAACACAGGCAATATTCTGTTCATTGTTGGCGGTGCGTTTGCGGGACTGGATAAAGTTATTCGTGACCGTGCTGAGAAGGGCGGTATCGGCTTCAATGCAGCGGTGAAAAGCAAGGAGTCCTCCCGCGGGGTGGGTGAGCTGCTGGCTGACGTAGAGCCTGATGATCTGGTGAAATTTGGCTTGATTCCAGAATTTGTGGGGCGTTTGCCTATCATCGCGACGCTGATGGAGCTTACCGAAGATGCACTGGTGCAGATTCTGACCGAGCCTAAGAATTCCCTGGTTAAACAGTACGCTAAGCTGTTTGAAATGGAAGATGTAACGCTTGAGTTCAGAGATGAAGCGCTACGTGCTGTGGCTGAAAAAGCGATGGAGCGTAAGACTGGCGCCCGTGGCTTGCGCTCTATTCTAGAGTCAGTGCTGCTTGACACCATGTACGAAATTCCATCGCTTGAAGGAGTCAGTAAAGTTGTTATTGACGGTTCAGTGATTGCCGGTGAGAGCGAGCCTCTTTTGATCTATTCTCAGCAAGAAGAAGCGCTAGTCGACGGCACTGATGGTTAGTAGCTAGTTGACCAGTCGGCCCAGCTTTAACCGCTTGCGCTAAAACCAAGGGGTCGCTTAGGCGACCCCTTGTTGTTGAAGAGCCCTGCCGCTAAAGAGCTGTGCTGTTGAAAAGCTTTGTTGTGAAGTGTTACTGCCTAGTCCGCTCAATGCTAATGTGGTTAAAAATCGCTTACTGACGACTGCGCAGTACTTTTCCAAGTACTCTTTTTTAAGTACTCATCCGATTTGCCGAGGAACGTCTGCGATGCAGCAGAACGCCGAACAGACACAATGTCTACCCCTTTTACCGTTGCGCGATGTGGTCGTTTATCCGCAAATGGTAATACCCCTTTTTGTTGGTCGTGAAAAATCTATCCAGGCGCTTGAAGCAGCGATGGAGGCTGATAAGCGTGTATTGCTGGTGGCTCAACGTGAAGCGTCTCAGGATGAGCCGGATAACGCTGATCTTTATTCTATGGGTACCGTGGCTGACATTATGCAGCTGCTCAAGCTTCCTGATGGCACGGTTAAAGTACTCATTGAGGGTAATTTTCGAGCGGATGTACTAAGTGTCGATGAGAATGAAGCTGGCTACACGCAGGCACACTTAACACCCCGAGAGAGTGAGCCGCTTACCAGTCGTGAACAAGAAGCGCTGGTTCGCGTATTACTCAATCAGTTTGAGCAGTACGTCAAGCTGTCTAAGAAAGTCCCTAACGAGGTACTTAACTCGTTATCAGGGATTGAAGACCCAAGCCGCTTGGTGGACACCATTTGTGCTCATCTGTCGCTGAAGATTGGTGATAAGCAGGAATTGCTTGAGATGGATCGTGTGCGCGATCGTATTGAGCACCTGATGGCGCTGATTGAGTCTGAAATCGATCTGTTGCAAGTGGAGAAGCGCATCCGCTCGCGGGTTAAAGAGCAGATGGAGAAAACCCAGCGCGAGTACTATCTCAATGAGCAGATGAAAGCCATCCAGAAGGAAATGGGTGAGCTGGATAATGTGCCCAACGAGGCTGAAAAGTACGAGCTGGCGATTAAAGAGTCCGGTATGCCCAAAGAGGCATCTGAGAAAGCCACGCAAGAGCTTAACAAGCTCAAAATGATGGCTTCAAATTCCGCTGAAGCAACCGTTGTGCGATCTTATCTGGATTGGCTAGTCGCGGTGCCCTGGAAGAAGCGCACACGTGTGAAGCATGATCTCGTCAAAGCTCAGCAAGTGCTGGATGAAGATCATTACGGCCTCGAAGAGGTAAAAGCGCGCATCCTAGAGTATCTTGCCGTGCAGAAGCGGGTGCGCAAGATGAAAGGGCCTGTATTATGTTTAGTGGGCCCGCCTGGGGTGGGTAAAACCTCTCTCGGCCAATCTATCGCCCGTGCCACCAATCGTAAGTATGTGCGTTTGGCCCTAGGTGGCGTTCGCGATGAGTCAGAAATTCGCGGCCATCGCCGCACCTATATCGGGTCGCTGCCCGGTAAATTGATGCAGCGGATGAGCCGTGCTGGGGTTAAAAATCCCCTGTTCTTGCTTGATGAGGTCGACAAGCTTGGCATGGATCATCGCGGCGATCCTGCCTCTGCGTTACTTGAAGTGCTTGATCCTGAGCAAAATAACAGCTTTAGCGATCACTATCTGGAGCTCGATTACGATCTTTCAGAAACACTATTCATCTGTACGGCTAATTCGATGAATATTCCTAGCGCGCTTCTAGACCGTATGGAGATTATTCGTCTGCCGGGTTACACGGAAGATGAAAAACTGGCCATCGCTAAGCGGTACTTGTTGCCCAAGCAGTTAGCAGCAAACGGTTTGAAGAGCGATGAGTTAACGCTGGAAGATAGCGCACTTTTAGAGCTTATTCGCTATTACACTCGTGAAGCAGGTGTGCGTGAGCTTGAACGTCAGATCGCCAAAGTGTCGCGTAAAGTGCTACGTGAACGCCTTGAAAATGAGCGTGACCCTACATCTGATCAAGATGGTCAGAGCTTAACGGCTGAACAGATAGAGCACTATGCAGGGGTGCGTCGCTATAGTTACGGTCTGGCTGAGCAAGAAGATCAAATTGGCCGAGTCACTGGGCTTGCCTGGACATCGGTCGGTGGCGAATTGCTTAATATTGAGTCAGTGGTTACGCCGGGTAAGGGGCGAATTAACAAAACTGGCTCGCTCGGCGATGTCATGAAAGAGTCGGTAAGCGCTGCACACACCGTGGTTAGAGCTAGAGCACAAGCGTATGGTATTGATCCTGAGCGGTTCGAAAAAGAGGATCTGCATATCCACGTACCCGAAGGCGCCACACCGAAGGATGGCCCCAGTGCGGGTATTGCCATGGTGACCGCTATCGTTTCTGCTTACACCCAGCGGGCGGTACGTTGTGATGTGGCAATGACCGGTGAGGTCAATCTGCGCGGTGAAGTGTTGCCCATCGGCGGTCTGAAGGAGAAATTGCTGGCAGCACGCCGCGGTGGTATAAAGACAGTGTTAATTCCTGAAGAAAACCGTCGTGATCTCAAGGAGGTACCTGACAATATCAAAGGTGCACTTGATATTCGTCCGGTACGTTGGATAGATGATGTCTTAGCCGTAGCGCTAGCTGATAAGGTAGAAGAGGGTGCACCGTTGAAAAGCACCGACGCATCGTATAGTAATACCGTAGTTGCTAGTACTCATTAAGCTGTTAAAGCCCTCTTTGGTCTTTAATTTTACTTAATATTTTGTGTCCGCTGCTTTGTGTGGCGGGTATCTTACAGCATGGTTGCTTGACAGGTGTTTCAAGGCGTTGCTATAAAACGCAGCTATGCTTTGATCGTTGTACCTATCGGTGACCGTGCCGTTCAGAGCCATTTTTTGAAACAGTCAAGGGGTGAAGAGTGAATAAGTCCGAGCTGATTGAAGCCATTGCCGCGTCTGCAGATATTCCGAAAGCAGCGGCAACCCGCGCATTGGATGCCATGGTGGAGTCTGTCACCGATAGCCTTAAGAAGGGCGAAAGCGTATCACTAGTAGGCTTTGGTACCTTCGCAATCAAAGAACGTGCTGCACGCACTGGCCGCAACCCGCAAACGGGACAGCCAATCCAGATCAGTGCCGCCAAAGTACCCAGCTTCAAAGCAGGTAAAGCGCTGAAAGACGCCGTCAACTAATTTGACCGCGTTTGCTGTAACCTAATGGGCGCATCGCATAGGCGATGCGCCCATGTTATTTTCTGGCCCTCTATTTGTTAGGATTTAGCGGGTCGATGTATTTGGCTGTGACTATCTGAGGCTAGTATGCTGCAAAGTATTCGAGATGGCTCCAGGAGCTGGGGTGCCAAAATTATTATCGGTGTTATGGTCGCGGCCATGGCGCTTTTCGGGATTGAATCACTGTTCGGGCTTTTTGGCAGCGATCCAGACGAAGTTGCAAGTGTCAACGGGCAGCCAATTATGCGTCAGCAGGTTGAGCTCGGGGTGCAGCGCGCTTTACGCTCAGGGCAGGTGCCGCCTGAACAAGAGCGAGCCCTACGCAGCGACATGCTTGACCAGCTCATCACCCAGGAGCTGTTATCCCAGTACGCAGAAGAGGGTGGTTTTGCTGTTTCAGAAGAGCAACTTGATCAACTGATAGTCAGTCTGCCTGAGTTCCATGATCAGGATGGTCGTTTTTCTGCTGAAGTTTTTCGTAACCGCTTAGCGGGCGCGGGCTATACGCCATTATCTTTTCGTGAAGAATTGCGCGTCGATATCCAGCGACAGCATTTACAGCAGGGCCTAGCCTTCAGCGATTTTAGCTTACCCAATGAGCAAGAGCGCCTAGCAGAGTTGCAGCGTCAGGAGCGGAGCTTACGCTATGTGGTGCTAGATGGTGACGACGTCGAGGCTGATGTCACTATCAGTGAAGACGACCTGCAAGCCTATTATGATGCCCACCAAGAGCGCTATGAGCGCCCAGAACAGGTACGTCTTGAGTATGTGGTAGTTGATCGTCAGGCAATGGCAGAAGGCCGCGATGTTGATGAAGAGGCGCTACGCGATGCATGGCGCGAACAGAATCGTGACGCTGATCGCCAAGTCTCGCATATCATGATCACCTTTGGTGACGAACGTACTCGTGACGAAGCTCAGGAAATGGCCGAAACAGCTAGGCAAGCATTGGATAGCGGTGAATCGTTTGCCGATACCGCTCTGCGCTACTCTGATGATACGGCCAGTGCCGAAGAGGGTGGGGATCTTGGGGTAATCAGCCGTGGCTTCTTTGGGGATAGCTTTGATGAAGCAGCATTCTCTTTAGAAGAGGGTGATGTATCCCAGCCGGTTGAACTGGATAATGCTTTTCACATTATTCAGGTGGCGGATATTCAAGGCCCAACATTTGAAGAGCAGCGCGATGAGTTGGCGCGGGAAGTGGCGCTGAGCGATGTTGATGATGAATTTAATCAGCGAGTTCAGCAGCTAATTGATGAAAGCTTCGCAGCTGATGATTTGCAAAGCGTTGCTGAAAGCATTGGTCTTACCCTTAATGAGAGCGATTGGCTTGCCCGTGATGATGAAGTTGAAGGCGTTTTATCCGAGCCTGGTGTGATGTCAGCGGCGTTCAGCAACGACGTGCTGGAAGAGGGTTATAACAGTGAAGTTATCGAGTTAGACCAAGATCGTCGGATGGTGCTGCGTGTTGCTGAACAGCGCGATGCAACGTTACTGCCTCTGGATGAGGTCCGCGAGGAGGTCGAAATATCCGTCGCCGCTGAGCAGCAGCAGCAAGCATTGCGTGAAGAGGCGCAATCACTGCTTTCAGAACTGCAGGCAGGTGAGGAGTTGGATATCAATTGGCTCGAAGCTAACAACGTTAGTCGCCAAGCCGATACCACCGTACCTCAAACCATTGTTCAAGAAGCTTTCCGCATGCCACGGCCTGATGAGGGTGAGAGCGTTTATCATGCCGTTGAACTGCCTCAAGGCGTTGCCATTGTAGCGTTGGATAGCGTTACTGACGGTGAAATTGATGAGCAGATGGAAACGTTTGTCTCACAAATGGCAGAACAACTGCGTGCTCAATCGATCCTGCAGGGATTGATTGATGATTTGCGCAGTGACGCAGACATAGAGCGGTAGAATCTTTTAAGCAAGCCCAAAAAAGCCGATCGCGAGATCGGCTTTTTTTATACCCGTAAACTGCGGTTAGGTGTCAGGTAATTCGGTGAAAGAGAACTGACGCAAGCTTGGCGCGGTGTGATCTGAGCGCTCAACCACGATATCCCAGCCACGTTGGCTATCCCAATCACCTAACACATAACGTTTGGCGGGTACTTCTTCAACCGTCAGGTCATGTACGTGGGGGCGGTGAGTGTGACCATGAATCATAGTGGCAACACCAAACCGCTCCATCAACAAAATGACTTCCTGCTGTGTCACATCCATGATTGCCTCAGCTTTATTGGCGTTAGCCTCGCCCGACTGCATACGTAGGCTTTTGGCCAGCTCTAGACGTTGTTCCAGCGGTAGAGCCAATATCTGAGTTTGCCACTCTGGGTTGCGCGACTGCTGACGGAAAGCCATGTAGGCTTCATCTTGGGTGCATAAACTATCGCCATGAAGAAGTACCACGGGCACCCCCTGAATCTCGACTTCCTCAATGTCAGATAGCAGCATCGCCTGGCAAGCGTTAACAAAGCGCTCGCCGAGTAAAAAGTCACGGTTGCCATGCATCAAATAAACAGTGGTACCGTCACTGCTAAGCTTGTGCAACCGCTTGATAACCTCTTGAGCCACAATGCTGAGCGGATGGTCCGTGGCATCCAGAAGGTCATCACCCATCCAGGCATCAAAAAGGTCGCCCAGAATATAAAGAGCATCGGCTCCTGGGGCAGTATGTTCTAGGTAGCGGTAAAACCCCTGATTAATCTCAGGGGTGTCGCTACTTAGATGCAGGTCGGCAACAAGCAATGTGCGCATAAAGCTCCCAGTGTCATTCCGCTTCCTTCACATAAGCGCGTTCGATGATCACGTCTTCAGCGGGTACATCGGCATGCATGCCACGGCGTGTAGTGGCCACGTTTTTAATCTCGTTGACCACCTCCATACCGCCAACGACTTCGCCAAACACCGCATAGCCCCAGCCTTGAAGACTTTTACCGCTGTGATCCAGAAAGCTATTGTCGCCCACATTAATGAAAAACTGCGCAGTGGCAGAATGCGGGTCTTGGGTGCGAGCCATGGCTAGCGTACCGATAGTGTTTTTTAAGCCGTTGTCAGCTTCGTTATCGATCGGGTCACGGGTTGGCTTCTGCTCAAAGTCTTTATCAAAACCGCCGCCTTGGACCATGAATCCGTCAATCACCCGATGAAATAGGGTGCCGTCATAAAATCCGTCGCGAACGTACTGCTCAAAATTCGCCGCGCTAATCGGCGCTTTTTCATGGTTAAGCTCGATGGTGATGTCACCGTGGTTCGTCTGTAATACGATCATTGATAAATTCCTGTTCAATAAAGGCGTTCGCCTTGGCGCTGTGCATCGGCGTCACGTTATAATAACGGTTTTGCCCTGCACCGCGAAGTGCCATAGGAGTATCCTATGTTCTCACGGCTCAGTACGCCATCCACCACGAGGTTATCAACACCACCATGACCAACGAGACCACCCCAGCGCCGAACTTCATTCGCAACCAAGTACGCGACGAAATCGAGGGCGGCCAGGTCACTAAAATCGTGACACGCTTCCCCCCCGAGCCCAACGGCTTTTTGCACATCGGCCATGCAAAGTCGATCTGTCTCAATTTCGGGCTGGCGGAGCAAATGGGTGGCGAATGTCATCTACGTTTTGATGATACCAATCCGGCGAAAGAAGAACAGGCATACATCGATGCCATCAAAGAGGATGTCACTTGGCTAGGCTTTGAATGGGCAGGTCCTGTGCGTTTTGCTTCCGACTACTTCGACCAACTCTATGCTTGGGCGCAGCACTTGATGCGAGAAGGAAAAGCCTACGTGGACGACCTTTCGCCGGATGAAATTCGCGAGTACCGCGGCACACTAACGGCGCCGGGTACCCCTAGCCCTTACCGTGAGCGCAGCGCCGAAGAGAACCTTGATCTGCTTGCGCGAATGCGCGAAGGCGAGTTTGGTGAAAGTGAAAAGGTCGTGCGCGCTAAAATCGATATGGCGTCACCTAATATCAACCTACGCGACCCCATCCTTTACCGCATCCGACATGCCAGCCATCACCAAACGGGCGATAAGTGGAAAATCTACCCCTCGTACGATTTCACCCATGGTCAGTCGGATGCCATTGAAGGGGTTACGCACTCGATCTGTACCCTGGAATTTGAAGATCACCGCCCACTGTATGAGTGGTTTTTAAACAACCTTCCTGTGCCCGCCAAGCCGCGCCAAATTGAATTTTCCCGTCTCAATCTTGATTACACGTTAACCTCCAAGCGCAAGTTGAAGCTGTTGGTAGACGAAAAGATTGTCGATGGATGGGATGATCCGCGGATGCCGACGATCTCCGGTATGCGTCGCCGCGGCTACACACCAGCCTCTATCCGCAAATTCTGCGAGATGATCGGCGTCACCCGTGCCGACGGTGGCTTGGTCGATATCGCCATGTTGACCCACGCGATTCGCTCGGATCTTGAAGACAATGCGCCGCGCGCCATGTGTGTGTTAAAGCCGCTGAAAGTCGTGCTCACCAATGTGCCGGAAGATCACGAAGAGATGTATGAAGTGCCGGGGCATCCTGCACGTGAAGATATGACGATGCGCAAGGTGCCCTTTACTCGGGAGCTTTACATCGATCAAGACGACTTTATGGAAGATGCTCCTAAGAAGTTCTTCCGCCTCGCGCCAGGTAAAGAAGTACGTCTACGCAATAGCTATGTGATTCGCTGTGACGAGGTAATTAAGGACGCGGCCGGTGACATCAGAGAGCTGCATTGTTCAGTGGATTTCGATACGCTGGGCAAAAATCCTGAAGGTCGCAAGGTGAAAGGGGTTATTCATTGGGTAAGCGCTGCCCACGGCGTGCCGGTGGAAGTGCGCCTGTATGACAACCTGTTCACCGTTGAGCAGCCAGATCGTGACAAAGATGTCGACTTCCTAGAGCACTTAAATCCGGAATCGCTGGTCGTTTGTCAGGCAATTGGCGAGCCAAGCCTTGCGGAGGCCACGCCCGAGTCACGCTTCCAGTTCGAGCGCGTTGGTTACTTCTGTGCAGATCGTCATGATTCCACACCAGAGCATTTAGTGTTTAACCGCACCGTGGGATTAAAAGATAGCTGGGCAAAAATCAAGCAGAAGGGCTAAAGGCCAGGAAAAACATGGATAGCCATATGCATATTTACAATACGCTGACGCGTCGCAAAGAACTTTTCACCCCGCTTGAAGCGGGAAAAGTCAGTATGTATGTCTGCGGCATGACGGTGTATGACTATTGCCATCTTGGTCATGCCCGCGTCATGGTCGCCTTTGACGTCATCACCCGCTACCTGCGTGAGCGTGGCTACGATGTTAACTATGTGCGCAACATTACCGATATTGATGACAAGATACTCAAGCGCGCCGACGAAAATGGTGAAAGCATCACCGCGCTAACCGAGCGCATGATTGCCGCCATGCACGAAGATGAAGCGCGTCTGTTTGTTTTGCCACCGACTCATGAGCCCCGCGCCACCGGTCATATCGACGATATCGTGGCAATGATTGAAACGCTGATTGCAAAAGGCTTTGCCTATGCGGCCGATAACGGCGATGTTTACTACCGTGTACGCAAGTTTGCCAATTACGGCAAGCTCAATAATCGCCAGCTAGACGATATGCGCTCTGGTGCTCGGGTGGATGTTGATGTTCATAAAGAAGATCCACTCGACTTTGTACTTTGGAAGGCTGCAAAACCGGGTGAGGCCCACTGGTCGTCGCCGTGGGGTAATGGGCGTCCCGGCTGGCACATCGAGTGCTCGGCGATGTCGACCTGCTGCTTGGGTGACACCTTCGATATTCACGGTGGCGGGCCGGATCTAACCTTTCCGCATCATGAAAATGAGATTGCGCAAAGCGAAGCGGCCACCGGCAAGACCTACGTCAACACCTGGATGCACGCTGGGGCAGTGCGGGTGAACAAGGAGAAGATGTCCAAATCTCTGGGCAACTTCTTCACCATTCGCGATGTACTGGCCGAACACGACCCTGAAGTGGTGCGCTTTCTGCTGGTGGCCAGTCACTACCGTAGCCCGATCAACTATTCGGTGGACTCACTGACCGAAGCACGCAAATCGCTGACACGTTTATACACAGCGCTAGAAGGCGTCGACACTGACGCTATTGCCAGCAGTGAAGCATCCCCTTACCGAGAGCGTTTTACTCAGGTCATGGACGATGACTTCAACACGCCTGAAGCGTTGGCAGTCATGTTTGAGCTGGCGCGTGAAGTCAATCGCGCCAAGCAGGAGCAGCCCGACGAGGCCGCTAGGCTTGGGGGCGAGCTCAAGCAGCTAGGGGCTATTTTGGGGCTGCTTCAGCAGGCGCCGCAAATTTTCCTGAAAGGCACGCAGCAACAGGGTATGCCGCTTAGCGAAAGCGAGATTGAAGCGAAAATTGCTCAACGTATTGAGGCGAAAGCGAATAAGGACTTCGCTCAGGCGGATGCGATTCGCGATGAGCTCTCGGCCCTAGGGATTATTCTTAAAGACTCACGCGAAGGTACTTCTTGGGTGTTAGAAGCACCTTAAACGCCGATGGCTTTATCTTAGGCTCTGACTTAAACGCTGATGGCTCTTATACTTCATAAGAGCCTCAGTAAAAAAAGCCCACTTCAAAAGGAATTCCAAGATGCGCTTTTCAGCTAATCCTATCATTGCTAAGCCCCTAATCGTTGCTTGCGCCGTATCCGTTATTTCCCTTTCCCAGGCCAGCGCCAATGAGCCGGTAGTGGTGTCCTCCAAGATCGACACGGAAGGGTCGGTGTTGGGTGAGCTGATCATTCAGACCTTGGAACGCAACGATATTGCTACCGAAAACCGCTTGCAGCTTGGTGGTACTAGTGTTGTGCGGTCGGCATTAGAAGCTGGCGAAATTGATGTGTACCCTGAGTACACGGGCAATGGTGCCTTCTTTTTTGATATGGCCGACAGTCCAGTGTGGAACGATGCGGATCAAGCGTTTGAAACCGTTAAAGAGCGTGACGCGGAACAAGACTTGGTCTGGCTGCAGCCAGCTAGCGCTAACAACACCTGGGCAATGAGTGTCCGCGAAGACGTAGCCACTGAAAATGAATTGGTCAGTTTAGAAGACCTCGCGGCCTATCTGGCGGAAGGGGGGGAGTTCAAATTCGCCGCCAGCGCTGAATTTGTGGAATCCGCACAGGCGTTACCTGCGTTTCAGGAAGCCTACGGTTTTGAATTGAGCGATGAGCAACTGCTAGTGCTGTCGGGTGGCAATACTGCTGCCACCATGCGTGCCGCCGCCCAGCAAACCAGTGGCGTTAACGCCGCCATGACTTATGGCACCGACGGTGGCTTAAGTGCACTGGGTCTGGTCGTACTGGAAGATACTAAAGGTGTGCAGCCCGTATACCAGCCTGCCCCCGTGGTGCGTGAAAGCGTGCTGGAAACGTATCCCGAAATGGAAGCGCTGCTCAACGAGGTCTTTGCCACCCTTGATCTGGTCACTCTCCAAACGCTAAATGCAGATGTCGCCGTTAACGGGCTGTCACCGACCCAAGTGGCCAGCGACTATCTGGATGCGCTAGCTGATTAATGTGTTTATGCCTGGGATAACTAATTAATGTCGTTATTGGATGCATTGCCCACCCCTCGGCTTCGCTGGGATGGGCGGCACCCTAACACTGTGCTTGTTAGCCTCAGTCTTATCATGCTGGCCGCATTCTGGGGTTTGGACGTGGTTAGCATGGCTCCCAATCGGATTGTTCAGGGAACGAGCTACGGCGCGCTTGAGGCCTTAGGCTGGCCCGGCGCGCTATTAGCCACATTACTGCTCAGTTTCATTGGCATATTAGCGTGGCAACCGAATCACTGGCACTATCGCGCTCTGTTAGCGGCAGTAATGACCTTGATGGCACTCATGCCCGTGGGGTTAATTGCCAGCAGCTATTTACTGATTGATCCTGAACTGCCCCAGGCGCGTTTGGGCCTGGGGGCAGCGTATTGGGTAGTGCTGTTTGTATTACTACTGTGCTTAATTGAAATACGCTTACGCTTAAAGCTCACACGTCTCTGGCCTACGCTGCTGTTATGTGGCGTGGCGTTGGTGTGGTGGCTGTGTGCAACTTTGTGGCTGGATAGCCTTGCCCTGGTGCAGGAGTTTAAGGCGCGTGATCGGCAGTTTCTGAGAGCTATTGGTCAGCACGTGACGCTGGTTGGGGCTGCCGTCAGTATTAGCGTGGTGGTTGGCTTAGTACTAGCGATGCTGATGCGCCGCTATGCACGGCTGCAGAAAGGCGCTTTCGCAGTACTCAATTTTCTACAAACCATTCCCAGTCTCGCCTTGTTTGGCCTGCTACTGGCGCCGCTTGCTTGGCTTGCTGCCAACGTACCATTGCTAGGCCGGCTTGGCGTCAGCGGGATCGGTACGACGCCTGCCTTGATCGCACTGATTGCCTATAGCCTGCTCCCCATGGTGCGTAACACCTATATCGCTCTTGAAGAAGTAAGCCCCGATACCCTGGAAGCCGCCAAGGGGATGGGAATGCGTGCTGGCCAGCGTTTTTGGCAGGTGCGGCTACCGCTGGCGCTGCCGGTGCTACTTGAAGGGGTGCGTATTACCACGGTTCAGGCCATTGGTCTCACTGCCGTAGCCGCTTTGATCGGGGCGGGTGGGCTTGGCACCTTTATTTTTCAGGGCCTGGGTCAAGCAGCCATGGACATGGTTCTGCTCGGCGCATTGCCTATTTTAATGCTGGCTCTGGTCGTGGATGCGGGCTTGGGCGCCCTGGCAGAAGTACTGCGCCCCGGAGGAACACGATGATTGAGCTTTCCCATGTCTCAAAGCGATTTGGTGAAGAAACCGCGGTGGATGATATTTCACTGCGTGTGCCGAAGGGCAAGTTTTGTGCGCTGGTCGGCACCTCCGGCTGCGGTAAATCCACCACCCTGCGCATGATCAATCGCTTAATCGAGCATAGCGAGGGTGACATTATTCTGGATGGCCAAGCCATTGAGGTGTATGACCCGGTAAAACTACGTCGCCGGATTGGTTATGTCATTCAGCACACCGGTTTGTTCCCTCACTGGAACGTGGCGCGCAATATTGGTCTGGTACCACGGTTATTGAAGTGGTCAGCCGCCGATGTCCAGGGGCGGGTTGAAGAGTTGATGGACTTGCTAGGCTTGCCTGTCGGGGAGTTTGCGCATAAATATCCTCACCAGCTTTCAGGTGGGCAGGCGCAACGAGTCGGGGTGGCAAGGGCATTGGCCGCCGACCCCGATATTTTGCTGATGGACGAACCTTTCGGCGCCCTTGATCCGATTACCCGTGAAAAGCTTCAGGATGAGCTGGCCAAACTACAGGCGCGGCTGCACAAAACGGTGGTCTTCGTGACCCATGACATGGATGAAGCCCTCAAGCTAGCAGATCATTTGGTGGTGATGCGCGAAGGGCGAATAGTGCAGCAAGGTTCTCCGCTGGCGCTGTTGCAACAGCCAGCCGACTCGTTTGTCGAGTCATTGCTAGGGGGGCTCGAACGGGGGCTCAAACAGGCTGCTTTAACCCGCGTTAAAGACCACATGACCTCCATGGGGCCGACTCTGCCCGCCCAATCACGGATTCCTGCAGATTTCTCACTACGTCAGGCGCTTTCCATGATGCTACGCGACCATAGCGATAGGCTTACAGTTGTCGATCAGCACGATGTCCCCATTGGCGAGCTATCGCTGCGCAGGATCATCAAGGAAGCACAACTGGATAAAGGAAGTGCGCGTGAGTAATTCGCTGAGTATCGCGCAGCCACGTAAAAGAGCCCCGCTGTGGCTTTGGCCACTGGTGTGGGGAACACTGCTGCTGCTCAGCGTTGTGGCCATGTCTGCTGCCGAGCCACTGTTTCGCTGGATAGAACCTGATGCCAGGCAGGTGATTTATGACCGTGCTGATTTCTATGTACTGCTGGGCCGCCACCTCCTTGTGGTGGGCATAGCGGCGCTTGTGACCGTTGTTGTAGGCGTCTCAGCTGGCATTGTGGTGACTCGCGAGCGTGGCAGCGATTTTTTGCCGCTGGTCGGCCAGTTGGCCTCGCTGGGACAAACCTTTCCGCCGGTGGCCGTGCTGGCGCTGGCGGTACCTGTGCTCGGATTTGGTACTTTGCCCATCATTGTCGCCTTGATGCTGTATGGCATGCTGCCCATCGTGCGTAATACGCTTGCCGGACTGCAGGAGGTTGATATCGACATAAAGACCGCCGCACACGCCATGGGCATGACGCCGACTCAGACATTGCGGTATGTCGAGCTGCCGCTGGCGGCCCCGGTCATCCTGGCGGGCATTCGCACCTCCGTCACCATTAATATCGCCACGGCTGCTCTGGGGGCGACTGTTGGGGCCAGTAACCTTGGCGACCCGATTATCTCCGGCATCGTTAACGGCAATATGGCCTATGTCGTTCAGGGGGCGTTGACCATTGCACTATTGGCATTGACGGTCGACAGCCTATTTGAAGTGCTGCAACAACCACTGCGTTCTCGTCTCTCTGCGGCTTAAGTTGTATCCCTAAAGTTCTTGTGCTGCGTTACTGTCGCAGTAGTTGTATTTGACTCATGCCAGATAAATCCACTGGCAAAAATGGTCAATACCAACAACACTGCCCTCAAAAGGGGTAAAACAAGGACAATAATGATGACTGAGTACGTGCACCAGCCGGACTTCATGACCGGCGACGAATTTTCGATTCCCACCTTTAGCCTGCTTTGTCCGGAAGGCGAGCTACATGACGGCGCCATTGAACCGGCGCTTGAGCGTGATCATGCCCGGCGCATTTACCAGGCAATGCTGGCCACGCGTATTCTCGACGAACGAATGATGGCAGCCCAGCGTCAGGGGCGGCTTAGTTTCTATATGCAGTGTACGGGGGAAGAGGCCGCCGTAGTGGGCGCAACTGCCGCGCTTGATGATGCCGACATGATCATGGCCCAGTACCGCGAGCAGGGCGCTCTGATGTATCGCGGCTTCTCAATCGATGAATTTATGAACCAGCTGTTTGGCAACGAGTTGGACTACGGCAAAGGCCGCCAAATGCCGATCCACTATGGATCCCGCAAGCTGCACTACATGACCATCTCTTCCCCCCTGGCTACGCAAATTCCACAGGCCACGGGCTACGCCTATGGGCAAAAACTTGCTGGTGATGGTCACTGTACGCTGACCTTCTTTGGCGAAGGTGCTGCTTCCGAAGGCGATTTCCACGCCGCACTCAATATGGCCTCAGTACATCAGGTGCCAGTGATTTTCTTCTGCCGTAACAACGGCTATGCCATTTCCACGCCTGCCGTAGAGCAGTTCGCCGCTGATGGTATTGCCCCACGAGCATTTGGTTACCATATGCACGTGATACGCGTGGACGGCAATGACGTGTTGGCGGTCTATGAGGCCACTCGTCAGGCGCGCAAGATTGCCGTTGAGCGTAACCAGCCTGTCTTGATCGAGGCCATGAGTTATCGTCTGGCTGCTCACTCCTCTTCGGATGACCCCTCCGGCTATCGTTCAAAGGATGAAGAAGAGATATGGCGCGCCAAAGACCCCGTGCTGCGGCTAAAAAAATGGCTGTTAAAAAAGCAGTGGTGGAGTGAGGAAGAGGAGAGTAGCCAGCAAGAAGCCCTGCGCCGGGAAGTGCTCGAGACATTAAAGCGTGCCGAGAAGCGCGCATCGCCCCCGCTTGAGAGCTTGATCAGCGATGTCTATGCCGACATTACACCTGCGCTGCAGCGTCAGTTTGACCAGTTGAAGCGCCATATTCGCCGCTATCCAGAAGCTTATCCACGAGGTGCGCAGTCGTTGGACTTAGACGTTGGCACCGACACTGATCCGCAGGGAGAGGCGTAACATGGCCACTATGAATATGCTTCAGGCGATCAATAACGCCCTGGATATCGCCATGGCAGAGGATGAAAAAGTCATTTGCTTTGGTGAAGACGTGGGGATTTTCGGCGGCGTCTTCCGAGCGACAAGCCATTTGCAGGAGAAGTACGGCAAGGCTCGCTGCTTCAACACACCGCTGGTCGAACAGGGCATTATCGGCTTTGCCAATGGTTTGGCGGCCCAAGGCTCGGTACCAGTCGCGGAAATCCAGTTTGCTGACTATATCTTTCCCGCGTTCGACCAAATCGTTAACGAAACGGCCAAGTTCCGCTATCGCTCGGGGGATCTGTTTAATGTGGGTGGGCTGACCATTCGTACCCCATACGGCGGCGGCATCGCCGGCGGGCTCTACCACTCTCAATCCCCGGAAGCCTATTTCACCCATACCCCCGGTTTGAAAGTGGTCGTACCGCGTAACCCCTATCAAGCCAAGGGACTGCTGCTTGCCGCCATTCGGGATCCGGACCCGGTATTGTTTCTGGAGCCCAAGCGGCTTTACCGCGCATCGGTAGGCGAAGTGCCCGAAGAGGATTATCAACTGCCAATTGGTGAGGCCGAGATCACCAAGGAGGGCACCGATATTACCGTGGTCGGTTGGGGCGCACAGATGGAAGTCATCGGCAAGGCGGTTGAAATGGCCGAGGAGCAGGGTATCGCCTGTGAAGTGATCGACCTGCGTTCACTACTGCCCTGGGATGCGGATACGGTGGCGGAATCGGTGCTCAAGACCGGTCGCCTAGTTGTTAGCCATGAAGCACCCTTAACCGGCGGTTTTGCCGGTGAAATTGCCGCTACCATTCAGGAACGTTGTTTCCTCTACCTTGAATCGCCCATTGCCCGGGTCACAGGGCTGGATACGCCTTTTCCTTTGGTGCTGGAGAAAGAGTATCTGCCCGATCACCTGAAGATTTTTGAAGCGATTCGCGAAAGCGTCAACTTTTAGCGCTGAGGAGGAGAACAACAATGAGCGATTTTTTACTGCCCGATATTGGCGAAGGCATTGTCGAGTGCGAAGTCGTCGAATGGCGCGTCGCTGAAGGCGATCAAATTGAAGAAGACCAGCCCATCGTTGAAGTCATGACCGACAAAGCGCTGGTGGAAATTACCGCCCACGAAGCCGGTGTCGTTACCAAGCTGTATGTGGCTCAGGGTCAGATTGCCAAGGTGCATGCTCCCTTATACGCCTATCAGGCCGAAGGAGAAGTACAAGCCGAGCCCAGCAAACCGGAAGTTACGCCGGATGCCTTACCGTCTACGCCAATCACTAGTACCGATGCGGCAACGGATAGAGCTGCAGCGCACACAGCCGTAGCGCCAACCGCGCCAACGTTGGCCACCCACGGGAAAGTACCCGCCAGCCCCGCGGTGCGAAGATTGGTGCGAGAGCATCAGCTCAATCTGACCGATATCGCAGGCAGTGGTAAAGATGGTCGTGTGCTTAAGGAAGACGTATTGGCGCACCTTGAACAGCCTGCTGGCGCAGCCATGACATCGTCGCAGGCTGTTCCATCTAGTAGTGTAGAGGAAGCGCCCAGGGTGGAGCCGTTACGCGGCGTGCGGGCGGTAATGGCCAAACGAATGGTGGAGTCGGCCAGCACGATTCCTCATTTTCATTATGGTGAAGAGATTGACGTAACAGCGCTGTTGGCAATGCGTGAGCGTTTGAAACCAGTGGCAGAGTCAAAAGGCGAGCGGCTAACGCTAATGCCGTTCTTTATGAAAGCCATGGCGTTAGCGATCTCAGAAGAACCCATTGTAAACGCACAGTTAAATGCGGCGGGTGACGCGCTGCACTACTTCTCCCAGTGTAATATCGGCATGGCAGTGGATAGCAAGGCAGGCCTCATGGTGCCCAATGTCAAACGCGTCGAACGCTTATCCTTGCTTGAGATTGCCCGGGAAGTGGCGCGGCTAACTACGGCGGCACGGGAAGGACGCGTTGATCAAGCGGATCTTAAAGGCGGAACCATCAGTATTTCCAATATTGGTGCGCTCGGTGGCACCTACGCGGCTCCTATCATCAACGCACCGGAAGCCGCTATCGTTGCTATAGGTAAAACACAGTGGCTGCCCAGGTTCGATGCGAAGGGCGAGGTTCAGCGACGTGCCATCATGACCATTACCTGGGCAGGGGATCATCGCTTCATCGATGGCGGCACCATTGCGCGCTTCTGTAATAGCTGGAAGGGCTTTCTGGAAGATCCCGAGACCATGTTGCTTCACTTGGGTTAGCAAGGCGACTTATGTCCCAGGCACCGCTTCAGCAGTTTTATATCCCCGAAGAGCAGTCGGTTTATCTGTTGAGCCATCATGATGCCCGCAAGCTCAAGGACTGGGTGGCGCTGTGCCAGGCGCAGCTCACCCAGCTGGGTTACCAGGGTATCGAACTGATCGGCAAGGGGGCCTATGGCTTTGTATTCGGCGGTAGTGCACCCCACCAGGGGGCTAACGCTCATTATGTCTTCAAGTTCTCGCGTATTACCCTACCGACGCATCTGCAGGAGCGCCTTGAGGAGGAGGCGTTCATGCTCGGCCAGGTGTCGCACCCGCGAATCCCCGGCTTGATTGCCTACCAGCGCTCACGAGGGCAGTCGATCCTTGTGATGGGGCGTGCCTCCGGCTGGAATCTCGAGCAGGTGTCGCTGCGGCAAGGGCGACTCCCTCCACGCTTAATCGTGCGTATCGCGTCGCAGCTGGCGGATATCCTCATTGCGCTGCGCCGGGAGTCTGGCCGCCAGGCGCGTCCCGTCGTACACGGAGATATCAAGCCCTCCAATTTGGTCTTTGACCCTGAACAAGAGGTGATTGCCCTGATTGACTGGGGCTCATCGGTCTTTGCCCAGCTGGACGCCCAACTGCAGTTTGTGGGCGCCAATGTCATGGAGCTGATGTCGGATAATCTGCAGCAGACCAATGCCCGCCTGGGCGATGTCTACTTTATTGGCGAAGAGCAGTTAAACGGCGCACTGTCATCGCCGCGGTTCGATGAGCAGGGTGCAGCGGGCACCCTGTATGCGCTGGCGTCGGCGCAGTCGTGTCGATTTGGCCATCGGGCGATTCCCGCCAGTTCGCTGGGGTTACCGATGGAGTTTGCCCGCACCCTGGATGGCATGCTCGACCCTGACCCGCAGGTGCGGCGTAAAGCGGGCGACTACTTTTTAACCCATATGCCGCGAATGGCCAGAGTCGTAATGATCGATCTGCCTACATCGCTCCATGTACCGCTGGTGCCGGTATGGGCGCGCCCCGCGCATCAGGAGATCGATACCGTGGTCTACAGCTCTCGCAAAGCCTTCCTGCGCGAAGCCTTTTCACAGGAAGAGCACGCTCAAGAAACCCTGAATGATGTCAATGATGTGCAGTTAGATCGCTACTACAAACAGTTTATGCAGGGGATGGGGGAAACCGAAAAGGCCTTTTTGGTGTCGGTGAGCCGCCTGGGCAAATATCCGGTGGTGGGGGGCTTGGCGGTTCGCTGGGAGCGTGAAGGTGTGTATATCGATTCGTCGTTAAATTTACATGATCCGACGCTGAAGCCTGCCTTTATTGAAGCGGTTAATAATATGGTGCATCTGGCGCGGGCAATTCATCGCCAAGGGGTATTTAAAAGCTGCCTGTTTAATGCCCGCCAGACGCTTCATTTAGAACGTGCTTCTGTCGATGAGGCATTTGTCAGCGAACCCAGCATGTCGATAGGTTATGAGTTGAGCGCAGTACCGGAGCTTGAAGATCGCACCCGTCAGCACAGCTATTTCGAAGATGGCCCCGACCCAGAAGAGCTGTTAGCTCTGCCCGAGACGATTATGCATGTGCTGCAGCAGCTCAATGATATTCACCATACCGGCATGATCATTTTTGAAGCGCTGCCACAGCACCTCAAAATACATAGCTACTATCGTCTGCTGGATCCGGCTCGAGAGGGCGAGTTCCGTACGCTGCTGGCGCGCATTCTCGCCTCGGTAGACCAAATCGAGGGCCTAGGCGTCTCGGGCTACATGAAAATGCCCTACAAGGACACTCGATACTTCACTCATCTTGAAAGTCAGCCGGAACGCTACTACCCCCGCGACCCGCGGGAGTATGCCCGCAGGGCAACAACGTCCTAATCACGCTGGCTTAGTTAATGCTAGCTTAATCAAGGGTATTAGCTACCTGCTGATTGGCTAGCCAGTTGACCAGCTGCTCAGTAAGGTCGTCACTAGCAGCACCAAATGCATCAACCACATCAGGAATATCGGTGCTTATAGCTTGCGCGCTGGTGGTGAAGCTTTGAGTCGCAATTGAAGCGCGGTTTTGAGTGCTGACGAGCTGAACATCAAGCTGAACTTTCACCGTGGGCGGATGGGTAGCGTAGTCGCTCTGAAAGTGACGTAGTTCGCTGAGCAGCAGTCGCTCGGAAGGTAGGCTATCGCTACCCACGCTGGCAAATAGGCGGCTCTGCTGTAGCCCCGTGATCAAACGCGACTGAAGCAAGTCAGGGGCATCCTCCTGCCAGCGGGCACCTTCATACACATTAACGATATTGCCCTCTGGGTAGACCACAATGCGGTTGCTACTCAGTAAATGTCCCGCCTGGGGAGCAGCCACCGCGAGGCGTTGACGGGTTGTTATAGCATCGGATGACGGGGTAACGGGCTGCACATCGCTACTGGGCAGACGATACAGCGTCGCTGGTTCATTTTCGGGCAATATTGAACAGCCACTGCTGATTAGCAACGTAGCGCAAACTAAAACGATAACGATAGGGCGCAAAGTCATGGACGGAATTCCTCTACTTGATCACGGCCCAGGATAAAGTCCGTTGGGCTCTCCTCTAGCTGACGAGTAATACGATCCAGCGTAGCGAGCGTGGAGCGAAGCGAAGAGAGCGCCGGGGCAATATCCTGCGCACCCTGCAGGCTGCCTTCGATGGCACCAGCGTTAGTTTCCACTAACTGCTCAATGCGTTGAGCCGCCCGGGCCACATCGCGACTCGCATCAGCGGCGCTCTCCATTACCAGACGACCATCTTGACGCAGCAGCTGTGTCGCTTCCTGGCTAAGTGCGTCGATGCTGCTGAGTGTGGTCGTCGCTTGGCGAGTGGCTTCGCCGAAAAGCGCCATATTCTGATCCAGGGCGTCCTGCTGGGCGGCAATCATTTCGGTAATCTGAGCAATGTTGGTTAAAATATTGCCTGCCTGAGCGCGGTTGTTATCGTCAAACAGCTCGTTAACGTTTTTCAGGATTGAGTTGATGTTCTCGATCATATCTTCGCCTTCATCGAACAGCGTGGCGATGGGCGAAGGGTCTGCGCGTATAAACGGCGCTTCGATATCGGTTTGATCAATCAGCAGCGGGGCTTCAGGGGTGCCGCCGTGGAGTTGCACGGACATGCTGCCGGTGATGCTGGCAAAGGCAAGTTTTGCCCGAGTGTCTGTCTTGACCGGTGCGTCATCGTAAACGCGGATATGGGCAATCACTTGCCGAGGGTCATCGGGATTGAGGTTAAGCTCGGTGACGTCCCCCACCTCAATACCGTTATATTGTACTCGGCTGCCGACCGATAAGCCGCTAACGCTGCGCTCAAATAGAATGCGGTAAGGCTGGTAGCTACGTTCGCCTGCTGCATAGCTCATCCATAGCGCAAACAGCAGCGCCGCTGCGGCGGTGCCCAGCGTGAATAAACCGATTAACACGTGATGCGCGCGGGTTTCCATCTACCCTCACTCCTGTGTGTAAGCATTCGTTGAAGAGGCAGTATGAGCACTTTGCGCGGCTCGACCACGCGGCCCGTGAAAGTAGTCTTGAATCCATTCATCGTCGGTCTCCGCGACCTTGTCGATGGTATCCACCACCAACACGCGTTTCTGCGAGAGCACGGCGACCCGATCGCAGGCGGCGTAGAGCGTATCCAGGTCATGGGTGACCAGAAATACGCTGAACCCCAGCGCATCGCGAAGGGTGACCAGCAACTGATCGAAGGCTGCCGCGCCAATAGGATCAAGCCCGGCGGTTGGCTCATCCAGAAACAGGATGTCAGGATCAAGGGCTAAGGCACGGGCAAGGGCGGCGCGCTTGACCATGCCGCCAGACAGCGACTCAGGAAACTGCAGCGCGGCCTGTGGCGGAAGCCCGACCAACGCTAGCTTGACCCTGGCAAGATGCTCGGCGTCTTCACGGGGTAGCCTGGCGTGTTCAATTAGCGGTAGGGCAATATTCTCTTGCAAGTTCAGCGAGCTGAACAGCGCACCGCGCTGAAACAGTACGCCAAAGCGCCGCTCTATTTGACTGCGCTGTGCCTCGTTAAGCTCGTTAAGGGTTGTGCCTAGGACTTCAACCGTGCCGTCATTGGGGCGCTTCAAACCGACGATGCTGCGTAATAGCACTGATTTACCGGTACCAGAACCGCCTACAACGCCGAGGATTTCTCCGCGTTCAAGGGTCAGATCTAAATTTTCGTGAACCACATGAGCGCCAAAGCGGTTCACCAAGCCTCTAACCTTAATGACCGGTTGGTCGTTTTGCTCTGTCGGTTTATCTGAATCCATCACCAGCCCATCTCCATAAAGAATAGCGCGGCGACGGCATCAATCAGAATCACCATAAAAATCGATTGAACGACGCTTGACGTGGTGTGTTCTCCCACCGACTGTGCACTGCCGCTGACCTTAAAGCCTTCCAGGCAGCCGATAACGGCGATCACAAAGGCAAACACCGGGGCTTTGCTTAGCCCTACCAAAAAGTGTGTCACCGATACGTCTTTTTGCAGCGTGGTCAAAAACTGGGTTAGTGAAATATCCAGTGATAGGGAGGTGACCATGGCGCCCCCCGCTAAGCCGCTGAGCATACCTACAAAGGCGAGCATGGGCAGGCTAATTAACATCGCCATTACCCGCGGGAGCACCAAAAGCTCGATAGGATCAAGCCCCTGAGCCTGCAGGGCATCTATCTCTTCATTGGATTTCATGGCGCCAATTTGGGCGGTAAAGGCACTGGCGGTTCGTCCCGCGAGTAGGATCGCAGCAAGTAGAACTCCGAACTCTCGCAAGAATGAGAACGCAACAAGATCGATGGTATAAATCGTGGCGCCAAAATCCTGCAAAACGGTAGCGCCAAGGAAAGCCACGACGGCGCCCACCATAAAGGTGAGTAGCGCGACGATGGGTACGGCATTAAGACCGCTCTGCTGGATATGGGCCACGGTGGCCGTTAAGCGCCAGTGGCGTGGCCGCAATACCAGCTGGAAGAGGGTGGCCACGACGAGACCAATAAAGGCCAGCAGCTGGCGCTGCTGAGACCAAAGCCCCACCATATGTTGACCCACGCTGGCAAGCGCTTGGCTAATACGCGAATAGGAAAGAGGATCAACGTCAAGCGGGGTTTCCATGGCTTCGGCAATACGCACCAGCAGCGCCTGCTGCTCTTTCGGCAGTTCTGCTGCCCAATCCGCTACCGCCTGCGCTTTCTCAACGCCAATCAGCTCCACAATGAGTATGGCACCAGCGGTATCAAGGCGGGTTATTGCGTCTAGTGAAATCGTCGCATCCGTTGGCTTGCCAGGCTCAGTTCGAGTGTCACTTTGCTGAAGCGCCGCTTTGATATGGCGATAATTGGCAAGTGTCCACTCGCCTTTAAGGGTTACTGTTTGATCATGACGCGCTATCCACTCGCTTGGCATCCCCACTCCTTGGCGCTCTTGAAATCGATGCGCTTGTTTAGACGTCTATGATGCATTCAAACGAGCGTTAGTTAAAGTCTCCCTAGCTTGAATTTACCTTGCCGAGCGGTTTCTTGGCGCTAGCTCCTGCTTAATCTGATTAGCGACTTCTTTGAGACGGGGGCCTAAGTTATTAACCAAGCGATCGTGATCCAAGCGCAGGCTGGAGCCGCCGCAGTTAATCGCCATGACCTCGGCGCCATCTTCCAAAATCAGTGGCATCGCTACCGCGCTAATATCACGCTGCCAATCCTGCTCAGAAAGACAAAAACCGAACTGAGCATAGTCTTTTAAGCTCTGTTGTATGCCCGCTTCATAACGCGGCCAATCATTGCCATACTCGCTCGCCAACTCTTGGAGCACCTGCTGGCGCCGTTCGTCAGACAAGCCGCATAGCCAGGCGCGTCCAATCGCGGAAGTGGCAATGGGTAGGCGGGAGCCAGCATCTAGGCGAATGATTAGCGGGCCGTAGCCGTGGCAGGTTTCCAAATAAACCATATCGCTGCGGTCAGCACCGCCCAGGCTAACGTTGCAGTCGGTAGCATCGGCAAATTTCTGCAAATGCGGACGGGCAATTTCGCGAATGCCCATATTGGCCAGAAAGCGATACCCCAGCGCCAATACACCTGGGCCGAGCCGGTACTTCTCCAGGTGGGTATTGTGCTGGAGATAGCCCAATTGCGTCAGGGTATAAGTTAACCGTGACACCGTCGGGCGAGGGATGTTCGTTCGGTTGGAGAGCTCCGCATTGCCTAAATACTCTTCTCCTGCGCCAAAGGCGCGCAGCAATTCTAAACCGCGCGCTAGCGCGGTCACAAAGTTACGATCTTTACCGGGGAGCTGGGGGTCGTCAGCATCAGTGTCGGTGGGGTGCATTCAATATCCCAACAATAGGTGGCTTATGGCGCTCAGTATCGCATATCTACTTAGACGCAGCGTTCATACCCATCAACGAAATAGCGGCAGTTTGATACTAAATTAACTGTCCAGACGCTCGATAATCGTAGCAATTCCCTGACCGACGCCGATGCACATGGTAACCAACGCATAGCGCCCACCGGTCGCTTCAAGCTGGCGGAGGGCCGTAAGTGCCAAGCGTGCTCCTGAAGCCCCCAGGGGATGGCCGATGGCGATAGCACCCCCGTTGGCATTCAAGCGCGGATCGTCGACGGAGAGACCCAGCTGCTGCACGCAGCCAAGCACCTGAACGGCGAACGCTTCGTTAATTTCAATTACATCCATCTGCTCTAGGGAAAGCCCGGCACGCGCCAACGCCTTTTGCGAAGCGGGTACTGGCCCCAATCCCATAACCCGCGGAGCCACACCGGCAACGGCGCTGGCGACAATGCGCGCACGCGGTGCTAGGCCCACACGTTCACCGGCGCCCTTGGTACCGACTATCATGGCCGCGGCGCCGTCATTCAGACCTGAGGCATTTCCGGCGGTGACAACGCCACCCTCGAATAGCGAGCCCAGTTGGGCCAGCTTGTCTTCGGTGCTTTGTGGGCGGGGGTGTTCGTCTTTATCCACCAGTATTGGCGGTTGTTTACGCCCTTGGGGCACCTCAACGCCCAACATCTCGCCATCATAGAAACCGTCAGCAAGTGCTTTGGCGTAGCGAGCCTGGGAGCGGGCGGCAAAGGCATCGCTGGCATCGCGGCCAATATTCAAGTCATGGGCAATGTTGTCAGCAGTTTCCGGCATGCTGTGGCTGCCGTACTCTTTAGCAATCCAGGGGTTAGGGAAGCGAGAGCCAATCACCGTATCGTACATCGGCTGGTTGCGAGCGTAAGGGGAATCTGCTTTACCCAAGACATAAGGCGCCCGAGACATGGACTCAACGCCGCCCGCTAAAAACAGTTCACCTTCGCCCAATCGTGCCGCCCGGGCAGCATCCATCATCGCTGCCAGGCCGCTGCCGCAAAGTCGGTTGACGGTTTGTCCTGCTACTTCGATGGGCAGGCCTGCCAACAATGCGCCGTGACGGGCCACATTGCGGGAGTCTTCCCCCGCCTGGTTGGTGCAGCCTGCCAGCATTTCTTCATAGCTTTCGAGTGCGAAAGGATTGCGGGCTACTAGTGCTTTAAGCGTCAGTCCCAACAACTCGTCTGGGCGAATAGCCGCTAAGCTGCCGCCGTGGCGACCAAAAGGGGTGCGTAAACCGTCGTAAATATAGGCGTCTTGCATGGTAGTGCTCCTTGTTATTGGGGTGGACGTTAAGCAGCGGTTAGCGGCATTTGCAGTGCGGCACGGCGACGCAGCCACGGGCTTGGCCGATAGCGTGGGTCGCCGGTGGCCTCAAGTAGGTTGGCTAGTATCGTCATAATCCGCGTGGTGCCGAAATGGTCGCCCATGCGCAGCGGACCAAAAGGGTAGCCCAAGCCGAGCTCAACCGCCCGGTCAATAGTCGCGGGTTCTGCGACGCCTTGCTGGGCAATGTCGGCACCGACATTCACGATGCAGGCAATAACGCGCTGGAGAACGAAGCCGTTACTGTCTTGAAGCGTGCTCACCGCCGTACCATCGTGATTGAGAAGGCTTTGCGCTGCTTGAATGAAAGCGGAGTGGGTAATGGGCGTGGCCATCAGGCTGCGGCGTTTATTGAGCCCTGCGAGCATATCCACCGCCACACACTGCTTGGCTTCTACCCCCTGGCGTAGTGCGCAGCTAGTGGCATCTTCGCCGAAAGGGGTAAGCAAACAGAGCGCTTGTTCAGACGGCTGCGTGCCGGTTTCTAACGGCCAGCCCGCCGCATTAACTAGCGCGGTGAGCGCTTTGGCGCTCTCGGGGTCTTCCTGGCTAATCCATACCGGGCAAGGTGAGGCAGGCTTGATGACCGGCTCATCCGGCATCTGCTGCTTGCCTTCTACATAGCGGTAAAAACCTTCTCCGGTTTTGCGCCCCAGTAAGCCCGCGGCCAGGCGTTGCCGGGTTAACGGTGAAGGGCGAAAGCGCGCTTCCTCATAATACTGGTGATACACCGATTCCATTACGGCGTGGGAGACATCCAGCCCGGTAAGGTCAAGCAGCGTAAAGGGTCCCATTCGGAACCCGCCCTGATCGACCATAATGCGGTCAATGGTAGCCGGGTCTGCCACGCTTTCGCCTAAAACACGTAGCGCTTCGGTACCGAAGGCACGCCCAGCATGGTTAACCAGAAACCCAGGGGTATCGGTGGCCTGGGCGGTAAAGTGTCCCATGGCTTCGCCCAGAGCATTGACCCGTTGGGTAACTTCATCTGCAGTGCGCAGGCCAGGAATAACCTCGGTAATCTTCATTAGCGGCACGGGATTAAAGAAGTGAAAACCGATGACCCTCTCAGGGTGCTGGCAGGCTGCGGCAATGGCCGTAACGGAGAGCGAAGAGGTATTGGTCGCTAATACCGCCTGCTGGCTGACGATGTCTTCTAAATCGCTAAACAGCCCCTGCTTGGCCTCCAGCTTCTCGACAATGGCTTCCACCACGATATCGCAAGGGGCCAGCGCGGCAAGCTCGCTGGCTTCAATCAACCGCTCACTATAGTGCTGCGCCTGATCCGCAGTAATGCGCTGCTTTTCGGCACTTCTCTGCCATAGGCCATTAATAAAGGTTTTAGCTTCTTGTACGGCACCCTCTTTAACGTCGAAAAGCATAACGTCTAGACCTGCCTGGGCAGCTAACTGCGCGATGCCACGCCCCATGGCGCCGGTGCCGACGATGCCAAGTGTGGTGAAAGGGGAAGGTGTTGATTCGCTAGCCATACGCTAAGTCCTCTCTGTAAATGGGTGCATATTTAGCATTGTAATTCTGCATTGCAAAATAGTGTTTCAATTATTGACTGCCATCCTAGGCTATGCAAAAGTGCCTGACAAGAATAGTGGACAATGGTTTTGCTATGCAAAATATGCGCACTGTCCACGCTCAGCGCTACTGCTAATGATAAAACGCTAATGATAAAAACTATTGCCACCAGGAGCCGTCATGATTCGCGATCCCGAATTAATTAACCAGCTTGTCGATACCATCGCCCGCTTTGTCCGTGAGCGCCTTATTCCCAATGAGGCACGCCTAGCCGAAGAGGATGCGGTGCCCCCGGAAATTCTTGCGGAAATGAAAGAGATGGGCCTGTTTGGGCTGTCGATTCCAGAAGAGTACGGCGGCCTGGGTCTGACCATGGAAGAAGAAGCGCTGGTGGCGATGGAGATTGGCAAGACATCCCCCGCCTTTCGCTCGGTGTTTGGCACCAATAACGGCATTGGCGCCCAGGGTATTTTGATTGATGGCACCGATGAGCAGAAAGCCAAGTATGTGCCGCGTTTGGCCACTGGTGAGATTCTTAGCTCGTTTTGCCTCACCGAGCCAGATTCCGGCTCCGACGCTGCTAGCCTGCGCACGACGGCGGTGCGGGATGGCGATGACTATATTTTGAACGGTACCAAACGCTATATCACCAATGGCCCAGAAGCCGATCTGTTTACTGTGATGGCGCGCACCAACCTAGAGAATAAGGGCGCAGGCGGTATTTCAGCCTTTATCGTCGAAGGTAATACGCCAGGGTTAATCCGTGGGCCAGCGGATAACAAGATGGGCCAGAAGGGCGCCCATACCTGCGATATTATTTTCGACAACTGCCGGGTGCCCGCAGAAAATATTATTGGCGGAAAAGAGGGGCAAGGCTTTAAAACAGCGATGAAAGTGCTGGACCGTGGGCGGCTGCATATTTCGGCGGTCTGTGTAGGCGTGGCCGAGCGCTTAGTGGAAGAGTCGCTGCGCTACACCATGGAGCGTAAGCAGTTCGGCGCGGCGCTTGCCGAACACCAACTGATCCAAGCCATGCTGGCGGATAGCAAAACCGAAGCCTATGCAGGCAAAACCATGGTGATGGATGCTGCACGGCGTAAAGATGATGGCGAAAATGTTTCGACACTGGCTTCCTGCTGCAAACTGTTCTGTGCCGAAATGGTGGGGCGAGTGGCAGACCGCGCGGTGCAGGTTCACGGTGGTGCTGGCTACATGTCGGAATACGCGGTTGAGCGTTTCTACCGCGATGTGCGGCTATTTCGTATCTACGAAGGGACTACCCAGATTCAACAAATCGTCATTGCTCGCAACATGGTGCGGGAGGCGTCCTAATGGCTTTATCGGTTTCCTACCAAGCGCCGGACGAGCCTATTTTTGGCCGCCTTGCCAGTGAACTGGTGGCCGAGCTTCCCGAGCGTCTTAGTACCCGCGTGCTTGAAAATGCCAAGCTGCTTGGAGAGCACCCGGCTATCGTGGATGGCAATTTGCGCTGGAGTTATGCGGAGCTTGGTCAAGAAATACACGCCGCCTATGACTGGTTAAGCGCATTGGGCATTCGCCCTGGCGACCGGATTATGACGGTGAGTGAAAACTGCCGCGCTCTGGTTGTGCTACTGCTGGCTGCCAGCGAGCTGGATGTCTGGGTGGCCATCGTTAATTCGCGCCTCTCGGCTCAGGAAGTCGATCAAATTCAGGGCAACTGCCTGCCCCGGCGAGTCTTCTATACCTGTGAAGCATCCCAAGAGGCTTGCCAGCACGCCGAGCGCCACGCGGCCGACCGCTACCAGCACCCTCAGTTGGGTGGGCTGGCCATTTCGCCGCTGTATGACAGCGAACCCGAACCGGTATGCGCCAGCGGCGCTGAGCAGGTGGCGGCGATGATCTACACCTCGGGCACCACTGGCACGCCCAAAGGGGTAATGCTGACCCATCGTGGCATTCTCTATATCGCCTCGATTTCTGGTGGCATGCGTCATTTAAGCAAAGGCCAGCGGGTGTACGGCGTGCTGCCGATGTCCCACGTATTTGGCCTCTCTTCGGTGTGCATGGGATCGCTCTATAACGGCGCTTGCCTGTATACCGTGCCGCGTTTTGATGCCGCACATATGCTGGCGACGCTAAAGCAGGAGCGCATTACCGTAATCCAAGGTGTGCCGGCGATGTATGCCCGCGCGTTAGAGTTTTTAAAACGTGAGCAGCGCTCACTAGAAGCGCCCGAACTGATTTACATCTCTGCGGGTGGCTCGCCGTTAGATAGCGACACTAAGGTGCGGGTAGAGGCTGCCTTTGGCCTGACGTTGCACAACGGCTACGGCTTAACCGAGGCTAGCCCCACCATCAGCCAGACCCGTATCGATGATCGCCATGCAACAAGCACCGTTGGCCGGGTATTGCCACTACTTGAGTACCGCCTGGAACCGCTTATCGATAGCGGAACTGCCGAGCAGACCGGAGACGAAGTGGGTGAGCTATGGGTGCGCGGCCCCAACATTATGAAAGGCTACTTTCGCCAGCCGGAAGCCACCCGTGCCACTCTAACCGAAGATGGTTGGCTTAATACCGGCGATATCGCCAAACTCGATCACCATGATCAGCTGTATATTGTGGGGCGTAGCAAAGAGCTAATTATCCGCTCAGGCTTCAATATCTATCCCCCGGATGTCGAAGCGGTGATCAACGAGCACCCGGCAGTCACGCTGGCCGCCGTTGTGGGCCGTCAAATCGCCGGTAACGAAGAAGTCGTGGCATTTGTGCAGTGCGAGCCGGGAGTCGAAGTTGATGTGGCGGAGCTAAAGGCATTTATCGCCGAGCGGTTGGCACCGTACAAACGTCCGACCCAAATTGTATTAATGGATACGCTACCTTCCACCGCCAGCGGCAAGATTCTTAAAGGGCGTCTGCGTGATTTAGCCCAGCAGGAGAGCGCCTCATGAGTCATTCGCCAATACATACTCCCGATACATCTCATCAGGCACTCATGGGCTATCACGAGCTACTGGGTATGCATGTGGTTGAGTGGCAGCAAAACCTTGCCGTAGTTGAACTCACCATTGAGCCAAAGCATCTTAACCGTAGCGGCAATGTTCACGGCGGTGTGCTGGCCTCAATGCTGGATAGCGCTCTTAGCTTGGCAGGCTTGCACTGCGAGGTACCGGGTAATATTCGCCGGGGGATGACGCTGTCACTGACCACCACCTTTGTGGGTCCTGCTCGGCAAGGCGTGCTGCGGGCAACGGGTACGCTGCGCGGCGGTGGGCAGAAAACCTATATGACCAGCGGTGAGATTGTCGATGAATGGGGCAAGCTGGTGGCTATGGGCGAAGGCTCATTTCGCCGCCGCAGTGGCAGTGAATCGTCACAAGGCGTTCCCGACCCGCAGTTGAGGGAGCCTAGCGAGTGAGCCCAGCCCGCCTGCGGGTTTCCTGTTTGCTACTGGTGACGCTTGCCACGCTGATTCATTTGGTCGGTGGCAGCGTGGTGTGGCAAGCCGCAGGCATCGTTGCGCTGCTGCTTTATTTGATGACCCTGAAAGGTCAACTCACCCGCATGGCCAAGGGGCTGCTGTGTGCCGCTGGCGTACTCACGTTGCTCACGCTGTGGCGCTCACCCACGCCTGGGCAGCTGCTGTTTGAGGCGAGTGGGCGTTTTGCGTTTTTTGCCACCTTTGTGGTGGCGCTGAGTATGCTGCGCTTACCTGCCTATCGCTCCCGTTTAGTGCGCCGCTGCGGGCAGAGCATGCTGCTTCAGCCGCCTAGCCGCCGCTACCCAATTTTATCGCTTGGCTCGGCGCTGTTTGGCATCATTCTTAACATTGGCGTGCTGAATCTGTTCGCCGCGATGATCGAGAAGAGCAATACCCTCAGTGCCGCCCAAGGGCGCGCCTGGGTGCGTGAGGCCCGCCAGCGGCGCATGATGCTGGCGCTGCTGCGCGGATTTTCGCTGGCACCGCTGATTTCGCCCATGGGTATTGGGGTGGCCGTGGTGCTTTCAAGCCTTCCCCAGGTCACCTGGCCACAGCTGGCACCCTATATTCTGGGGGCCGCCGCGCTGATTTTTATGGCGGGCTGGGCGGTGGACTATTTCACCGGCCCGCACCCACCCGCCAATAAAACCTATGTCACCCCTTCGCTGCGCCCGTTGGCGCAGTTTAGCATTTTGCTAATCGGCATTGTGGCGCTGGTGTTCTCTATTGCGTGGCTGCTGGAGTTACGTTTGCCGATTGCCGCGCTGCTGGGCGCGCCTACCGGGGCGCTTTTATGGCTGGCTTGGCAGCGTCGTAGGCTAGGCTATGGTGGATTGCCTGCCGCTATAACGGCTGTGCATCGTCAGCTACCTTGGTTGCTATCCCCCAGCGCTAATGAAATCGTGGTGCTGGGGGCGGCAGGCTATTTGGGGCATGTATGCGTGGGCTTGGTGGATACCCAGCAGCTAGCACCGTTATTGGCAGTGCTTGACCCGCTGGGCACTTTAAATGCAGTGTTGGCCATGCTGATGGTGGTGGGGCTAGCGCAAATAGGTGTCAACCCGATTGTTACGGTGACGCTGTTGGTGGGCTTGCTCCCCACGCTGGGCATCGAGGGGTTAACGCCTGCGCTGATTGGGGCATCGTTAATGGTAGGCTGGGCGCTGGCGCTGATGTCATCACCAATGACCGCTTCCATGCTGATTCTATCGCGCTTTACTGGCGTACCCGCCACCCGCATCGGTTACCGCTGGAACGGGCGCTTTCTGATCGCGGCGATACCGCTGCTGGCGTTATGGTTTGGTTGGTCGCCTTTCTGAGTTGGGCTGTTCAAGGAAACGCTTGACCTTTGGCAGGCGTTTTTTTATTGTTATTTTTATAAAGTGAAATATTATTTTGCTGTGCGGAATAAAAAGCCGATGGTTCAATCGCTGGAGCATGCCTTATGAAAATCCTCGTCGCGGTGAAACGCGTCATCGACTACAACGTCAAAATCCGCGTCAAAGCGGACCATTCTGATGTGGACCTTACCAACGTCAAAATGGCCATGAACCCCTTCTGCGAAATTGCCGTGGAAGAGGCGGTGCGCCTGAAAGAGAAGGGCGTAGCCACCGAAGTCGTGGCCGTGACCGTAGGCCCCAAGGCCGCCCAAGAGCAGCTGCGCACCGCGCTGGCGCTGGGGGCTGACCGCGCCATCCACATTGAAACCGACGAGCGCGCCGAATCGCTGGCGGTGGCCAAACTGCTGGCCAAAGTGGTGGATGAAGAGCAGCCCGGCCTCGTCATCCTCGGCAAACAGGCCATCGACACCGACAACAACCAGACCGGCCAGATGCTCGCCGCGCTGACTAACCTGCCGCAAGGCACGTTTGCTTCGGAAGTGGCCGTAGATGGAGACAAGGTCAACGTCACCCGTGAAATCGACGGCGGCCTGCAAACCGTCGCGCTGACACTCCCGGCGATCGTCACCACCGACCTGCGCCTGAACGAGCCGCGCTACGCCAAGCTGCCGGACATCATGAAGGCCAAGAAAAAGCCGCTGGATGTCAAAACCCCCGCCGACTATGGCGTGGAAGTGGCCTCCAAAGTCACGCTGCTCAAAGTGGAATCTCCTGCCGAGCGCAAAGGCGGTATCAAAGTTGCCTCGGTGGACGAGCTGATCGACAAACTGAAAAACGAAGCCAAAGTGCTTTAAAAGGAGCTGATCTCATGAGCATTCTGGTACTTGCCGACCTTCATGAAGGTCAGTTAGCGGGCGCGACCGCTCACGTCGTCGCAGCGGCCCAGGCCATCGGTGGCGATATTGATGTGCTGGTCGCCGGTGAAGGCGTCCAGGCGGCGGCAGACGCCGCTGCAAAACTCTACGGCGTGAGCAAAGTACGCGTAGCAGATAACGCTGCCTACGCTCATCAGCTTGCCGAGCCCATGGGTGCGCTGCTGGTGGAGCTAGCAGGGGACTACACCCACGTACTGGCCAGCGCCTCCACCACCGGCAAAAACGTGCTGCCGCGCCTGGCGGCCCTGAAAGATGTTAGCCAGCTGTCAGACGTGATTGGCGTCGAAAGCGCCGATACCTTCCTGCGCCCGATCTATGCCGGTAACGCCATCGCCACGGTCAAAAGTGACGACGCGCTAAAAGTCATCACCATCCGTACCACCGGTTTTGATGCGGTCGGTACCGGCGGTAGCGCCACAACGGAAGCGGTGGCTTTCGTCGCCGACAACGCCCAGTCCAGCTTCGTCAAGCAAGAGCTGGCGCAAAGCGACCGCCCGGAACTCGGTGGCGCCAAGGTCGTCATCTCAGGCGGCCGCGGCATGGGCAACGGCGAGAACTTCAAACTGCTCGACGGCATCGCCGACAAGCTGGGTGCCGCCATCGGTGCCTCCCGTGCGGCGGTGGACGCTGGCTTCGTACCCAACGACATGCAGGTCGGCCAGACGGGCAAGATCGTCGCCCCCGAGCTTTACATTGCGGTGGGTATTTCAGGTGCGATTCAGCACTTGGCGGGGATGAAAGACTCCAAGGTGATCGTCGCCATCAACAAAGACGACGAAGCGCCGATCTTTCAGGTGGCCGACTACGGCCTGGTCGGGGATCTGTTCGAGATCCTGCCGGAGCTTGAGAGCAAACTGTAAACGTCCCTCAAAAGCCCCGAAAGGGGCTTTTTTCGCTTAGAAATTTTAATAATAATCAGCGAGCTGCTTATGCTAACCCAACTGACTGCCTCGATGACGCTGCCGGTTATCGGCTCTCCCATGTTTATCGTTTCTGGCCCTGAGCTGGTGATTGCCCAGTGTAAGGCGGGGATTATTGGCGCGTTTCCGGCGCTGAACGCCAGGCCTGCGGAAGTGCTTCGGGAGTGGCTGCAGCAGATTACCGAGACGCTGGCCGACTACAGCGCCCGGCACCCGCAGCAGCCCGCCGCGCCGTTTGCGGTGAATCAGATCGTGCACCCCACCAATGACCGACTGGAGCATGATGTGGCGCTATGTGCTGAGTTCAAGGTGCCGCTGATCATTACCAGCCTGCATGCGCCCAACCGGGTGGTCGAACAGGTGCACGCCTATGGCGGCATGGTATTTCACGACGTGACCACGCTGAGGCACGCTAAAAAAGCCATCGACGCCGGGGTGGATGGGCTAATTTTGGTCTGTCATGGCGCAGGCGGCCATGCGGGGCGGCTTAACCCCTTCGCTTTTGTGGCGGAGGTCAGGCAGTTTTACGATGGCCCGCTGGTGCTGGCAGGGGCGATAACCAAAGGCGAGCAGATCGCCGCCGCCCAGGCGCTGGGCGTGGACATGGTGTATATGGGCACGCGCTTTATTGCCACCCAGGAAGCCAATGCTCAGCCCGCTTACAAGCAGATGGTATTGGAAGCCGCTGCGGGGGATATCGTTTATACCAACCTGTTTACTGGCGTGCACGGTAACTACTTACGCCAAAGCATCGAGCTGGCCGGGCTTGACCCAGAGGCACTGCCAGAGGGCGACAAAAATGCCATGCGCTATGGATCAGGCGGCAGCAGTAAGGCAAAAGCGTGGCGGGATATTTGGGGTGCCGGGCAGGGAGTGGGGGGCATTACCACACTGAACAGCGTGGCGGATGAAGTAGCCACGCTTCGTACGGATTATCAGCAAGCACTAGATCAGTTACGACGGCGCTGACGAAAAGCAGCCACGCGAGCGTGAAAATCCTCGGTGGCTTTACACTCATCCTGCAGGGCGCCTTCAAGCATTAGAGTGTCGTCAAGGGACAGGTTCGCTGCCTGTCGCATGGCCCGTTTCGTTGCTCCCAGCGCTTGAGGTGATTGAGCCACCAGGGCCTGTGCCAGCGCTCGTGCTTCCGCTAACACCTGATCATCTTCCACCGCCCGGTTGGCTAGGCCCAGCGCCACGCAGCGCTCGGCATCCATGGGCGTGGCCAGCGCTGCCATCTCAAAGGCTTGGGCATGACCAAGCTTGCGCACCAAATGCCAGCAAGCGCCGCCATCGGGAATCAAACCAATATTGATAAAGGCCAGCTTCAGGTAAGCCGAGCGGCCCATCACCACCATATCGCTGGCCAGCACGTAGGACACACCAATCCCCGCAGCAGCGCCGCTCACCGCGGCGATCACGGGCTTTTCCATCGTCATCATGCTGTGCAGCGCAGGCAAAAAAAGCGTTGCCAGCCGTTGGCTTGCAGGCTGGGTGGAGGCCTTTTCGAATTCCGCTAAATCAGCACCGGCGCAAAAAGCGCTACCTTCACCGCTGAGGATCACGCAGCGTACCTGCGGGTCAGCCGCCACGGTGGCTAATGCGTCATTGAGCGCCAGGGCCGTGGGCTCGTTGAGGGCATTGCGCACCGCAGGGCGCGCAATGGTCACTTCGGCGATACCGCCCTCGGTAGTCTCAACGCGTACAAGTGACGTTTCGTCACTGCGCATGAGCTTCTCCTTAGGCGGCGTCGAGCTGTTCGCTCACCGTTTCAAGGTGATAGTCGCTGTCGCCCAGGTAGTGGTCAAACATCACCAGATGTTTGGCGTAGTGGGCGACGTAGCACTCTTCGGTCATACCCATGCCGCCATGAAGCTGAATGGCCTGTTCCGCAATAAAGCGCGCAGACTCGCCGCAGTAAGCCTTGGCCGCGGCGATTTTATAGTCCCGCTCGTCAGCAGGCAGTGAGAGGCTGGCGGCGGCGAGAATCGCCATGGAGCGCGACTGTTCTAGGTGAAGGTGCATATCCACCATGCGGTGCTGCAGTGACTGGAACGTGGCCAGCGGCAGGCCAAACTGCTTACGCTCTTTTAAATAGGCGAGGGTTTGGTCGCAGGCGGTTTCCATCGCGCCGATGGCTTCGGCGCACAGCGCCCCGCGGCCCAGGGCCAGCACCTCTGCCAGGGCGTCACTGGCGTCTTCGCTTAGGCAGTTCTCTAGCGGCAGAGTCACGCTGTTCAACGTTAGGTCACCGGCGGGCTGGTCATCCATCGTGCGGTAGGTATGTAAGGTTACGCCTTGAGTGTCCGCAGGGACCATGAACAGTCCTAACTTGCCGCTTGACAGTTGGGCGGTCACAAGCGTGGCGGCGGCACTGCCTAGATTCATCACCACATCTTTGCGGCCGTTAAGCTGCCACTGGTTATTTTGCTGGATCGCGTGGGTAGAAATGTCGAAAGCGTCATAGCGGGCTGTGTGTTCTTGCCAAGCCAAGGCGAGCTGGTGTTCACCTTCTAACAGCGGAGCCAGCCAGCGCTCTTGCTGTGCGGGGTTGGCGCATAGCGCAAGCAGCTGCCCGGGCATGACTAACCCAAACAGGTACGCTTCCGGCACCAAGCCGCGCCCCAACGCTTGCATAATAATCATTAAATAGGTGCCGTCGCCGCCTAGCCCGCCTACGTCTTCGCTAAACGGCATATGCAGCAGCCCCAGCTCGGCAAACGTGCGCCATAGCGGGCTGGCCCCTTGGGCTGGCGCTTCCAGCATAGCGCGGCGCTGCTCGGGCGATACCTGGTCTGCCACCAAACGGGTGAGTGTCTCTTCGAGCATGCGCTGCTCGTCGGTGAGTGCAAAATCCATGGTGACCCCCTTACATACCTAAAATGGTTTTAGCGACGATGCCTTTCTGAATTTCGTTGGCACCGCCATAAATCGACAGCTTGCGACGATTAAAATACTGGGCGCTGGCGGCAGCGCCTTGGGCGTATTCGTCATCTAGCGACGCATCACCATGGAGACACTCGGAGAAGAACGGCAGGGCAGCAGGCCCAAGCGCGCGGCGGGTGAGTTCACTGATCTCTTGGCGCAGCTCAGAGCCGCGTACTTTCAGTAGTGAACTCTCCGCACCGGGCACGCCGCCATCCCGCGCTGCGGCAATCACGCGCAGGTTGGTGACTTCAAGCGCCATCAGTTCAAGCTCGGCTTTGACCACCCGCTGGCGAAAGCTGGGTAGCGATAAAAGTGGTTTGCCGCGATGCTGCATACGGGAGGCGAGGGACTTCAAATGGCGCAGCGCCTGTTTGGCGTGGCCAAGCCCAGCAATACCGGTACGCTCGTGGGTAAGCAAGAATTTGGCGCAGGTCCAACCTTGGCCCTCTTCACCAACGCGGTTTTCTACTGGCACGCGCACATCATCGAGAAACACTTCGTTGACTTCATGAGCGCCGTCGAGGGTGATAATCGGCCGTATGGTAATGCCGGGCGTCTGCATATCAATCAGTAAAAAGCTGATGCCCGCCTGCTTTTTCGCGTGTGGGTCGGTGCGCACCAAACAGAACATCATGTTGGCGTGCTGGCCTAGGGTCGTCCAGGTTTTCTGGCCATTGACGATGTAGTGGTCGCCATCGAGCACGGCGCGGGTGGATAAGCCCGCCAAATCCGAGCCAGCGCCCGGTTCGGAGTAGCCCTGGCACCACCAGTCCTGGTTATTAAGAATCCGCGGCAAGTAGTGCTGTTGCTGCTCCGCGCTGCCAAATTTCATGATCACTGGCGCGACCATGTTGACGCCAAAGGGCACCACCGTAGGGGCGTGGGCGGCGGCGCACTCTTCATCGAAGATATGCCGCTGCACCGGGCCCCAGCCTGGACCGCCGTGCTCAACAGGCCAGTTGGCGGCAAGCCACCCTTGATCGCTGAGAATATTCTGCCAGCGGATGTGGTCATCGGCCCGCAGATGGCGGCCTAGGCGCACGCGCTCACGGATGTCGCTGGGCAGTGCATCGGCTAAAAATCGGCGGACTTCCTCGCGGAATGCCTGCTCTTCGGGGCTAAACGTCAGGTTCATGAGTGTGCATCCTCGGAAGGCGTCTTTTTGTGAGTCGATAAATGGGATGGCAGAGAGGCTTGGCGGTGCGGCCCGCCTAAATGGCGTGGGTAGCCCAACGCTTCCACCGCCAACAGATCAATATCGCCCTCGCGGTAGCAGGCGCCTTGCTGTGCTAGCGTCAGGCTCGCCTGCTCCATGGCTGACTGAGCGTCGTTGTCGGGCGCTTGCTTTGCGGCGTTATAAAGCGTGCTCAGTACGCTTTGAGACTGAGTTGCCACGACATTAGCCCGCAGCGCTTTGAGCGTTAAGGCAACCCGCTGCTGGTCGGTCGCGCTGGCACTGTGATTCACCAATTCATGGAACGGGCCGCGCTCGGCAAGTACCAGGCTTAGGAGTGTGGCTGAGGCACTGTCGGTGAGTGGCTGCAGCGCTACGGTGACTGCTTGAGAAGGGCAGGCGCTTGCGTCTGCGCCAGGGGCGAGCAGGCACAGCTCAGTGCTATCGTTTGGGGTATCGGTTAGCGTTATGCTGGCGCGCTGGGCGGCGGTATGAAGCGTCTCAAACAGCGGGTGCTCGCCGATGAGGGCGATATGGCGAAATGGCTCAGCGTTATCTACTCCAGGTACCACGTGGGGATTTCTGGCGGCAAAAAATAGATGAATAAGCCCGGCACGCTGCGGAGAGTCCATGCAAGCCAGAAACAGCTCCCGCTCGCGGCGCAATCCCTCTTCCAGCGACGCCGCTTTCGTGCAGGCGTCAACGGCTTCCACAATGCGAAACGGTGAAAACAGCGCCGGTGCGATGGCTTCCAGCTGTTTCCGCATGGTGGCAATGGCCTGGGGGTTGGCCTCTGGGGCAGGTAATTGCCCAGTGATGCGCGTGTGCTGTTGGCCGTACAGAACCGCTTGTGCCGCTGCTAGCCCTGCCTCCAGCGACGTCTGGGCATCGCTGATGTCATCAATAATGCCGATATCAAGTGCTTCAGTGGCCTCTACGAAGCGCCCGCTGGTGATGATTTCCAAGGCGTTTTCCACACCTACCAAACGTGGGAGACGCTGGGTGCCTCCTGCGCCTGGTAGTAAGCCAAGCTTCACTTCCGGTAAGCCGACGCGAGTGCCTGTCAGGGCGACGCGATAGTGGCAGCCCAGTGCGACCTCCAAGCCGCCGCCTAGCGCGGTGCCGTGTAGCGATGCGATAAGCGGTTTGGAGCAGGCTTCTAGCTGTGAAATCACATCCGGTAGCAGCGGCGCTTGAGGCGGCTTACCAAATTCACGTATATCGGCCCCGGCGATAAAGGTGCGCCCCTCGGCCATCACCACCAGTGCTTTGGCCTGCTGGTCGGCCAACCCCTCTTCAAGGGCGCTGAGTAAGCCGCTACGCACCGCTTGGCCCAACGCGTTGACGGGCGGGTTAGCGATGCTGATGACGCCGACCTCGCCATGCCGCTGGTAGTGAACACTCATAGTGGCTCCCGTGTTTCGCTATGTGAAATTTAAGCTTGTTATTTGGAATATATGGATCATGGCGAAAGTTGCTAAAAGAGTCAATAATGTAAAACGTAGTTCTGCAATGCGGAATTTGGCTACCTAAATCTAAGGCCGCACAGAGGCGGCCTTAGATAAGGGCTTTCCGTATTTATTTAATTAAAATTAGAAAACGGGATTTAACCCAGCTTCTTGTAAGGCGGCCCGCCGGGTTTCCATCCAGCCGTCGATAAACGCCGCTTCCTCTTCTGGCGCATCGGCTTGATAGGTTTTCCAGGTGTCCATTAGCAGCTGTTGCCGCTCCACCAAGGCGTTTTGATGCGCTTCCATTTCATCGGTCCACACACCGCTTTCCTGGTAGTACGCCACCACGGCATCGTGGAAAGGCACCACCCAGGTCATGTTCTGATTTTCGAGCGCATAGCCGCTAGCGCCTGGGGCGTTATCCTTATAGTCGTCAAACGACTCCACCAGCGTGGTAATCAAACCGTTGGCCGTTTCCGGGGCTAAATCGGCGTTGCTCACCATAATCGGGTAAGGGTAGCTGGCGCTGGCAAGCGGCTGCTCGGCGTCAATACCAGCGCCTGAGGTGACGTCGTGGGGTTGGAAGTACGGCGCTACTTCCAGCATCCGCGCCCAGCCAGCCTCATCATCGGTAGGCAGTTCAGGCCACTGCAAGCCGCGGGGGCTAGCGGCTAAGCGTTGGGCCGCAGGCGTTACCGTGGTGGTGATCGCGGCATCGGCGCGGTCGCTGATAATGCCGTCGAAGGCGGCGTTGTAGCCGGGGAAATCGACTCGCTCAACGTCATCCCACGTTAACCCGGCGAATGCTAGGTAGGCTTCGGCAGCTTTATTCAGCGCGTCGTCTCCACGCAGGTAGGCCAATCGCTTGCCTTTAAGGTCGTGGATTGACTCAATGTCCACGTCTCCCGCGACCGCCATGCCTAACCCAAAACTGGCCATCGAGGTTGAAATCACGCGAATAGGCTGTGGGCCCCAGTCGGGGCGAGCAAACATCATCACCCCTTCGGAGCCGTAGTAGCTCGCGATTCCGCAGGCGCACAGATCAACCCGGCCCGTTTTCAGCGGTGTCATACGCATGGTGTCGTTTTCGCCAGGAATGACTCTGGACTGCGTGCCATGCTCCTCTTGTAGCAGTTGGCTAATCGCCATGATTTGCGCATTGCCGCTGGTGCCGGTGCCGTAAGCGGTCCAGTTAAGCGTGCTGGGCATGGCGCTAGCGTTGCTCGTGATGATTAGCCCAGCAGCCAAGCTACTGAATACGAGGGAGAGTGTTGTTTTTGTGCTCATAAGATTCCTCGAAGTTAGATTAAGCGTTGGCAGTAAGCGAACGCCGATGGTGGCGCTGGCTTAAACGCGCCATTAAAACGCCGGGTACCAGTGCTAACGCGGCGAGGCTGATTAATTCCCACTGGCTTAATGGCACCAGGCCGCCGCCAGGTAGCGCTAGCAGCAGACCTGCGATCAATACGAGGGCACGAATGACGATCTCCTGCAGCGCGCCGTAGCCCAGTCGACCAACCCCCATCAGGTAGCCTTGCATCGCTGATGCAAACAGGATGATGCCGATGACCGCCTGGATAAATACGACGATGATCATCAACGGTTCGCCCTGCATAATCAGCGCGGGGTTAAGCACGAACAGGAAGGGAATAAAGTAAATAACGCTGCCCAGGCGCATGGCCTGCAGGCCGGTTTCCATCGGGCGGGCACCTGCCACGGTGGCGGCAGCAAAGGCACCCAGCGCCACGGGCGGGGTGATAAAGCTCAGCATGCCCCAGTAGAGGATGAACATGTGCACCGCCATGGGGTCTAGACCGCCGCCTTGAATCAGCGCAGGGGCGAGCGCCACCGCCAGGAAGATATAGGCCGCAGTGACCGTCATGCCAATGCCCAACACAAAGCTGGTGACCGCGCCCATAATCAGCAGTAGCGGCACGCTGCCGCCAGCGATATTGATAAAGTCGTTGGCGATGGTGCCGGAAAGGCCGGTCATGGAGAGCGCGCCCACCAGCATACCCACGCCCGCCAGAATGGCGATAAGCTCAGCAAACAGCTTGGCCGCTGACGATAGCGTGTCGGTGACATCCTTCCAGCCCCAGCGGTTGTGCTTGGAGAGCTGGTTGAGCACCAGCAGCAGGGCGGTGGCATAGAAGGGGGCAACCGCTTCGCGCTGCATGACTAGCAGCATCCACACCAGCAGACCGAAGACGAAGATGAAGTACCAGCCCTCTTTGAGCGTTTGCTTAATTGAAGGCAGCTCAATCGCGGGTAAGCCCTTAATATCATTGCGGGCCGCGTAGGCATCAATCTGGATAAACAGGCCGAGGAAATACAGAATTGAAGGAATGACGGCGGCAAGGGCAACCGCAGAGTAAGGAATGTCTAGGAACATCGCCATGACAAAAGCGGTAGCCCCCATCACGGGGGGCATCAATACACCGCCCGTTGAGGCACAGGCTTCAACACCGCCCGCAAAGGAGCGGCTCATACCGATACGGCGCATGGCCGGAATCGACAGCACGCCGGTAGTCAGCACGTTACTGATCACACTGCCGCTCATGGAGCCCATCAGGCCGCTGGAGAAGATCGATACCTTGGCCGGGCCACCGCGTACATGGCCCAGCAGAGCAAAGGCTAGATTGATGAAAAACTTGCCGCCGCCGCTTTTCTGCAGCACCACGCCAAAGACCAAAAAGCCGATCACTAAGCCTGCAAACGCCTGCAGCGGCACACCCATGATGCTTTCGGTGCTCATGGTGTGGTACATGGCGGTTTGTTCCAGGGTGGAAGGAAACGCCTGGATAGGGCCGGGGACGATATCGGCTACCAATGGGTAGAGAGAGAACACGCCTGCAATAATAGCGATAGGCAAACCGCCTGCCCGGCGTGCCGCTTCAATAATGAGCGCCCAGTAAGCGTAACTGGCATAGATAGCAAGCTCGGGTGCGGAAAACGCCCAGCCGCGCTCCAGTATGGGTACCGCGTTATACACGAAGTAGCCGCCTACGATCAGCGTGAATGCGCTGAGCAGATAGTCATACCAGGGGATAGGCTGCTCTTGCTGGCTGCCGCGCATGGGCCAGAGCAGAAATACCAGCGGGAGCAGTAGCGCTACAACCGCGTAATAGAACTGCGTCTCCAGGCCCGTAACAAAAGTCAGTAAGCCGATGTTAAAAAGATAATCCAGGGTCATAGCCATCAAAATGACGGTCACCGTGGCGGGAATCCAGCGCAGCGCAGGGGGAAGCTGACGAATTTGGCTGATCTTTTCTTTAACCTGCTGATTATTGGCAGGCGAGGTATCTGTGGTCATGGGGGACATCCGTCAATCAGCAGGGGGCGGCGGGCGCCGCCCCGTGGCGTATTACTCGAAGATCGGTTCGAAGCCAGCATCGCTTAGTGCGGTGGCTCGGGTTTCCATCCAGTCGGCAGTAAATGCTTCATCATCACTGGGTGCGTCTTGCATAAAGCTTTCCCAGGCGGTTAACAGCACGTTCTGGCGCTCAACGAGCTTGTCCTGATGGGCCTGCATTTCATCAGTCCATACATCGATTTCTTTGTAGTACTCCACGACCGCATCGTGGAAAGGCACTACCCACTGAAGGTCTTGCTGTTCCAATGCATAGCCAAGCGCACCTGGGGCGTTGTCTTTGTAGTCATCAAAATTTTCCTGCATCGCTTTGATCAGGCCATAAGCGACGTTGTCGTCGAGGTCTTGGTTGGCGACCACAATGGGGTAAGGATAACTAGCGCTGGGCACCGGGTTTTCGGCGCTAACGCCGCCTGCCCCAGAAGTGACCTCGTGAGGACGGAAGTAGGGCGCAACCGCCGCCATACGCTCCCAGCCTGCTTCGTCGTTAGGATCCAGCACTGGCCAGCTAATGCCGCGCGGGCTGCTGGCAAGTTGCTGGGCTGGCGGTGTCACTGTGGTGGTAAAGGAGGCGTCCACATCGCCAGCGATAATGCCGTCAAATGAGCGGCCGTAGCCGGGATAATCAACCCGCTCGACGTCATCCCAGGTTAAACCGCCAAAGGCGAGATACGCCTCTGTGCCTTTATTGAGCGCATCGTCGCCGCGGATATAGGCGATGCGTTTGCCCGCCAAGTCAGCGGGCGTTTCAACGTCTAAGTCGCCCGCGACCGCAAGGGAAAGGCCAAAAGAGGCGGTGGAGGTGGTAATCACGCGTAGCGGCTGAGGGCCCCAGTCAGGGTCGGCAAACATCATGACCCCTTCGGCGCCGTAGTAACTGGCAATGCCGCAGGCGCAAAGATCCACACGGCCCTGTTTCAGCGGGGTCATGCGGGAAACATCGTTGTCGCCCGGTAGGATTCGTACCGATGAGTCGTATTTGTTCTGCAGCATATTACCGATGGCGACGGCTTGGGCATAGCCACTTGAGTTAGTGCCATAGGCTGTCCAGGCCATTGTGCCGGGCAGTTCAATTTCATTGGCATGGCTTACTGCTGCGCCGAGTAGCGATAGAGGTAGGGCGGCAACAAGTAGGCGGTGAGCGAATGGGCGCATTGGAATGCTCCTTTATTGTGGTTGTAATGACGTTAGTGGTTACGTTTAGTTACTTTTTGTTTTGCTCTGCGGTATTGTATTTTGCTAAGTGGTCAGCTGATAGTAGAGAAGCCGCTGGGTGGCTGTCAATGCCGTTGTCAGTGGCGACTCGCGTTGGTAATAGTCATGCATAAAAAAACCAGGCAATTGCCTGGTTTTTCAGAATAGTCGCGAATGCTATGTAATTAAGAGAATTCACGCCAAGCGGCGTAAGTACTTAAAAATACTCGGCCGGTAAGCGCATCCAGAAAGTCACTCTTCTTGAGTTGATCCATCACCGGACCTTTGACCTCGGATAGATGCAGTTTTACATCGGAGTCTTTTAAACGGGCATTGATGGCATCCAGGCTTTCCAGCGCTGAAGCATCTATGAGGTTGACGGCCGAGCAGATCAACACAACGTGTTCTAGCTCAGGTTGGCTCGCCACTAGGTTATAAACGGTGTCTTCCAAGTAGCGGGCATTGGCAAAATAGAGGCTCTCATCAATGCGCAGCAGGGCCACATTATTGACCGTCTCCACATCGTGGCGGGTGGTGTTTCTGAAGTGCTCGGTACCGGGAACCCGGCCCACCAGCGCGCTATGAGGACGGCTGGTACGGTACAAGAACAACGCAATGGATAGCGTGACACCGCTGAGGATACCGGCTTCAACGCCTTCGATCAGCGTGAGTAGAATGGTCACTGCCATGGCAGCAAAGTCGCTGCGTGAGTAGCGCAAGGTTTGGCGCAGCATGGGGATATCCACCAGCGTCAAAATCGACACGGTGATGGTCGCGGCCAGGGTCGCAATTGGCAGGTAGAAGAGCCAGCCGGTGAATGACAGCGTTACCAGTGCAATGCCTAATGCCGCAAAGGCACCGGCGGCAGGTGTCTGGGCGCCTGCGTCGTAGTTGATGACGGTGCGTGATAAACCGCCGGTGACCGGCATGCCGCTGGAAAAACCGGCGGCCAGATTGCTAGCGCCCAGGCCCACTAACTCCTGATTGGGCGAGATACGCTGGCGCCGCTTAGCCGCCAGCATCTGTCCCATGGAGACCGACTCTACAAACCCTACCAGGCTGATCAGTAGTGCAGGAATCACCAGTGCTCGCCACAGCGAGTAGTCTCCCCAGGGAAAACTCAGCGCTGGCAGGCCGCCAGGTATCTGGCCAACCACATTGACGCCCTTCTCCGCCAGCTGCCAGTGCCAGGTCACCAGAGTGGTAATAACCACTGCAAAGACGGGGCCAGCTTTTGCAATCAAGTCCGCTAGAGGGAGAGGCAAGCCCGCTTTATGTAGGGTGGCTTTGCCATGTCGGCGCAGTGCAATCAAAAATACCAGGGTACCGCCGCCGATCATCAGGGTGGGTAAGTTGAAGGACGCCAGATTGGGCACCAAGGTAACCAGGCGTTCCACCAGGGTAAAACCACTACTTTCGATGCCCAGCAAACTGCCGAGTTGGCTGGCTGCGATCAAAATACCCGATGCGGTTAAAAATCCCGAAATCACTGGATGGCTAAGGAAATTACTGAAAAAGCCCATTTTTAGCAGGCCCATCACTACCAACATGCCGCCAGAAAGCAGTGACAGTATCAGCGCTGCCTGTAAATACGTTTCTGTGCCGGTTGCTGCGACAGATGACAGGGCCGCACCCGTCATCAACGCGATAATGGCGACCGGCCCAACCGCTAGGGTTTTGCTGGTACCAAATAGGGTATAAACCAGTTGCGGCAGGATGCTTGCGTACAAGCCAACCACTGCTGGCAGCCCAGCTAGTAGTGCATAGGCGAGTGACTGAGGAATAACCATCACGGTGACAATCAACCCCGCTAAGAGGTCGGCCCCCAGCAGACGTTTATGATAATGGGGGAGCCACGTCAGAATGGGAAAATAGCGCTTTAACATGAATTCCATAAGGTGTAGGAGTGTCAGAATGAAGAGAGTAAGGGATATTCCAATTCATTGCAGTGCTTATATTCATTTGCACGGCGCTAATTCAATGATGATCAGGCGCTTCTGAACTTTCCGTCTTCCCCCAAAGTGCTACTTCTTTCATTAGCATAACCCGTTAAGATTACGCACTAAGGAGAGTTAAACCTCCTTAATAAGGCTGTTTGATACTCAACAACATCAATAAAAGAGTACTGCTCATGAGTGTACTGCTATTGCTGGTTCCAGTGCTGATGGTGGCGTTGTCGGTTGGTCTTGCCGCTCAAGGCGGCGTTTGGATTTATGTTGCTCTGTTATGTGCCGCATTGGGGGGCGGCGCGATGTTGCTAACGACTTTTGAGCGTGTATATCGCGCCGATCAACGGCACCTTGAGCAGCACCAGCGTGGCTTTAAATCTCTTCGTGATTACCGTTCGCTGCGCGCCATGGCCTACCGGTTGATGAATCGCGCCAGCAGTACCGCAATTGCTTCGGCAGAAGTCTCCCACTATGCCGACCTGATGGACCAGCGCCTGACCCAACAAGAGACCATGGCCCGAGAGGCTTCTACCAGCATGACAGCCATTAATGCGGCTATTATGCAGGTCAGTGCAAGCGCCAGCCAAGTGGCGGCACTGGCAGAGAGCGCCCGTGAAGCCAGCCACCATAACCATGCGGAGCTGGACGATATCATCCAGGATATGAGTGATGTCGCCGAGCGCTCTAATCAGGCACTGGACATGCTGACCGCTCTGAACGAAAAAATTGAACGTGTGCGTAACGTCACCTCAATGATCGAGGATATCGCCGAGCAAACCCACCTTCTTTCGCTTAATGCATCCATCGAAGCGGCACGGGCGGGGGAGCATGGGCGCGGCTTTGCAGTAGTCGCTGGAGAAGTGCGCAACTTGGCGTTAAAAACCTCCACCGCGACGCAAAGTGTCGACGAGCTGGTGAAAGACATGCACGAGAGCGGCCAATCGGTGGTCACCACCATGGGCCATTTAATGACCCGTATCAGCGAACGTTCGAAAGGATTACAAGTAGTTGGCAATAGTCTGGGGACGATTACGCAGGAATTTGACCAGGTACAGAGTGAAATTACCCGCGTCGCCGATGCCATGGAAAATACTCGTCAACACAGCCAAACCGTGGCGGACAGCCTGAGCCAACTGGAAGATGACGTGGATGAAGGCAACCGCAATATGCACGATTTGGCTGAGCAGGCCCGGGCGTTGATGGAAGCCGCTGAAGGGGTTGATGGGGAACTGGCTCAACAGCATCTAGAAGGGCGACACCAGCAGGTGTTTCATGCCGCGCGATCAACTGCCGATAAGTTGGGCAAGATGCTCGAAAAAGCGATTGCCAGTGGTGAACTGTCAGAAACTAAACTGTTCCAGCCCCATTACGAGCAAATCCCCGGTACCCAGCCGCCACTTTATAAAACCGGTTTCGATACCTTTACCGATAAGCACCTACCCACTTTGCAAGAACCAATGCTGAAACAGCTGGGTCTGAGTTACGCCATTGCCTGCGACCGTAAAGGCTATGTGCCGACCCATAATCAGGCAGTCAGCCGTGAGCCAACCGGTGACTACGCTCACGATCTCAAATATTGCCGTAGTAAGCGGATATTCGATGACCCGACTGGTAGCCGCTGTGGCGCCCATGAAAAGCCGCTGTTGCTGCAGACCTACAAGCGGGATACCGGAGAAATCATGCACGACCTTTCAGTGCCAGTGTATGTGCAGGGCAAGCATTGGGGTGGCTTCCGGGTGGGTTATCAGCCGGAACGGGTCACGGCATCGGCGTCTATGCTGAAAGGCGCCGCAGACGCCAACTCACCACCACTTACTCTAACTAGCCGCCGCGTAGCGCGGGCGTGACTGCCACGCTGACCAGGAGTAGAGCGCAAGCCCGATCCAGATAAGCACAAAGGTCGCCAACTGGATAAGCCCAAGGGGCTCACCGAAAACGGTTAACGCGATCAGGAATTGAATACTCGGGTTGATGTACATCAAAAAGCCCAGGGTCGCCAAACGCAACCGGCGGGCCGCGCCAGCAAAGGCCATTAGCGGCAGCGCGGTTAAAGCCCCACTGGCGACCAGTAAACTGGTCGTTGAAGTGTTCTGTAAAAAATGTGAGGTGTCGTTCCAGCTTAACCAGGTCAAGGCGATCAGGGCGAGGGGGAATAGCAAAAGGGTTTCCACAAACAGCCCTGATAGGCCGTCTAGCGGCACCTGCTTACGAAACAGGCCGTAACTACCGAAGCTCAACGCCAGCAGCAAACTGATCCAGGGCAGTTCACCAAGCATTACAAACTGGGTGGCAATCGCAATGCTTGCTAGCCCCAGCGCCACCAGTTGCAGCTTTGCCATCACTTCTCGCAACACCAGCATGCCGAGCGCGACGTTCACCAACGGCGTCAGGAAATAGCCTAAACTCGCCTGCAAGACCTGCTTGGATTCCACCGCATAGATATAGATACCCCAGTTGAACGCGATCAATAGCGCACAGGCCAGTACACGTCCAAGCTTTTTTGGTTCGCCCAAAGCAGCAACAACGGGAGGCCAGCGGCGTAACAGGGTAATCAGACCCACCAAAAACAGGCAGGCCCAGATAATGCGGTGAATCAATATTTCAAAGGCGGGAACGCCGTCAAATAAGGCAAAAAAGAGCGGAAAACAGCCCCACATCGTATAGGCCGTTAGCCCAAACATAACGCCTTTGACTGCGTCGGGATCGCGTGTTGGAGTAGGAAGCATAGCAGCCTCATTATTTAAAGATGCTAATCTAGCATAAACATTGCAATAACACTGGCGGAACGGAGGTGTTTAATGACTAAACTTAGATCCAGCTTGGTGCAGTGCGATCTGCGCTGGGAAGACCCACAAGCCAACCACGCTCATCTTGAGGAGTTACTCGGTGAGCTGGATAGCCGTGATACCGACCTTATTGTTTTGCCTGAAATGTTTGCCACCGGCTTTACCATGAATTCCCGTGAAATGGCTCAGCCGATGGCCGAAAGCCAAAGTGTGACTTGGCTGCAGACTCAGGCGCAGGCCCGTAACTGCGTGATGACCGGCAGCGTGGCGATCGAAGAGAATGGCGAATTTTATAATCGCTTGATATGGGCAACGCCGGAGGGCGACTTAACCTACTACGATAAGCGCCACTTATTCCGTATGGCTGGCGAGCATGAGCGCTACGGCATGGGTAGTGAACGCAAAGTGGTGGAACTCAATGGCTTTAAGCTGCTGTTGAGCGTTTGCTATGACCTGCGTTTTCCAGTGTGGATGCGCCAGCAGCCAGCAGAAGGTGAGCATTTCGAGTATGATGCGCTGCTGTGTATCGCCAATTGGCCAGCACCGCGTCGTCACCCCTGGCGTACGCTGCTACAGGCCCGTGCGGTAGAGAACCTAAGCTATGTGATTGGCGTTAATCGCGTTGGAGAGGATGCCAAAGGGCTTGCCTATAGCGGCGACTCCTTACTGGTCGACTTCAAAGGCGAACCGTTAATTGATAAACCTGCCCATACCCCGTTTATAGAGACGGGCACGCTGGATAAAACTACCCTTGATGCTTTTCGTGAAAAATTTCCTGCCTGGCAAGATGCCGACCATTTTAAGCTGCTGCCAGGAGTGGGTTAATGATGCGCCTTGATCGCTTTTTAAGTGAAACCTCACCGTTAACCCGTAGCCTCGCCAAGCGAGCACTTAAGAACGGCGAAGTCACCCTCAATGGTGAGCCGATCAAACAGTCGGCTACTCAAATCGATACCGATAACGATGTGGTTGTCCTTAATGGCGAGCGGCTGGCGCTGGTAGGGGTGCGCTACATTATGCTGCACAAACCCGTTGACGTTGAGTGTAATGCCCGCCGTGGCCTTTACCAGCGCGCAATCGACCTGATTGATCTGCCCAAAGCCGAACGCTTACAGCCGGTGGGGCGCTTGGATGTGGATACCACAGGACTGCTGTTGTTAACCGATGACGGCCAGTGGTCGCACCGTGTGACCTCGCCGCGCCACCGCTGCGCCAAGGTCTATATCGCAGAGCTTGCTGAGCCCATGGAGGGTGCAGCGGCTGAGTGGGCGATTGGCCAGGTGGCGGATGGCCTGATGCTGGATGGCGAAGAAACCCCGACCCAGCCCGCCACGCTAAGGCTGCTATCGCCCACCCAGGCGGAGCTGACGATTACCGAAGGGCGCTACCACCAGGTAAAGCGTATGTTTGCCGCCTTAGGGAATCATGTGAACTCTCTCCACCGCAGCTCCATCGGTGATTTAGCCTTGGATGCCAACCTTGCGCCCGGCGAGTGGCGTGAGTTGACTGACGACGAAATTGCGCTGTTCTGAATACTTCGTAAGTATTCTTTAGCCGCCGCCTGAAAGGGTGGGCGGCTTTATTTTAATTGAATATTTATACCGTTATCTTGTAAGTTCGACTCCAGTAATTCCCAGGTTTTCGTGCCAATCAGAAAGAGAGGTCGCAAGTTAGAACGACCTCCTGCCAATAGCGGTTAGCCGTTGCTAACTACTAAGGTGATAAGTACTAAGAAGCTGAATTTTAAGGGGCTTAACTTTAAGGGGCTAGGTGAGCAGCGGCAATCAGCGCTTGGGTATAGGCGTGTTTGGGCGCAGAAAGCACGTCCAGGCAGGGGCCTTGTTCGACCACTTCGCCATCTTTGAGCACTATAATGCGATGGGCCATGGCGCGAATAACAGCAAGATCGTGACTAATGAACAGATAACATAACTGCCTGCGGGCCTGAAGGTCGCGCAGCAGAGTAACAAGTTGCTTCTGTACCGTGCGGTCTAATGCAGAAGTGGGTTCATCAAGCACCAGCAGTTCTGGCTCCAGAATGATCGCTCGGGCCACGGCAATGCGCTGGCGTTGACCACCGGAAAACTCATGGGGGTAGCGCGCAGCACAGCTCTCGGGCAAACCCACTTCTTGAAGGGTTTGGTTAACCCGCTGGGTGACTTCTTTGTCAGTCAGGTGTGGGTAATGAAAGCGTAGCCCCTCACTGACAATATCGAAGACCGGCATGCGCGGCGAAAGGGCGCCATAGGGGTCCTGAAACACCATCTGAAAACGGTGGCGCTGGCGTCGCAAATCATCACCGGACAGGGAGCTTAGTTTGTCGTTGCCAAGGGTAACATCGCCTTGGCTAGTGACCAGCCGCATGACTGCCGACGCCAGCGTGGTTTTGCCCGACCCTGACTCCCCTACAACGCCCAGGGTCTCGCCCGGCGTGATCTGAAAATCGGTGGGCTGAACTGCCACAAACGCAGGCGGCTGGCGCTTGAACAAGCCGGTCTTGGGGCGCTTGAAGCTTACGCTCAACTGACGAGCCGTTAACAGCGGTGGCGCTTGCTTAATGGCCTGGGGTCTGCCTTCCGGCTCGGCGGCGAGCAGCGCTTTGGTGTAATCACTTTGCGGGTGTTGAAAGACCTGCTCAACCGGCCCGATTTCCTGTATCCGCCCCTGATGCATGACGCAGATGCGATCCGCGTGACGGCGTACCAGGTTCAAGTCATGACTGATAAACAGCATGCCCATGGCGTGGTGGTCGCGCAGTTCACGCAGCAGGGCAAGTATCTCCTGCTGCACCGTCACGTCCAGGGCGGTGGTGGGCTCATCGGCAATCAGCAGAGAGGGATTGTTGGCAATCGCCATAGCAATCATCACCCGCTGGCGCTGTCCGCCCGAAAGCTGATGAGGCCAAGCATCCAGCAGTTCTTCCGGGCGCGGCAGTTTCACTTGTTGGAGTAGCGCTTTGCAGCGTTGGCGGGCCGTCTGGCCACGCAAGCCCTGATGCAGCCGCAATGCTTCGCCAATCTGCTTGCCAACCCGATGGAGCGGATTAAGTGACGTCATCGGCTCCTGAAAAATGAAACCGACACGATTACCGCGCACGTCGTTCCACTGGTCCTGGGTCAATGTCGACAGATCGGTATCACCCAGCCAACGCTCGCCCTTGACGGTGGCATTGCTGGGCAAGAGGTTGATCATCCCGAGCGCAGAGACTGATTTTCCCGACCCGGACTCCCCGACAATCGCCAGGGTTTCACCCGCATTGAGGGTGAGCGATAGCGCATGCACCAAGGGCGTATTATCGAAGGCAATGTTGAGATTTTCGATGCGCAGGAGCGGGTTAGGCATTCTGTGTCTCCTGGGTAGGGCCAGCCTGGCGCTGTTGTACGTGACGTGGGTCGAAGGCGTCGCGCAAGCCTTCGCCAATGAACACCAGTAGCGAAAGCATGATTGCCAGGGTCATGAACGCCGTGATGCCCAGCCAAGGGGCATGTAAGTTGTTCTTGCCCTGCGCTGCCAGCTCGCCCAGCGAGGGCGCGCCGGGGGGCAGGCCGAAACCGAGGAAATCCAGCGCGGTCAAGGTGCCGATAGCACCGGTAAACAGAAACGGAATAAAGGTCAGGGTCGCGACCATGGCATTGGGCAGCACGTGGCGCCACATGATCAGGCGCGAGGGCAATCCAATCGCCTTGGCGGCACGCACGTACTCCAGGTTACGCGCACGCAGAAACTCGGCGCGCACGATATCGACCAGGCCAAGCCATGAGAAGAGCAGCATGATCCCCAGCAACCACCAGAACCCCGGCTGAACAAAGCTGGCTAAAATGATGAGCAGGAACAGCACCGGAAGGCCCGACCATATTTCAGTCACCCGCTGGCCGATCAAATCAATCTTGCCGCCAAAGTAGCCCTGCACCCCACCAACCACAACGCCGATTACCAGCGAGCCCGCAGTGAGCACCAGTGCAAAAGCAACCGAGAGGCGAAAGCCATAAATGACACGCGCTAATACATCGCGGCCTTGATCATCGGTGCCCAGCCAGTGGCGGCTATCCGGCGGTGCCGGGGAAGGGCGGGTCATGTTCATGTCCAGGGTTTGGTAGGAATACGGGATGGCTGGCCACAGCGCCCAGCCGTGCTCTTTAATCTGTTGCTGAATAAACGGATCCAGATAATCGGTACGCGTGGGAAGAAACCCGTCGAACTCGGTTTCGGGGTAATCCACCAGCAGCGGCACGTACCACTGGCCGTCGTATTGCATGACGATGGGCTTGTCGTTGGCGATCAGCTCGGCAAACAGACTAAACACAAACAGTGCCGTAAACAGCCAAAGCGATACGCGGGCACGGCGGTTAGCTTTAAAGGCCGCCAGCCGTCGGCGGGTAATGGGCGAAAAATAAGAAGAAAGAGAGGCCATGATCATGACTCCCGGGTCGAAAAGTCGATACGCGGGTCTACCCACACGTAGGTCAAATCGGAAATCAGCTTAAGGATCAGACCGATCACGGTATATAAAAACAGCGTGCCGAAAATAACCGGGTAATCCCGCTGCATCACCGCCTCAAAGCCGAGCAGGCCGAGCCCATCCAGGGAGAAGATCACTTCTATCAATAGTGCACCGGTAAAGAAAATCCCGATCATGGCAGCGGGCAGGCCAGCAATGATAATCAGCATGGCATTACGGAAAACATGGCCATAAAGCACCCGCCGCTCATCGGCGCCCTTGGCGCGAGCGGTAATGACATACTGCTTGTGAATTTCATCTAGAAAGCTGTTTTTGGTCAGCATGGTCAGGGTAGCAAAGCTGCCAATCGAAGCTGCAATTACCGGCAGCGTGATATGCCAGAAATAGTCCTTGACTTTGCCCCAGGCCGAAAGCTGGTCGAAGTTGGGCGAGGTTAGACCACGCAGGGGAAACAGGTCCCAGTAGGTGCCGCCAGCAAAGAGCACGATCAGCAGTATCGCAAACAAAAAGCCCGGAATGGCGTAGCCGACAATCACTAACCCCGACGACCAGACATCGAAACGGGAACCGTGGCGAAGCGCTTTTTTGATACCTAAAGGGATCGAGATCAGATAGACCAGCAGCGTGGTCCATAGCCCTAGCGAAATGGACACCGGCAACCGCTCAATCATCAGCTCTGTTACCGGGCGGTCGCGGAAAAAACTGGTGCCGAAATCGAGCGTGAGGTAATCCGCCATCATGCCAATAAAGCGCTCGTGGGCGGGTTTATCAAAACCAAACTGCTGTTCTAGCTGTTCGATAAAGCGTGGGTCGATACCCCGGGCGCCACGAGAATCGTCACTTACCTGCACATCGGCACCGCCCATATCCAAGCGGGTGCTGGCCATGGCGTCTGCACCCTCAAAACGTGCCAGCATCTGATCAATCGGCCCGCCCGGCGCCGCCTGAACAATAATAAAATTGAGTAGCATGATCCCAAAAAGGGTCGGAATCATTAGCAGCAGTCGGCGTAGGGTGTAGCGGGCCACAGAGCACTCCGAGGTTTATAACGATGAAACCGTTGAGGATAAGCCGTTGCGAATAAGTCGCTGTAATAAAGCCAGTCTCAGCGGCGCTGGCGCTGCAGTTCTGCTTCACGCTCGGTATCTACCCACCATGCATCCAGATCCATCGCATACTTCGGAAAGGGCTCGGGATAGCCGAACTTGTCCCAGATCGCAATGCGGGTTTCGCCTGAGTGGTAGTGAGGAATGACATAAAATCCCCAGCGCAGTACCCGATCCAACGCCCGTGTGGCGGTGTCCAGTTCCTTACGACCATCGGCGCTAATGATCGCTTCCACCAGGGCATCGACCGCTGGGTGGGCGAGCGCCATCCGATTGCGGCTTTGCGGCGCCTCGGCGGCGGCGCTGGTCCAGAAGTCGCGCTGCTCATTACCTGGGTTGTTCGACTGGGGGAAATGGCTAATCACTATGTCATAGTCGTAACTGCGCTGCCGGTTTAAATATTGATTGATATCAACGATGCGCAGCGAGGTCTGCACCCCTAGGCGGGCCATGTTACGCAGCATGGGTTGAACCACACGCTCAAGACCCGAATCGTAGAGCAGCACTTCAAGGCTGAGTGGCTGGCCGGTGGCTTGGTTGACCAGCACTCCCTCTTCAACGCGATAGCCCGCGTCGCGCAAAAGCGCCAGTGCCTTGCGTAGACGCTCGCGCAGATTGAGGGGTTGGTCAATGGGCAGCGGTTCGGTGAACAGGCGGTCAGACCCATGGGAAGCAATTAACTCTTCCCTAAACGGTTCAAGCAGTGCCAGCTCTTCTTCCGAAGGTAGTCCGATGGCCTCCATCTCCGAGTTCTGGAAAAAGCTTTCGGTACGCCGGTAGGTATCGTAGAAAATATTGGTGTTGAGCCAAGGAAAATCGAAGGTAAGGCTTAACGCTTCGCGTACCCGTGGGTCTTGAAACTTCTCTTTGCGCAGGTTGAACACAAAGGCCTGCATCATGGATGGGTTGACGTCAGGTACCGTCAGCCGCTTCACCAAGCCCTCTTCATAGGCAGGAAAGTCGTAGCCAATCGCCCAGGTGGCCGCGCGGGCATCCGTACGAAAATCTGTCAGGCCCGCTTTGAAGGCTTCCCAGGCGATATCGCGGTCGCGATAGTAGTCGTAAACGATGCGGTCAATGTTGTAGCGGCCAATGTTAACCGGCAAGTTTTTACCCCAGTAATCCTCATCGCGCTGATAAACAATTCGCCTGCCTGGGTCAACTTCACTGATGAGGTAGGGGCCAGAGCCAGGGTGAGCCGCCAGGGTAGGCGATGTGAACTCGCGGGGCTCCCAGTAGTGGCGGGGGAGGATCGGCAGTTGAGCAATGATTAGCGGCAGTTCTCGGGAATCGGTGTCGCTGAAGGTAAAGCGCACCTGATGTTCGTTGAGGGCGATTGCCTCGTTCACGCCCGCGTAATAGCTGGCATAAAACGGATTGCCTTCTTCCCGGAGCAGGTTAAGTGAAAACACCACATCGTAGGCGGTGACGGGTTCGCCGTCCTGAAAGCGTGCTTCAGGGCGAAGGTCAAACTCAATCCATTCCCGGTCAGGGTCCAGGCGCACGCCTTCAGCCAATAAACCATAAAGGCTAAAGGGCTCATTGGGGTTGCTGGCCATCAAGGTGTCATAAATTTGCGAAACGCCAGTGGCCGGTGTGCCGCGAATAATAAACGGATTCGTTGAATCGAAGCTGCCCCCCACGGCGGTATGGGTAATGGTGCCGCCTTTGGGGGCTTGTGGGTTCACATGGGGGAAGTAGGGGAAGTCTGCCGGTAGCTCGGGGCTATCGTAAAGTGATAACCCGTGAACTGTTTCAACCGGCACCACGTTGTTGGCATCCGTATTTAAATCGCCCACCACGTTGTTACCGGCAGGGCGTTGGGAAGAGTCGATAGTGGTCGTTGCTTCTGACGCCAGTACCGATACATTTATTAGCAAGCCACTGATAAGTAGAAACGCTTTCGCAAAAAACAGACCACGCGGCATTGGTAACATCCCATGTGAACAAAGCCAACTAGTAAACCCGGATTCAACGCCCTGAAAGTGTCAGTAACTGCCCCGGTTGTAAAGTGCTGGGGCGGTCAATCGAATTCCAGCGTATCAGGTCTTGTTGATCAATATTATAGCGGGCCGCTATCGCTGAGAGGCTATCGCCCCTTTCAACGCGATGCGTATCTGCGCTGTTATTTTGCGCAAGCGCTTGGCTATTGCCCCGTGTCTGACTATTGCCCTGTGACAGTTGAGCCAGCACTTGTTTATCCACTTCTTCGGGTACAAGCAACGTCTGTGCGCTGCGTGGATCGATGCTGCCATTCAGTAAACCCGGATTCAGCTCAGCCAGTGCCATTTTGCTGACATCCAGCATTTGCGAGGCTTCAGACAGACTCACTGCGTGGGCCAACTGAACTTTTGCGAAGGCGGGGTCGATGTGAATCTCAGGTAAGCTCACACCGTATTTTTCAGGATTGTTAATGATCGTAGCGATCGCCTTCAACTTGGGAACGTACTGCATGGTTTCGTAGGGCAGGGATAGATCCCAATAGTCGCCACTTAGCCCTTGGCCCTGTACCTGACGCTGCGCGCGGTTGACGGTGCCAGCGCCTGCGTTATAAGCGGCCAGAGAAAGCATGAGGTCACCCTCGTACCACTGGTCGGCCTGCATTTCCAGGTAGTCCAGCGCGGCCTCGGTAGAGGTCAGAACATCCAGACGGCCATCGTAATTACCATTACGTACTAACCCCAATGCGTCGCCGGTGCGGGGCATAAATTGCCAAAGACCTGCCGCCCCGCGGTGGCTTCGTGCACCTGGGTCGAAAGAGCTTTCGACAAACGGAATTAACGCGATTTCACCAGGTAGGCCGCGCTCACTGACTTGCTGAGTAATCCAGGCAAGCCAGGGGGTGGCGCGTTCGGTGATCGTGACAATGTTTTCAGGGCTTGAACGGTAGTGCTCAATCCATTCATCCACCCGAGCTTGAGCTTCTACTGGCAATGTTTTCTCTTGCCACTGGAAGCTTTTACGCAGGGTCGTCCAGGCATTCTGGGGTTCAAGCTCTAATGCCTCCCAAAAATGGGTTTGGAAAGGCGTAGGATAGGGCTTTGTATCGGTTGGCGACGTGGTGGTAACACCGTTAGGTAAGGCTGTCGTCGCATTTTCAGTGGTTTCATAGGCTGGGGCAGAGGCTTGTGAGCTTGCCGCAGCGGCTAACATTAGGCCCATAATTACGGTACTGCCAGCGCTCAGCATCAAGCGCTGGCGAATCGTTCGATAGGTCATAGTTGCATTCGTTTGGTTTCGATAGCGTTCTTAAAAACGGTTCTTCCACTCGCGCAGAGTGGTAAACGTAGCGAGATCAGTATCATTAACACCCTGGGTGCCTGCTGCTTGGCGCACGCTATCTGTGCCCACGCGCAGGTAGGGATTAATTTTCAGCTCGCGTCCTATCGTGCTGGGTAAGGTGGGGCGATCCAATGCCCGCGCCTTTTCACACTCCTGCAAGGCGTGTTTAACGTCTTCGTTTTCAGGGTCCGCAGCACGAGCAAACGTAAGGTTCGCTTGTGTATACTCATGGGCTGCAAAGACCAGTGTATCTTCAGGTAGTTCCGCAAATTTGTTCAACGCGGCAAACATTTGCTCTGGGGTGCCTTCAAATAAACGGCCACAACCGGCGCAAAAAAGAGTGTCGCCGCAAAAAAGAAGGGCAGGGATGCCCGCTGTGAAGTAGCTGATATGGTCCAGCGTATGGCCCGGTGTCGCTATTACGTCGAATAAACGGCCCATAATGCGGACTTCATCGCCGTCGCCAACGGTCTCGTCAATCCCTTCAATGTTGGGGTTGGCCGGGCCGATAACGTGAGGGGAGTAGCGTTTAATTAATTCCGCTAAACCACCGGTATGATCATGGTGGTGATGCGTAATAAGGATGGATTTTAAGGTTAACGACTCACGCTCAAGAAACTCGATCACAGGGGCCGCTTCACCTGGATCCACCACGCAAACGCTTTGGCTGGTATCTTGTCTTAATAGCCAAATATAGTTGTCGCTTAGAGCTGGGATCGGTGTCACGCTCATCATCGGCGAGATCCTTTAAATTGCGAAAATACAGAATTCAGTGACCAACATGCGTAAACACGCAAAACATCGCGCTTCTTAAATAGTAGCGCTAAATCGGTGTAACCAAGGCGTTGAAAAGCCGTTACTGTGGAGGGAAGCGCTGTTCATGTCAAATTCGACCACGGCCACGACACTCGCCAAGCGCTTAATAAGTTGCCAACCGTATTGGCAGTCTGAGGCCGGGCGCTCGCTATGGGAAACACAGCGTGCCTGCTTAGGGCCCGTGGTGGAATCGCGCGTGGGCGGCCACAGTTTGGAATTGAGCATGGGGCCAGCTTTAATGACCATGTCGGCGATTCCTCATTCCATTCGATGGTCACCCACAAGACCAATGGCCGAGAATGAGAGCACCTTGATATGCCCGCCGGATCAGTTAGCGCTGCCAGATCGCTGCTTAGATGTAATGGTTATTCATCACTGGCTGGAGTATTTAACCGACGCCCATTTCACCCTTCAGGAAGCCGCGCGGGTCACCGCTGACAATGGGATATTGGTATTGTTTGGCTTTAATCCGATCGGTGTGGGTGGGCTTGCCCGCCAATGGCGAAAACGCCAGCAGCAGTTTCCCTGGGATGGCACTTGGCGTTCTGTTAGTCGCCTGCGCGACTGGTTGGCGTTTGTCGACTTCGAGGTGGAACGCGTAGACTATTGCTGTTTTCGTGGGCGGATGAGTGCTAAATGCGGTGAATATTGGGAGTCGCTGGGGCGTAGGCATAACCTACCGCTAGGCGAGAGCTATATGATTCAAGCCCGCAGGCGTCAACGCCAAGCGCCAGTGCAACGCCTGAAGTTTGGTTTAAAAGCGCCTACGTCTCCCGCTTCATTAGGCGTTACCCGCTCAGGTTCATCGGCTCACTATCAATCCTATCAAGAGCTCCCAATACAAGCTCAGACGCATCAATCAAAGGATCAAGAAATTGACTAAAGAGGCTGCCGGGCAACTGCCTCGGGTAACGGTGTATACCGATGGGGCTTGTCGGGGCAACCCAGGCCCCGGCGGATGGGGTGTGGTGCTGGCGAGCGGCCAGCATGAGAAAACCTTGAAAGGCTATGAATCAGATACCACTAATAACCGTATGGAGTTGATGGCTGCGATCATGGCCCTGCGAACGCTAAACACGCCCTGTGAAGTCGCGCTATGGACCGATTCACAATATGTGCGTCAGGGCATAACCCAGTGGATTCATAACTGGTTAAAGCGCGGCTGGAAAACCGCCGCCAAGCAACCCGTCAAAAATGCTGAGTTGTGGAAAACCCTGCACGAAGAGACCCAGCGACACACCATAGAATGGCACTGGGTGAAAGGGCACAGCGGCCATCCCGGCAATGAGCGCGCTGACGCGTTAGCCAATGAAGCCATTGATGAGCATCACAAGAGGAGAGCATGATGCGCCAGGTCATCCTAGATACTGAAACCACCGGTATCGACCCTAAAGATGGTCATCGCTTAGTAGAAATTGGCGCGATTGAAATGGTCAATCGCCGTTTTACGGGCCGCACCTACCATCAATACATCAACCCTGAACGCCACATCGACGCAGAAGTCGTTGCCGTTCACGGCATTGATGACGCTAGAGTCGCCAATGAGCCGGTGTTCGCGAAAATAGCCGACGAATTTTGGGCCTTTATTGAAGGCGCCGAGCTGGTGATTCATAACGCCCCCTTCGATGTGGGCTTTATCGACCACGAACTGGGTATGCTTAATCAGCAGCGTAAAGCTCCTGCATTGGGGCCGGTGCGCGATCACTGCGCGGTATTAGATACCCTAACGATGGCTCGGGCCATGCACCCCGGCCAGCGCAATAGCCTGGATGCATTGTGCAAACGTTATGATATTGATAACGGTCACCGCGTACTGCACGGCGCGCTACTAGACTCTGAAATTCTTGCTGAAGTTTATTTGGCGATGACCGGCGGGCAAACCGCACTGACGTTAGACGCAGCCTCTGTAGCAGAGCAGGAGCAGGCGGATACCTCCAGTGAAGGTCTGTCGATTCAACGTATGACGCTTACTCCAGGTCAGTTGCGCGTCGTGCGCCCAACCGACGAGGAGCAGGTGGCCCATAAAGCCAAGTGTGAAGCGCATCAGTTGAATTGGTTTGAAGGTATGGCAAGCGATGCTTAGGCGAGAAATTCCCCATCATGAACAGGCCGGGCGGGTTATTCGTTTGTCGCGCAGTATGCTGGCGCCTGCACCGCTAAGTGGTAGCGAGGAGCTGACTCCGCTACAACCCTTTCAGCCCTGGACAGAACAGATGCAGCCGCTGTGTTATTGGGATGATGAGCCGGTCGCACTGTTGGTTGAGTCCCGGGCGGAAAGTGGCTGGATCGATGGTCGGCAGTGGATGAGCGAGCTTTCTACCGCCTGGTTCAGCCTGCTTTCAACGGCGTTGCAGGTGGGTGCCTGGTTGGAAAATCACCGTTTCTGTGGCCGCTGTGGCGCGCCCGCTACCAAGCTTACCGCGGAATTTGCAATGCATTGCGATGCCTGCGGGCACCGCAATTATCCACGTATTTCGCCCTGCATTATTACGCTGGTGACTAGCGGCGAGGCGATGCTGCTAGCGCGTAGCCCGCGTTTTCCGCCAGGCCGTTATTCAACCTTGGCCGGCTTTATTGAGCCGGGCGAGTCCGCCGAAGAGGCCGTTCACCGGGAGGTGTTTGAGGAAGTGGGCGTGCATATTGACCAACTGCGTTACCACCAGAGCCAGGCTTGGCCGTTTCCCCACTCGCTGATGTTTGGCTACTTCGCCGAAGCGACAACCCGGCGTATTCGCATTGACGGCGTAGAGATCAGCGATGCTGCATGGTTTTCACCTCGCCAGCTGCCATCACTACCGCCACCTTACTCAATTTCACGCGAACTAATCGAAACTCATTTGGCACGCTGGCGCTAAACGGCGCCGCGTGCCGATATGTCATTACTCGCTAGGGAATAGGCTGGTCAGCTTGGTGGCCAGCATGACATTGCCGGTTGCTTTTAGCTTGCCGGTCATAAATGCCGTCATGCCATTGATATCGCCACTCATGATGCCTTTTAGCGTGTCAGTCGTTAGGCTTAAGCTAACGGAAGGATCATCGTGTTCGCCCTCTTGCACATCCAGCGTGCCATCTTGGATATTTAAGTAGTAGCTACCCGCGTCTGAGAAGTGGAACTGGAACACTTCGTTCATGCCCTTTGCCGCTTCAGGATTAAAGCGCGCTTTCAACTTCTCAAGGGTGTTGTTAGACATAACATTTCTCTCAATTAGGTAAATCAGACTCAGGCTAGCGATAATAGCCCAAAGAAACAATCGTGATGGCGAGCGAGATTATTTCATACACGCGTTTCAATCAAGCGTCGTGGACAAACCCCGCAACATCTTATCGGGGCAGAGCGCCCACCCTAAAAGACTCAAGCTTACCAATGGAGAACGTCGATGAATGAATGGATAACGGAAATAGGTACGTTTGTCGTGCAAACCACCATCGTTATGTTGCTGATAGGCATTGGTTTGCTTTTGATGGCGCGAACGAAACAAGACAAAGAGAGCGACTTAAAACTTCACATTGAGCCACTGAATGAGCAACGCCGCCGGCGCGGTCGTCGTCTACGGTTGACGGCCACGTTACCAGGTGCCCGCAAAAAGCTGCTAAAGGCGTTTCGCAACGAAGATAAAAAACGCCATAAAGCGCAAAAAGCTAACCAAGATTCTACCCATGAGCCACGGGTTTGGGTGCTCGATTTCCACGGTGACCTGAAGGCATCGCAAACCGAGCGCTTTGGTCAGGAAGTATCCGCTATTATTGATGTCGCCGTCGAAAATGACGAGGTGGTGATTCGCCTCGAATCCGCCGGTGGCCTGGTACACGCTTATGGGTTGGCAGCCGCACAGTTAGACCGCTTGCGTACGGCAGGGCTCACTACAACCGTATGTATTGATAAGGTGGCAGCGAGCGGTGGCTACCTGATGGCCTGTACCGCCCAGCATATTAAGGCAGCCCCCTTCGCTGTGATCGGCTCTATTGGCGTGGTGGCGCAAGTGCCTAATATTCATCGCTTGCTAAAACGCCACGAAATTGACGTGGAGCTCCTGACCGCCGGTAAATACAAACGTACCTTGACTGTGTTGGGTGAAAATACCGAAGAGGGAAAAGCAAAGTTCCTCGAAGATTTAGAGAATACTCACCACTTATTCAAAAGCTATGTGGCTGAGCGGCGTCCCGCCATGGACATTGAAACGATTGCGACAGGTGAGATTTGGTACGGCAGCGAGGCCTTGACCCAGCTGCTTGTTGACAGTGTGGGTACCAGCGAAGCTTATCTGGTCGAGCGTATGGCCGAGGCGCGTGTCTTTGCGGTCAAGCTTGAGCCCCCTAAAACAGTGACTCGTAAACTTGGTTTGGCAGTGTCGGAAGGCGTTGAAAAAGCAGTCCTCAAAGCGCTTGGCTTGATCGACGCCGCTGGTTGGCAGCGGCGCTGAGCATCGTTCTGGGCGATGGTTAATAACTAGGGTTAACAGCTATGGTTGTTGTATGACTATTAGCGATGTTGAAAACTATAAAGAGCTTTATGCAGCATAGTGGTGTGCCAGGGTAGCAATCACTGCCTTGGCGCTCTCACTGCTCAGCGAGTAATAGATCGTTTGTGACTCCCGCCGGGTATCGACGAGTTCATCACGTCTCAAAATGGCTAAGTGTTGTGAAAGTGCCGACTGGCTTAATGCAAGTTGTTGATTAATCTGCGTCACTGACAGTTCTTTTTCGGCAAGTAGGCAGAGTATTTGCAGGCGTTTTTCGTTGGCCAGCGCTTTTAGCAGGTTAGTCCCTGCCTCAATAGCGCGACAGTTATGTTCAAGCAGTCGTGTAGCGGCGCTTGTAGAAGCAGACATAATGATCTCCTTGCCTACACTGTTACTTCAGCGTTTTTATGAGCATTGTTATACGTTGTAGTGGCATCGTCGCGTCGCGAGGATCAAGTTGTTCAATGATCATTAATTTAGCGAGTTTTGTCCAAGTCGCTGTTTAACGATTAATCAATGGTAGGCAGATAGCCACTTTCTTGTCGACAATGCTATTGGCCAGGCTGCTACTTTAGTCGCTTTTTAGCCCATAGTATGAGGGTGAGGCGTAGATTTACTTTATACAGTGTCAACAATTATCTCGTATCGTCATTACAATAAAGACAGAGACACCATGAGCCGCTACCAGCATACCTACCAGCAGTCGATAGAGCATCCAGAAACGTTTTGGGCCGAGCAAGCCAAACGAATTCCTTGGTATACGCCACCTCAAACTATCCTACATTACGATGAGCAGCAGCATGCTCGATGGTTCAGCGATGGTGAAATGAACCTTTGCTACGCTGCACTTGATTACCACGTTGAAAATGGCCGCGGTGACCAGGCGGCTATTTTCTGGGACTCCCCCGCCGCCCAGGCCAAACTCACCATTAGCTATCGGGATATGCGCGACAAAGTGGCTTTCTTTGCTGGGGCGTTGACGCAGTTAGGGGTGGAGAAGGGTGATCGCGTGGTGATTTACATGCCAATGATCCCCGAAGCGCTGGTGGCTATGTACGCCTGTGCCCGGCTAGGGGCCATCCATTCGGTGGTGTTTGGTGGTTTTGCGCCTCACGAACTGGCCGCACGCATCGAAGACGCCGAGCCCAAAGTGGTGGTGGCTGCGTCTTGTGGTATCGAGCTAGGCAAAGTGCTGCCGTATAAGCCGATGGTGGATCAAGCCATTGCGTTAAGCGCCCATAAACCGGATGCCTGTGTGGTTTATCAGCGTGAAGCGCACCATGCAGCGTTGGGGGCGAATGATCACGATTGGAAGGCGCTGGTCGCTAAGGCGCCGTTTGCCGACTGCATGCCCGTGAAGGGCACCGACCCGCTGTATATTCTCTACACCTCTGGTACCACGGGTAAGCCCAAAGGCGTTATGCGCGACACGGGTGGTTATGCGGTGGCATTGGCTTACTCGATGCAAGCGATCTACGCCATGGAACCAGGTGAAGTGTTCTTCACCGCTTCTGATGTGGGTTGGGTAGTCGGGCACTCTTATATTGTTTACGCCCCCTTGTTGCTGGGCTGCACCACGGTGGTATACGAAGGTAAACCGGTCAAAACACCCGATGCGGGCAGCTTCTGGCGCTTGATAGAGGAGTATCGGGTAAAGAGTTTCTTCACCGCGCCGACGGCCTTCCGGGCCATTAAAAAAGAAGATCCTGACGCCAAGCTGCTGCAGAACTACGACATCAGCAGCCTCAAACATCTGTATGTGGCCGGTGAGCGGCTAGATCCACCTACATTTCATTGGTTGGATGATCTTCTTGACGTGCCGGTGATCGACCACTGGTGGCAGACCGAAACCGGCTGGCCCATCGCGGCTAACTTGCCAGGTATCGAATCGATGCCGACCAAAGCGGGATCGGCGACGTTCCCCGTTCCAGGCTTCAATGTTCAGGTGCTCAACCGTGATGGTGAGCAGGCTAAACCCATGGAGCAGGGCAGTGTGGTCATCAAGCAGCCCATGCCGCCGGGTTGTCTTACTGGCGTTTGGCGTGATGAAAAGCGTTTTCATAGCGCTTATATGGCAGCGTTCCCCGGCTACTATTTAACCGGCGACGGCGGTTATTTTGATGAGCAGGGCTATCTATTCATTATGGGCCGCACCGATGATGTCATTAACGTGGCAGGGCATAGACTCTCGACCGGTGAAATGGAAGAAGTAGTCGGCGCGCATCCTGCCGTTGCCGAGTGCGCGGTCATTGGGATTCATGATGACCTGAAAGGGCAGCTGCCGATCGGCCTGGTGATTCCTAAAGATGGTTTTGATGGCGATGAAGCGACGCTGGAGGCTGAACTGATTGCGCGGGTTCGCGAGCATATTGGTCCGATTGCCTGCTTCAAGCAGGTGTTAGTGGTCGACCGCTTGCCCAAAACCCGCTCGGGCAAGATTTTACGCAAGCTGTTGCGCACGATTGCCGATGGTAAAGAGTTTGGTATTCCTTCCACTATTGATGACCCCACTAGCCTAGCGGATGTTCATGCCGCCATGCGCGAACGCTCGGTAGGCGCTGCAGACAAAGCCACACCGCTGGATTAACGATTCATAAGCCCAAGTCGCCCGATAGTGAGGGCGGCTTTCATCTTTCGGCTTTTTAATGCTCTGAATTTTAATAACCTGACTTTTAATAGCCTGACTTTTAATACCCTGCAGAAGCCGTATAATGCGCTCCCCAGAATAGCGTTCGCTAGTCAAAACTGATTTAGCGATGTGCTTACTACCTCGAGGGTTCCCTAACCCCTCTTATCTGTTAAAAAAAGGTCGACCCGCATGTTTGCATTGAGTGAGACTCAGCATCGCCGTTGCCTGCTGGTAATGGTGGCTTTTCATATTGGCATTATTGCCGCCAGTAACTATCTTGTTCAGCTGCCGTTTACGCTGTTTGGCTTTCATACCACCTGGGGCGCGTTTAGCTTCCCGTTTATCTTTCTAGCCACCGACCTAACGGTTCGCCTGTTTGGTAAAGGGCCGGCTCGATCGATTATTCTGCGCGTTATGCTACCTGCGCTGCTGGTCTCCTATGTGGTGTCGGTGGTGTTTCCCCGTGGCAGCTTTGCCGGGGTTGAAGCGCTTTCGGAGTGGAACCTGTTTGTCGCCCGCATCGCGCTCGCCAGCTTCTTAGCATATGTGATTGGTCAATTACTGGATGTTCAGGTGTTTGACCGCTTGCGCCAGTGGGCCTGGTGGGTGGCGCCTGTTTGTTCGACGGTGCTGGGTAATCTGGCCGATACTTTTGCATTCTTCTCGGCGGCGTTCTATAACAGCCTAGACCCGTTTATGGCCGCCAATTGGGTAGAAATAGCTGCCGTCGACTACGCGATTAAGCTCGCCATCAGCCTGCTGTTTTTCCTGCCGCTGTATGGCTTGCTGCTAGCCTGGCTAACCCGCCGTTTGGTGGTTTGGACAGGCCAGGTGGATACTGCACCGCGCACGGCTTAATCGCGAAACACCACACAGAGACCGCAAGGCTTAGGAGCTAGCATGACTGACGTTGCCACCGTTGATCTCCATTTTATCGATATGCCCGCCGAAGAAGCCACCGCGGATACCACCCCGCTGGTGGTGATTCATGGCTTGCTGGGAAGTGCTGATAATTGGCGTTCACACTTAAAAGTGTGGCAACGCAGTCGCCGGGTAATTGCGCTGGATCTGCGCAACCATGGCCACTCGCCCCATGCAGAGGGAATGCGTTACGCGACCATGGCGGATGACGTTATCGCGTTACTCGATAAGCTATCGATCGAGCGCGCTCACGTGCTGGGGCACTCCATGGGTGGCAAAGTCGCGATCAGCTTGGCGCGCTTGGCGCCTAAACGGGTGGCGTCGCTGATTGTGGCCGATATTGCTCCCGTGGCTTACGAGCACGGTCACGATGATGTGTTTGCCGCGCTGGACAACGTGCGCCAAGGGCAGCCCAAAAACCGTCGTGAAGCCGATGATCTGCTGGCCGAGCATGTGGACTTCCGACCTACGCGCCTGTTCCTAGCCACCAATCTAGTGCGCAATGACGATAACGTGATGGCGCTTCGGGTAGGATTAGATCAGATCAAGCGTGGTTACAGCGACATTATCGGCGTGCCCGATGGCGAGCAGCCGTACGATGGCCCGGCGCTGGTGCTGCGCGGCGGCGATTCCCACTATGTGGCTGACGATATGGTCCCCGCTCTGCGTGAGGTGTTGCCCCGTGCCCGCGTGGTGACGCTCAAAAACGCCGGCCACTGGCTACATGCTGACCAGCCAGAAGCGTTCCAGCAAGCCGTCATGGCGTTCATTGACGCTCAATAGGGCAGTCTTAACCGAGCGGGATGACCGTTAGGCCATATTGTTCCGGGGAGCGCAAAAAACGGTTCAATATACGGTAGCTATCTACATCAAAGCTTGCGGAGGCATCGGCCAGGGTTTTGGCCTTTTTAAGGCTTGCCGCGCTGCCCAGGTAGCACCATTGGCGAATCACGTGCCAAGCAGGCGCTGTGCTATTCGCTGTTTGCTCTTCAATGGCAATACTGCCTGGCCAGGGCCACACATTAACCTGTAGCTGCATGAGCGCCGCCTTGGCTCGCTGAGTGTGCTGTGCAATCGACTCCTGGCCATTACAAGCGCCGAGGCACTTCCCCACTTGATTGGCAAAACAGCGGCCCTTACCTTTTTCAAGCCCCAGTACTCGCGGGCAGAGCTTTTGTTCTTCGGCAACAGCTCTTAATGTGTTTTTAGCCTCTCGTGCATTGCGGAACAAACCGTACAGTGCGCCACTGATTGGCAGGCTCATGGCGCTTCCGCTAAGCAGTTCAGGGTGGTCGGCTTCTGCCTCCCAGTGCCAGGTGGTCAGCTTGCGCTGCTTGCGTAGCTGCCGGTTCATAATCGGCATTAACGTTTTCACCAGTTGCGCCTCACGCAACTGGGCGCCTAAGTCGCCAGCGGTTTCTTCCCATTCGATATGTTGCACCTGCTGAGCTAGGCGCATCTCTTTATCGTCCTGGTGATCACGCTGAAAGTGGCCTAGTACGCGGCTGCGTAGATTGACGCTTTTACCCACATACAACGGCAGCCGATTGTGACCGTAAAACAGGTACACACCAGGGCAGGTGGGCAGCCCTTCAAGCTGAGCGCTGTCTAAATGGGCGGGCAGTGTTCGGTGGCGGCGCTCATCACCCAGAAGGTTCTGCCATGCTTCTTCACTGTGCTCAACTTGCCACGTTTGCCAGAGTGCCCACAGGGCATCCACATCATCACCAGCCCTGTGGTGGCGGATAGGTGAAATGCCGTAGCGGTTAAGTAGCGCTTTCAGATTGTGCTGCTGCTCCTGAGGCGCTATACGCCGCGATAAACGCAGCGTGCATATCAACGAGGCGCGAAAATCCTGCCCCGCGCGCTTAAACTCATTGCGCAAAAAGCTGTAGTCAAAGCGCGCATTGTGAGCAACCAGTTGCCCGTCGCCCAGCCACTCACGCAGTGATTCGGCGATGTGGGTAAACCGTGGCGCCTCCCTCAGCATATCGTCACGAATCCCTGTGAGCTGAGTAATTTGCGCGGGCACTTTGCATTCTGGGTATATCAAGCTCGACCAGCGATCGACCAGTTCACCGTTAACAACTTTCAGGGCGGCGATTTCGGTAATTCGGTCGCGGGTTGCCCGGGTGCCGGTGGTCTCGACATCGACAAAGATTAATGCTGTTTCGCTCATGCGTCGCCAACGTAGTGAGAGAGCTTTCGGTATGTGATGATAAGCGGTATGTGATTATAACGTGTGCGGATCTACCGCTAAACGCGATACTAGCAATACCTCGCTGGTAATGCCCGTTTGCTGCAAGAAAGTTTCAAAGGCGGCATACCGTCGGCTATCTAGTGCTGCTGGGTTAAGCGCCATGCGTCGCAGGATGTCCTCCCAGGCTCCAGCATTAATGTCATTATCGAGCACCGGGTGGGTACTAATGAGCAGCTCCCAGGCAGCATCAGGATTGTCGACGATCCAGTGACTCGCCTGCTCAAGGGCAAGCACAAAGCGAGACCACGTATCGGCGCGGCGGGCAAGGGTATCGCTATTGGCCAGCACTACTAAGCCGTCACTACGGGGAATATCCAGCTCATCGAAACGAATGATGTGGGTGTTAATCCCTTCCGTTGCTAGCTGCTGAGGAAGGTAGTGATAAAAACCATCCGAGACCGCGTCGATTTGGCCTTCTCGCATTGCTCGAATTGGGTCGAAGTGTAGGTTGACCGGTGCTGCGAAATCATCGGTTTGCTGAACTGAGCGGGGTAGTAACCGAGGAATACTCAGGTCGCGGCCTTCGCCAGTGGTATAACCGTAATGTAACCCTGCCAAGGTATTTTCAGTTTCCGCTTGTTCTTCCCCCGTCACAATGACCGCCGTAAGCGACGTTTCAATCAGTGTCGCAATCCGGATAATCGGTGCGCCGTTATGGGCTTGTAGATGAAGCAGCGGCTGGCGCGTTAACGCTAGATCAACCTCGCCTGCGGTTAGCAGCTTGATGGCGATGGAAGGGTCGGCCGGTGACTGAATCTCTACCTCAAGCCCTTGGTTAATATACAGGCCTCGTTCTTTCGCAATCACCAAGGCAGCGTGCTGTGGGCTTAGGTACCAATCCAGCATCAGCGTCAGGTGTTTAACCGGCGGTGGCTCAAGAGGCGGGGCCGGGGCAAGTGCCATAGTGGGCGCTGCTTCGGTATCACTTTCAACGGGTCGCCATAGGCCATCCGGCACCTCAACGTCGGCATCCAACGTTAGGGGGGCGGTTTCTTGACTGCTTTCTTCACTCTCTTCATTTGCGTAACTAGCTGAATTGAAAAATAATAACGTAAAGATGAGGCTCAACAGAACAGGGTGCCAATAGCGTGACAGGCAGCGCAACATAGTCAGTAACTCCAAATGTTGTAACGGCGAAGTGTAGCCGCCCAGGAAAGCTTCTGACTAGCCCTTTAACCACAAGGGCGCGCGGAGAAGACACAGTAAATTCAACGGTTACATGTAATAATAGCGCTGTATTGATGTAGAGACGGAGAGTCATGGACGCAATTTATATGTTCTTTTTGGTAGGCGGCTCGCTGATGGCGCTCAGTATCTTGGCCAGCCGCTTATCGTCAATGATGGGTGTGCCACTACTGCTGATCTTCCTTGGGCTAGGCATGCTAGCAGGTGAAGAAGGCGTGCTGGGTGTTGTGTTTGATGACTACTCCATGGCTTTTGCAATCGGCCATCTCGCGCTCGCCATGATTTTGTTAGACGGTGGCTTACGTACTCGCCTCAAAACCTTCCGGGTAGGTTTTAAGCCCGCACTTTCTCTCGCGACCTTTGGGGTCTTTATCACCAGCGCCATTGTTGGCGTGATCGCGATGTGGATTTTTGATCTCACCATCGTGCAGGGCCTCTTGGTCGGTGCCATTGTCGGGTCTACCGATGCCGCCGCGGTGTTCTCAATGCTCAGTGGTCGCGGGGTCAATCTTAACGAGCGGGTAGGGGCCACGCTTGAAATTGAATCGGGTACCAACGACCCGATGGCGATTTTCCTAACCTTGATGCTGGTAGAGCTGTTAGTTGGCGATATTGGTGGCCCCACCGAAACGCTGCTGTTTTTTATTGCCCAGTTCGGCATTGGTTTGATTGTCGGCCTGGGTGGCGGTTGGCTGAGCGCTAAACTGCTGCGCTGGCTAGACTTGGCACCCGGTCTATATGCGATGTTGGCATTAGCGCTTGGCTTCAGTGTATTTGGCCTAACCAGTGTACTGGGTGGGAGCGGCTTCCTGGCCATCTACTTGGCCGGTTTGATGATTGGTAATCAGCCGGGGCGCCACCTCAACTTTATCCTCCCTGTTCACGATGGCCTCGCATGGCTTAGCCAGATTGGCCTGTTCCTAGTGCTTGGCCTGCTGGTGACCCCGAGTGAACTGTGGGATGTGGCACTGCCCGCTGGGTTAGTGGCGCTGGCGCTTATCTTTATTGCGCGCCCCTTGGCCGTGCTGATCACTATCAAGCCGTTCTTTAAGTTCCGCTGGCGGGAAACCTTCTTTATTGCCTGGGTCGGTTTAAGAGGGGCGGTGCCCATCGTGCTGGCTATCTTCCCGGTGATTGGTGGGGTTGAAAACGCTTCGCTCTACTTTAACGTCGCGTTTGCCGTGGTATTGATGTCGCTACTGATTCAAGGCGGCTCGCTAACGCTGATGGCCAAGTGGTTGAAGGTAGAAGTGCCGGTAGGCACCGTGCCTAACCGACGCGGCCCGCTGGGCATTTTGCCAGAAAACGATTTTGAGCTATTTGTTTACGGCGTAGAGAACCAGGATTTGGAAGACGTGCCTATCCGGCTTCTCCGCTTCCCATCCGGGGCGCTGATTTCGGCGCTGTTTCGCAACCACACCATGCTTCACCCCAAGGGCAGCACGCGCTTAAAACTTGGGGACGTGATTTGCGTTATCGGCCGCTCAGAAGACCTGTACTCCCTTAACCGGCTGTTTAATGGCGATGCCAAGCTCAAGCAGGAGCGTGCCTTCTTCGGTACCTTTACCCTGGATGGCAGCGCACAAATGCAGGATATCGCCCAGGCCTATGGCTTAACGCTAAGCCCCGGTGAGCAAAACATGACCCTGGCTGAGTTTATTGCCCTACGCGTGGGTGGGCACCCGGTAGTCGGGGATGACGTAGACTGGCACGGTATTCATTGGGTAGTCAGCGATATGGAAGGCGGAAAAATTACCCGTGTCGGGTTACGTTTGTACTAAAAGCGTTGACTTCCAAGGGAAAGCTGTTATTATACGCACCCATAAGCCGGAGGGATGGCAGAGCGGTTGAATGCACCGGTCTTGAAAACCGGCGTAGGTGAATAACCTACCCAGGGTTCGAATCCCTGTCCCTCCGCCACAATATAGTTTCAGGTGTTCCCATAAAGCATCAGAAACCCAGCAATGAAGCGCCTTAGGGCGCTTTTTTGTTGTCTGCAATTCCCATAACCTACCTTGACTTTGCACTATGTTAGGGGGCATAAGTGGGGGCATACGCCAAAATTACGTTTTTAGGTGCCCCCAATGACCCGAGCCACCAATAAGCTGACCGCTACTGCAGTGCGCAATGCCAAGCCAAAAGAAAAAGCCTATAAGTTATCTGATGGTGGCGGTATGTATCTGGAGATCACCCCGAGCGGTGGCACCTACTGGCGCTTGAAGTATCGCTTCAACGGTAAGGAGAACCGGCTGGCGCTGGGTATCTATCCAGAAACCACCTTGGCCCAGGCGCGTGAAAGGCGAGAGGATGCCCGCCGCCAACTTGCCCAAGGGATTGACCCGAGCGCAGAGCGAAAAGCAGAGCGCCGTGCTAGCAAGGTGGCCGCAGCTAACACACTGAACGCGGTGGCCACCGAATGGCTAGCCGTTCATAAAGATAAGGTGGTCCACGACCACTACCGGCACGACAAGCGCCGCCTAGAACTTCACTTGCTGCCGGTGTTGGGTAGCCGTGTGCTTTCTGAGATCACGGCCCCAGAATTGCTTGATTGCCTGCGTAAGATCGAGAAGCAAGGCAAGCTAGAGACGGCCAAGCGAGTGCGCACCCTGGCGAGTATGATTTTTCGTTATGCCATAGCGACAGAGCGCGCCGACCGTGACCCCGCCGCCGATCTGAAAGGTGCCCTTAAATCGCCGCAGATAAAGCACCATCCCGCCATTACTGAACCGGATGAAATCGCCAAGCTGATGCGCGCCATTTACGCCTATTCTGGCGAGCCGGTAACGCTGGCCGCGCTCAAGTTGTCCGCGTTTGTGTTCGTTCGCCCTGGCGAGCTTCGCCGCGCTGAGTGGGACGCGATCAACCTGGAAGAAGCAACCTGGAAGTTCACCCCGAGCAAAAACGGCCCGCCGCTAATCGTGCCGCTGGCTTCGCAAGCAGTCGAGGTGCTGACCGATCTACACGACCTAACCGGACGAAGCCGTTATGTGTTCCCAGGTGCTAGAAGCCGTGACCGACCAATGAGTGAAAACGCTATTACTGCCGCTATGGCTGGCATGGGCTATAAAGGCCGAATGACTGCCCACGGCTTTAGGGCTATGGCCCGCACGGTGCTAGAGGAGCGCTTAAACTTCCCGCCAGCCCACATTGAGCAGCAGTTGGCCCACGTAGTAAGAGACGCCAATGGGCGCGCCTACAACCGGACGGCGTTTCTAGAGCAGCGCCGCGTAATGCTGCAGGCGTGGGCCGACTATCTGGACACGCTACGCGAAGGCAGTCAAAACGTGGTGCCGCTTAGGGGCATGGCATGAATTTTGAAATAGATCATGACGCCGAGGATGCTGCCCGAGCTCAGCGTCAAAGCGCCCGAAAAATAGCGGATAAAATCGAAGCGGGCGAAACGCTAAGTAAGTTTGAGGGAAAATGGATAGCCGCTGTCATTAGGGGGGCAGTGGACTATATACAAGCCCCAACACGCCAAGGGCCGCCGTCAAAACTACCTAACGGTGACGATGCAGCTATTGAGTTTGCTTTGCTGGTAATTCATCAAGGCAAAAGTAAAACTCAGGCCCGTGCCGATCTTGCCGAGAAGTATGGCGTTTCTATTGAAGCCGTTAGAAAGTATCTTGTTAAAAATCAGCGTGGTCAAAGAGCACTAGAGTTTGTTACCAACCAATCTTAATCATTGGTTCCTATTTTGAATAAGTAGCTATCGCCAGTATTGGCCGTGTCCTAAGCACCCACGGAGAATCACGGAATGGCTAATCTTATCAAGCTAAAGGCAGTAAAAGAAAAAACAGCCCTAAGCACGTCCACTATTTATCGTGGTATTGAACGCGGCAGCTTTCCTAAACCCATTCCTTTGACGCCCAACGGGCGCGCTGTTGCATGGTTGGAAAGTGAAGTTGACCAATGGATTGAACAGCGCATTGAAGCAGCCCGCCAAGAAAAGGGGGCCGCGTGATGTTGACTATTCCCAGCGCTTCCCGCTATGCTTCACTTGCTGGCGCAAAATCGTCAGCAGGGTTTGGCGACCCAAAATCACAAAGGCGCAACAGCGCCCACCGCATTCATGGCGCTTTTTTTATGCCTGCAATGCGTCAATGGCTGCTGTGCGTGGGAGACCTTCGGGTCTGCCGGTTTTACCTTTGTGACCGGTTCGCCAACCTGCGTACAGCCGCCTCCATTACTGTTTGGCGACAGTCGGGGACGGCTCCAAAATACAAAGGAGTCTCACCAATGACGGCATCAATCCGCCTATCTAATCTTATTACCCGCAGTCTATCCAGCCGCGCCGCTGCCCATCGCGCCATGGCCAAAAGTGCCTTGTTTGCCGATAGCAGCGCCAGTACCCGCCTAAAGCGTTACAACCACCACATAGCGAAAGCCGAGCAACTAGAAGCCCGCGCCCTGAATACTGCCAAGTGCAGTGTAGGGGGTGAAGCGTGAACACCAACCAAACGCACCTACACGACCTTGAGGACATCTTGGGCGCTGTATATGGCCTAGCCGACATGCTGGAGCAAAGCGGCAGCCATGAAGGCAGCGAAGACGAAGCGCCAGCCCTTGGCCGCTTTCATCGTGGCTGTATGACCACGGCTATAAAGCACTTGGCTAATCGCGCAAGTTCGCTAGTTGACATCATCGGGGAGCAAGAGGCCAGTAAGGCAGGAGGCACCGATGCTAAATGAACTCTACTTGACCGGCATTCTCCGCACGATGCGAGAAGAAGCCGAGACAGCCGAGCGCCGCGAAGAAGACATAAGCCCCGCCGCGCTAGTTCAGTATGCCCAGATGATTGAAGACTCAGTTTACAAAGGTGCCGCCGCCATGACCCGTACAACCACTAACGATTATGCCCGCCAGCTAGAGAGCACCATTAGCGACTATACCCAACAGCTAGAGCAGATGACGCTTGCCGGTGAAGACCTTTTGAAGCTGGCGTCTGTGTTTAAAGCTATCGTGGACATGCTGGACAAGGATGGGTTCGATTTAGCCCAGGATGCCGAGCGGCTAGCCTGCGTTGGGCGCGAGCTTGCTAAGCGTGGAGCTGAATACTTTATGGATGCGGCAGACTGCCTTGAGGCGACAATTTCACAGCTAGAAGTTGAAGTTGAAGAAGAAAAGGAAAAAGTAATTTTTGCCGAAGAAGGGGAGGAGTAACCATGGCCGCGCCGTTCAATAAAAAGCGCGGCCCTGAGGGGAGCCGCGCCGATCATTCGAAGCCGTCTTGCAAGATCAATCCTAACACCCAGCAAGGCATGGTGCTAGAGGTTTTGCGCCAGCACCCAGCAAGCGCCTTTGAGCTACAACACTTGCTGCCCCTGGCAGATGCCCGCGCTGTGGTGCGTGATTTGATAGCCAAAGGCTGCCCCATCGGCACGATTAAAGTGCCCAACCCAAACCAGAATGCTCGCTGCAAGACAATACAGCGTTATTGCCTTAACGAAGCGGAGTGATTTATCAGCGGGCCTCAGTGTGAGGCCCGCTTGATCTGGAGGAGGTATGGGCAAAAAAAAGCGCGACGCCGAAACGGTGCAAGGCGGCTTTTTTGCCTTACCCTCGTTATTGATGGAGCATCGCGAATTTCGCGAGCTAACGCCATCGGCTTTAAAAGTGTTGATGGTGCTTATCTCTCAATACAAGGGTAGCAATAACGGCGACTTGGCTGCGACGCATTCAATGATGAAGGACTGGGGCGGCATGGCCGAAGGAACGCTCGGCAAGTCGCTGCGTGAACTCCAAGAGCGAGACCTGATCATCAAGTCGCGTCAGAACCGCAAGGGGCGTGAAGGTGCCCGCTGCGCACTTTACGCACTTACTTGGCGTAGAATTGATGAATGCCCTGGCAAAGACTTGTGCATTAGGCCAACTATTGTTGCGAGCCGTAAGCTTTCTAAGGCTTGATTACACTATTGATAATCCCACTTCGCAGTGGGGTTTTTTTTGCCTAAATACTTAGTGATTGAATGGCCGTTCAATATTAACCGCCTTCAAAAATTGAAGCTTATGGCATCAAAAATTGATGCCTTACCCTTAAATGAAGCATTAGAGGCGAAATAAGGCATCAAAAATTGATGCCTTATAGGGCTTCTTGGCAGAGTTTCAGCTTCAAAAATTGAAGACCTCTCTATATATACCAATCAGGTATGCCATAACGTCACGCACTAACCAGAGAGAGAAGCCAAGACGTGAGCAATAAGCGCACACCTTGTAAGCAATCACAGTAATGGTGATATAAACAGTTATGTTATAACATTGTATTTATGGGCTAGGTGTTATAGCGACACCACCAGACGACCAACCGACAAGGTAACAAACATGAAAGTGTCAGCACTACGTGAGCAGCGAAGCGCCAAAGTTGCGCAGATGAAAGGCATGATCGACAAAGCCGCCGATGAGGGCCGCGATCTGTCCGCCGATGAAACCAAACAATTCGATACGCTGAAAGCAGAGGAGCGCGCACTGGCCGGTCAGGTTGACCGAGCAGAGTACCTAGACGAAGCCGAGCGCCGCAGCGTGGCTAAGCCGGTTACTGGGGATGCTGGCGCAGACTTCACCAAGCTGGCGCGTCAGGTAAGCGTGATGAAGGTAATGCGTGCCCAAATGGAAGGCCGCAGCCTGGATGGTGTAGAGGCTGAATACGCTCAAGAAGCTGAACGCCGCAGTGGACGCAAGGCTCAAGGCGCATTCGTGCCGATGGCCGCGCTAGAAACTCGCGCCAATACTACTGGCACCGCTGGCGAGATCACACCAACCGATCACCGCGCCGATCAATACATTGACGCACTTCGCAACCGCTTGTTAGCGCGCCGCCTTGGTGTTCGTGTGCTATCGGGCCTATCGGGTGACGTAAGCGTGCCTAAATATGGCAGCGGCTTGGCTACTGGTTGGGTAACCGAGGGTGGAGCGGTACCGGAAGGCGTGATGAGCTTTGGTGAAGTGACGCTTTCACCCAAGCACGTAGGCGGCAAAACCGAAATGAGTCGCCAGCTAATCCAGCAATCAAGCCCAGACATTGAGCAGCTAGTGCGCGGCGATCTGTCCGCCCTGATTGCCCAGCAGATTGACCGGGCGATTTTGCAAGGCTCGGGTGCTGCTGGTGAGCCTCAAGGCATTATTGGTGCTGCTGGTGTTCAGGCGGCTGACATTCCTACTACGTGGGCCGGAGTTCTTGGGCTATCCGAGCTTTTGGAGCTTGAGAACCTTGAAGGTACGGCTTGGTTATCCGCTCCAGGCGTTAAAACCACACTTGGTAGCACTGAGAAAGTGGTAGGTAGTGCAGGAGTAGGAGGTTCTGGCTTCCTATTACAGAGCGGCATGATGGACGATAAGCCTTATTGGTCCACCAACCAAATGCCCACTAGCACGCTGCTTTACGGCGATTTCTCGCAAGTGTTGCTAGGTATCTGGTCAGAGATCGACATTCTAGTGAACCCCTACGCTGAACCGGCCTATAGCCGCGGCGGTGTGCAGGTTCGCGCTATGGCGACGTGTGATGTGGCCTTACGCCATCCGCAAGGCTTCATCGTCGCAACCCCAGGCGCATAACCATGGAACGCCGTGCTAGCAGTGAATTGACGCCCAAGGGCCGCAAGCTGACCGGCTACGTTGCCCGCTTCGATGAACCCATCGATCTAGGGGAGTTTGTCGAGGTGGTACGTGCTGGCGCGTTTACCCGCACGCTCGCCGGTACCGGTGCCCAAAACATCCGCGCTATTTATGAGCATGATGGCCGCGCACTGCTAGGACGGTTGGGCGCTGGTACGTTGCGGCTAAGTGAGGATGCCGTGGGGCTGGCCTTCGAGATCGACCTACCCGACACCACCTTGGGCCGCGACTTGGCCCACTTGGTGGAGCGTGGCGACGTGGCTGGCTGTTCGTTTGGCTTCCTGCCGGTGAGCGATGCGTGGTCAGAGCGTGAAGGCCGCGCCGTGCGTGAGCTGACAGACGTGGACTTGATCGAAGTCACCATAACCGCGTCACCCGCCTACGACACCACCAGCGTACAGGTGCGCGCCAGCCAGCCCTTAGGCATCCGACTTGCCCGCCTATACGTGGAGGCTTGCCAGTGAAGTTAATCAAGCGCCTATTTGAGAAGCGCGCCGCCGATTCCTACGACACCTACTGGAACCGCTTCACCGCTTCGCAAGACGTGGCAGGTGTGGCGGTGAACTCCAAGAGTGCCGAAGGTATCAGCGCCGTTTATGCTGCAGTAGCGGCCATTTCTGAGAGTGTGGCCAGCCTGCCGCTAGACATCTACCGCCGCACTGAGGATGGGCGCGAGAAGGCCCGAACCCATCCGCTGTTCAAGCTGTTGCACTCAGAGCCAAACGAACAGCAGACCGCGCTAGAGTTTCGGGAAATGCTGCAGCGGCACGTTCTGTTACGTGGCAATGCTTATGCCGAGATCAAGTGGAACGCTGCCGGACGCATCGACAGCTTGAAGGCGCTTCACCCTGACAGTGTGAACGTGCTTATCACCCTAGACGATAAGCTGGTGTATGAGGTGACAGACCGGCACGGTAAGCGCCGCCGCCTGCTGGCGTCTGAGGTGCTTCACCTGCGTTACCACAGTGACGATGGACTGATGGGCCGAACGCCTATAGAGGTGTGCCGCGACACGGTAGGGCTGGCGCTAGCAGAGCGCACCCACGGGGAACGTATGTTTGCCCAGGGTACCAAGCTATCAGGCGTTATACAGACCCAGCCAGCGACCACCAAAGAGCAGGCCGCGCAGATACGCGACAGTTGGGCCGCTGGTCAGAGTGGTGTGAGTAACCACGGCAAGACTGCCGTTCTACCTGCCGGTGCCGAGTTCAAGACGGTCAGCATGACGCTTGAAGACGCCGAGTGGATAGAAGCCCGCCGTATGAGCGTGGAGGAGGTGGCCCGCCTATTCCGTGTCCCGCCCGTGCTTATTGGCGATCTGAGAGAGGCCAACTACTCCAACGCGGTAGAGCTTGGCCGGTACTTTGTGACCCATACCTTACGCCGTCACTTGGTGATGTGGGAGCAAGCGATCAACCGCGCCCTAATCAATGACCCGGTGACGTACTACGCAGAGCACAACGTTGAAGGGCTACTGCGTGGCGATAGCCTCAAGCGCTCACAGTTCTATGAGCGTGGCATATCCGATGGGTGGATGCTGCGCAGCGAGGTACGCCGCTTAGAGAATCTACCCACCATTGACGGTATCGACGATGAAGAAGCGCCGCCACCTACCGCTTAACGGTGCCGCGTGGCAGCGCCTGCGCGCCCAGGTGATAGCAGAGGAGCCGCTATGTAGGCACTGTCTGGCGCGTGGTGTGGTGTCACCTACCACCGATGTTGACCACATACACAATGGTGACGGTGATTACTCAGACGACAACAGCCGCGAAAATTTACAGGGCTTGTGTCATGAGTGCCATAGCCATAAGACCCGCGCCGAGATGGACGGCAGCGCCACGTTAGTCGCTGGATGCGACGCCAGTGGCCGGCCCATTGACCCAAACCACCATTGGAACCGTTAAAAAATCACGAGGAACCGGGCCGCCACGCACCGCCCCCCAACCTCGTTTTTATTGCTAACTGCCATGAAAACAACCGCCCGCCGCCACCGATCAGACAGCGCCAAAGCGGCCATTACCGCCGCCCAGGCCGCCACCATGGAGCCAATCGCGCCCCCGGCTTGCGTTCGCCTGCGCGATAGTGACCGCCCGGCGTGGGTGGCCATTGTGACGGCTAGAGCGCGGGATACCTGGACTGATGCCGACCTTATCTTGGCTGGCCAGCTTGCCCGCATTTATGGCGACATTGCCGCGCTTGAAGAATTGATCGACGAGCAAGGAATGATCTTAGGCGATCAGATAAACCCGGCCTGCACGCTACAGGACAAGATGAGCCGCCGCGCTTTGGCCATGGCCCGCCAACTGAAAATAGACACAATTAGCGTGGTGGGTAAGTCGCAAGACATCAACAAGAGCGCCGCCCTAGAACGCGATGCGCGCCAAGGCGTTGACGATGACGACGGCTTGATACCAAGGACACTGCAATGACTCGCGCCGAGCGAATTATAAGGTTTATCGAGCGCTACTGTGTGACGCCCGAAGGCGCTGGCGTGGGTAAGCCGATGGTGCTAGCCGAGTTTCAGAAGCAATTCATCATCGACGTTTACGACAACCCATCTGGTACCCGCCGCGCCATCCTGTCGGTAGGCCGCAAGAACGGCAAGACCGGCCTTATCGCCGCGCTACTGCTGGCGCACCTAGTGGGGCCAGAGGTAAAGCAAAACAGCCAGCTAGTCAGTGGTGCTATGAGCCGTGACCAAGCCGCGCTGGTGTTTAACCTGGCGTCAAAGATGGTGCAGATGTCGCCCGAGCTTTCCAAGATCGTGCGCATTGTGCCCAGTGGTAAGCGGCTTATCGGCCTGACAATGAACACTGAGTTCAAGGCACTGGCAGCCGATGGCAAAACCGCCCACGGCCTTAGCCCGGTGCTGGCTATTCTGGATGAGGTAGGGCAGGTACGCGGGCCACAATCCGACTTTGTGGACGCGATCACCACCAGCCAAGGCGCACACGAAAACCCGCTGATAATCACGATAAGCACTCAAGCCGCCAACGATGCCGACTTACTCAGTGAGTGGATAGACGACGCGCTGCGCTCGAAAGACCCGCGCACCGTTTGCCACTTGTACACTGCGCCCGAGGGTTGCGACCTAATGGACGCCGAAGCATGGCGAGCCGCTAACCCGGCATTGGGTATCTTCCGCAGTGAAGACGATATGCGCGAGCAGATGGCCCAGGCCGAACGAATGCCGAGCATGTCCAACAGCGCCCGCAACCTGTTACTAAACCAGCGTGTCAGCCTAGATAGCCCCTTCATTAGCCCAGACGTGTGGGCAGAGTGCGCAGCCGAGCCGCTGCCGTTTGATGGCCCGGTGTTTGGTGGGCTTGATCTGTCAGCCCGTACCGATCTAACCGCCTTGGTACTGGTGGGTAAGGTGGAAGGCGTTTGGCAGGTGCAGCCATATTTCTGGACGCCAGAGCAGGGCATTTTCGACCGTGCCAAAACAGACCGGGCGCCCTATGACGTTTGGGCCCGTTCTGGCTTCCTACGCACCACCCCAGGCGCAACCGTTGATTATGAGGCGGTGGCCACCGACCTAGCAGAAATACTTCAAGACGTGGATCTGCACGCCCTGGCGTTTGACCGCTGGCGCATCGACATTTTCAGGAAGGAATTAGACCGGCTTGGGGTAGAGCTTCCCTTGATGCCACACGGGCAAGGCTTCCGCGATATGGCCCCAGCACTGGACGCACTCGAGGCCGAGTTACTGAACGGTCGCATTGCCCACGGCAATCACCCGGTTTTGACGATGTGCGCAGCCAATGCGGTAACCACTACCGACCCGGCTGGCGCTCGCAAGCTGGACAAGTCCCGCCGTACTGGACGCATTGACGGTATTCAAGCCTTAGCTATGGCGATGGGGGCCGCCCAATCAGCCGAAGAACCAACCACTATTGAAACCGAGGTGCTATTTATATGAGCGTTTCACTTGAAGAAGCTAAAGCCCACCTTCGCCTAATGGTTGAAGAAGACGACGAAGACGGATTGATTACCGGCTTAATTGAGGCCGCTGAGGGCTATATAGCCCAATACCTGGGCGAAGACCTTCCCGAACCGATGCCCGCGCCTGTGCGTGCTGCTGTGCTGCTGTTAGTGGGGGATCTATTCGAGCATCGAGAGCGCCAAACAGTTACCGGGGTAGGGGGCTTTCAGGAAAACCCGACGTTCCAGCTATTGCTAAACCCGTATCGGTCTAATGAGGTGTTTTGATGGCTAACTTGAAAAGCGAGTTTGCATGGAACGAACGACCCGCCGGCGAATATCGCACCGACCGGCTAGAGGAGGAGCGCGAGCGACTAAACCGCCGTTTGGTGTGGGCCATGCGTAAGCAGGATGCCCAGGCTATTGAGAGATTGCACCAGCGCCTTGAAGCGTTAGAGGAGGCAATCGACGATGACTTGGCCCCAGGCTGCCCGCCCAATAAGTTTGAGCGTTTCCGTAATATGTGGAAACCCTAGGGCCGATTGTCTGGAATCGCCGCTGTCACCAATTTAGAGACACTGTCTCTAAAATAGAGACACCACCTAAGTTAGGGCATGTTGCCCTGACTCAGGTCAAACTGACTGCACCCCCGTTCTGGGGATTCAGCCCTGAACACCAGTTTGGCGTTACCGATGTCCGATTTTCCGACATCGCCTAAATGTGACCCTGAATCCCTTTTAGGTGACCACCCAACTAAGGGGGCATATCTGGGGGCATGTTTTGATAAGCGATAGCGGAATGTCGCTATCGGCGGGGGTTTTAGGTGGCTTTGTGAGAGACTGTCCCTCCGCCAAGTATTACGACTAAGCCGCTGATTTCAGCGGCTTTTTTGTTGTCTGAAGGTTTTTAACCCACACTTTGACCCACACCTTGCAATTGGCTCTCTTCGAAACGACTGGGACGCCTATGGACAGTTTTTCAATCCAAGCAAGCATCTACAGGCTTGCCACTGAGCATCCTCTCCCAAAGCTTTACCCGCATCAAAGCCCTAAGCTGCTATTCCAAAGATGACACAGATGGCATACACCGTTATTGTGGTCTTAAGAATTATGAGTATTTGCCATAGACAGATTGCGACCCAAAGCGGTCAATTAATTAAAGCTAATGTAACACCACATAATCTATCCAAGAACTCAAATCGACCATTCAGGCTACCCTCTCAAACCCCAAGTATAAGACCAGGTAGTGTCTAAAAAACCCGGGGCGATTCAGTATTGCCAACCGGATAACACGGCTGCCAGGTAAGCAGGCTACTTGAGGTGGTTAAATATCTATGACTGAGACAATAATAAAGTCCACGTTGAATGCTTCTGTTGCTCCGAGACGAATTGTTCAACGTTTCCTTAAGATATATACCAACCTAGATAAGTAGGCTTATTGCGGTGAGTGTCGATTTTAGTCTCAGTTTTTGCCGGTGTTTTTGTACAAGCTCATATTAAACGCACAAAGAGCAAGTTCTTTTATCTTTATGTTCGTTGAGCTAGGCTCGCGAAGACCTTGTGGGCCACGCTATCGTGGTCACATATCTCCTGTCCAATAACTGTCCACTACACATCGATACTGGCTTGGAGATGCGCCAATGTGTTGGCGGAAGAATCGAGTAAAGTGACCCTGCTCGGTAAAACCAAGGTTCTCAGCGAGTTGGCCTAAAGTACCGCTGCGCTCTCGCTCAAGCCAAAGGAAGGCCCGCCGCATTCTCGCGTCATTGAGCATGAGTCTTGGTGTCATGCCGGTGTCCTTGCGAAATAAGGTAAAGAAGTGCGCACGGGAGAATCCGGCGGCCTTCGCAGCGTTGGTGACGCAATCAGGATCGTCAAGATGGGTTTGCAGGTAGGCGCAAGCACGGCGGATGCGTGCATCATTGAATCCTTGGCGCATCTGAGTGCCGAGGCGGCACAGGTGCTTCCATTGCGAGAAATCCTCGATAAGCTCGATTAGAAAATCAAATAGTAAATTTTCAATGTGCTCGCGGGGAATTAGCCCGGCACTATAGGCCTCGGCTATTAACCGGTCGGCCATCGCCCGTTTCTTGCTGTTAAGCTCAATACTAGGCTGGGCAAAAAATCCCGGATGTGAGCTCAGGGCTAACGTATGCTGGGCTTCAGCCAGCCAGGCCGGTTCGATATAGAGCGCGAGAATCTGTGTCTGCTCGGCGCTGGGCTGGTAATCAAAGAAATGCGGCTGCCAAGCGTTGATCAGTACCGCATTGCGGTCGGTAAGAGGTACCTGATGGCCATTGACGTTGAAAAATGTGTCGGAGCCTGAGACCTTCACCAGCACATGGCATTCGTGGTGCGAATGGGTTACAAGTGGTCGGTCCATATCGAGGAGGGCGACTCTCCCAAACTTGCCGTGGAAGACGCGTTGTGCGGTGGACATCGCTAGCTCCTTATGGTCGCGGAGTGTAGTGGCAGGCTTGGTGTGCTCAAGAAGTTTATCACCTAACCTGCCGCGGCAGGTGTAGATTGACCAGCGCCAAGTCTACTACTTTCGTTTCAGAGCGCATCGCGACCTTTCCCGTGATAAACGCGCAGTACGTCGGCGACCACTGACAAGGCGATCTCGGCAGGCGTTTTGCTGCCGAGGTTGAGCCCGATGGGCATGTGGATACGCGCGATCTGCTGTGAAGACAATCCGCCGACCCGGCTCAGCCGTTCAGCACGCCGTATGGAGGTTTGCCGCGAGCCCATAGCGCCGATGTAAAAGGCCGGAGAGCGCACTGCTTCCATCAGCGCCAGGTCGTCGATGCGTGGGTCGTGGGTCAGTGCGACCACAGCGGTAGCTTCGTGGCAATGGCCAGCGGCGATGAATTCGGAAGGCAGCACTGGATGTACTTGAACTCCCTCGGGTGGGCGTCGCAGCATCTCTTCGCGCGGATCACAGGCAATCACCTCACAGCCGATGGTACGAGCGAAGCTGGCGCAGTATTCGGCCACCGGCGACAACCCGGCAAGAATCAGCCTAAGCACAGGGCCGATGCGTATTCGCACGCGTTCGTTCAGGAGCTGCGCAATCTCGCCGCCATGGTCGTCCGCCATGAGCACGAAGGCACCGGAGGACAGGTCGAGTTCACGTACCAACCGACGTTGGCCGAGCAGTGCGTTGTACATGCCCTGCAGATGGTCGACCCAAGTTTTGTCCGGTGCGCGATGCTCGACTAGTACCTTAAGAACACCGCCGCACGGCAGTTGCAGCCGCTGACGCTCTTCATCGCTCTCCCCATACAGGACGATCTGGGTCGGTGCACGCAGCTCGCCGTCAGCGAGACTTTCGAGAAAGGCCTCCTCGACGCAGCCGCCCGAAAGGGAGCCGATGAGCTGGCCGTCCGCCCGCACGGCCAGCATCGCGCCGGGTGTACGGGGTGCCGAGCCGTAGGTTGAGAGCACCGTGCACAGCCAAAAGGAGTGACCCTTGCGAGCCCACTGCAAAGCGGTGTGGACGACCTGAAGGTCGAGTTGAAGCATAACAGCACCCTCGTTATAGGCGCGGTCGCATGAGGCACCGCGTCAGTCTGTAATGTCTCTGGTTCTGCACATCCACGTTGCTACTGAAGAGTATGCCCGGATTTTATAGCTAAGAGACCAATATGACCGTTCTTCGTTGTAGCACCGGCTCTAGCGGCGTCTGATAATTGCTCTGGCTTGGCCCAAGGCCCCCATTTTTCCCGCAGCCCAGAATCATGCTGCTCTCAGGGCAACAGGTCTTGCCCTGAATCAGTTTTTTATGTTGCGCTGTGCCTCCTTTATCTAGGTTTAGCCCTTGACCTCGGTAGTGGTGAGGTCGTTTTTCATCTTATTCTTTTAATGGCTGCACTATAAGAGGACTGTTCCAGTCAGTTAACCCTCAAGGTACTGATAGCTGGAATCGAATTTGATGACGCGCCGACACCGAAAATGCTGCTGCAGGGCGTGGCTATTCTCCTGATTGGCTTGAGCCTAAGTTAGGAGTAGCGGTTAAGCCCTGTCCATTAATGAATTTTGATGCACCTCATCACAGTCCGCTATAGGCGACTACCGTGCGCCTGGTACGGTAGTCACATCCGATCAGCGCTTGATTTCGCCCAGTACCCCGGATACCAACACTCCAAACAACAGTGCCCAGAACGGCGAGCTGATGCCCATGAAGGAGAACTGACTCATCGCCACGGCTAGCGCAATAAAGGCGCCAATCTGGCAGTAACCGCCCTTTTGGAAGGCCTGCTGCAGTGCGCCGAGCAGTACGCCCAGCATGGCCAGGCCAGCGATCACGACGATCAGCGCCTTGGGGAAAGCCAGGATGAAGGGTACGGCAAGCCCGGCGAATAAGCCGAACAGCGCGAACAGCGCACCGTTAACCAAGGCTGCACCATAACGCAGGTTGCGGTCCTCACCGGCCTGCTCAGAGGAGCATATGGCGGTCATCGGGCCGGCAATGTTGGCATTGTGACCGCCGAGTAGCCCGGCGAGCATGCCTCCGATGCCACTGATTACCGTCATTGCATTGACTGGTGGGCGGTAGCCCTCTGTAATCAGTACACCGGTCGCCTGGGCGTTTTCTGCACCAATCACCAGTGCCGTCAGCGGGATGGTGATAGCCAGGAAGGCGTCCAGAGAGAAACTAGGGAGGGTGAAAGCCGGCATGACGAAACCGATATTCACGTCGGCCGGCTGCAGTTGGCCCATGGCGAAGGCCAGTACCAGCCCAACAACGCCAGCCACCAGCACCGGCGGTACCGATTTGGCGAACCGAGTAACGAGGAAGAAGCTCAGCGCCGCGGCTCCTGCGATGATGGGCGCGGTGACAACCGAGTCCACCGCACCGGTGGCGAAGCGGATCAGCGCACCGGCGATCATCGCCATCACGATCGGCATCGGTAGCCAGCGCATTAACCGGCCGATCAACCCGGTGACACCGAGGATCAGCACTAGCAGGCCGCTAATGATGAAGGCCCCGATAGCCTCGCTGAAGGGAATGACACTGAGCGAACCGACCAGGATCGCTGCGCCGGGAATGGTGTAGGCACCGCAGATCGGCTGACGATAACGCAGCGCCATGAAAAGGCTGATCAGGCCGCCCAGCACGTACACGGCGAACAGCCAGGCGACCGTCTGGCCATTGGTCAGGCCCCCTGCTTCGGCGGCATTGATAATGACCAGCGCAGGGCCGGTGCAACCGAACAGCGCGGCGACAACACCTGCACTGATGGACTTCGAGTTGAATGCATGGCGCAAGGGGGTCTTCGTAACTGGTTCGGCATGGGAAGCGTTTGCATCGGGTGCGACGGGGCTAGACATGGGCGTGCTCCGCTAGTTAATTGTTTTATAAGAGTCAGGGCGGTTTGGCATACGGTGGCGGGGCGCTTAGCCCAAACAGGCCATCAGGTGCTAGGGCGACGGTTGCCCAGACGTGCAACCGTCGCAGTCACATAGGTATTACTCGCCGCGGAATACGGCCGGACGCTTGCTGTGGAACGCCTCGACGCCCTCCTTGAAGTCCGCCGAGCTACGCAGGCGGCTGTAGCAGTGGCCTTCCATCTCAATGGCGACCTTTAGTGATGCGTCCTCGTTGTCGTTGATCAGTTTCTTCGCCGTACGCTGGGCGAGCGGCGAGAATCGGCGCAGTTCATCGACCATCGCATCGACGGTGCTTTCTAGATCTGCGTCGGGCACGCACTCGGTGACGAAGCCCCAGTCATAACCCTGCTGGCCGGTGATGCGCTTGGCGCGCATAACGATGTGCTTGGTGCGGGTGATGCCGATAATCTTTTGTAGCCGAGCCGAGCCGCCAGAGCCAGGAATCTGGCCGAGGTTTTGCTCGGGCAGAGCATAGCGGGTGGTTTCCGACGCAATGCGAAAATCGCAGGCCAGCGACAGCTCGAAGCCGACGCCGAAGGTGTAGCCGCGGTTGGCTACGATCACCGGCTTGGTGCAGCGCTCTGGGGCGGCGACGTTCCAGGCCAGCTTGGAGACGTGCTCCGGCGATGCCTCCAGAAAGCCCTTGATATCCCCACCGCTGGAGAAGTGTTCGCCCTGGGCACGCAATACGATCACCCGGATCCCAGAATGAGCGTCAAGCGCTTCGAAGACCTGGCGCAGGGTGTCACGCTGGCTCATGGCGATGACGTTGAACGGCGGGCGGCCGAGGATGATGTCCCCGCGCTCGTGCTCGAGGTTCAGTTCCACGGTGAAGCCGTCGAACTCAGTGCTCAGGAATTGTTCGATCTGCTGAGTATTCATGTAAGTTCTTTCCTTGTGTAAAGCAATAGTGTTAGTTGGCGGAAGTGGGGTGGCCGTAATCGGTCACTAGTATGCGGCGCAAGATCTTGCCGACCGGGGACTTGGGGATCTGGTCGATGAATTCGTAGCGGCGCGGCCGCTTGAAGCGAGCCAGACCCGAGGATACGCAGTGGGCGTCCAGCTCTTCCTCAGTAATCGGATGACGCAGCTTGATGAAGGCGACGACTAGCTTGCCCCATTGTTCGTCGGGTAGGCCGACCACGGCGACTTCCTCGACCGCAGGGTGCAGCGATAGGGCGTTCTCGATCTCCGCCGGGCTGACGTTCTCGCCACCAGTAATGATCAGATCGTCGACACGACCAGTCACGAACAGGTCGCCGTCCTCGTCGAAGAAGCCAGTATCGCTGGTGAAGTACCAACCCTCATGGATCGACTTGGCATCGGCGTCGGGCCGCTTCCAGTAGCCTTCGAAGGCCTCGTCGCTGGACAGGTCGGCGATGATCTGGCCTTCCTCGTTGTGCTTGCAGAGGTCGTCCGGCGATTCGCTGCCCAGCGCCACCACGCGAATGCGTTGGTTCAGCGCGCTGCGGCCAGACGAGCCAGGCTTGGCGCTGGCCTTCTGGTCGATGGTGAAGGTGTAGATTTCCGAGCTGCCATAGTGGTTGACGAACAGCTCCGGCTTGAACGCGGCCTCGACACGTTGCAGCAGCCCATCGCTCATGGCCGCGCCGGCGAAACCTAACTTGGTGACGCTGGCTACCCGCTCGGGGCTGAAGGCCGAATGTTCAATCAGCATGTGGTAGAGCGTCGGCACCAAGTACAGGTTGGTGATCTTCTCGCGCTCGATGGCGTCCAGCGTGGCTTCCACATCGAACTTTGGCACGCAGACGAAATGCCCGTCTAGCAATGCCATCGACAGTAGCGAACGCACGCCCATGGTGTGGTAGAGCGGCATCACGCCGAGGGTGCATTCCTCTTGGCTATACATGTTCTGCGCTAAGTGGGCGACCGCGGCGGCGCGTTCGGCGCGGTGGCGGCGCGGCACGCCCTTAGGCCGGCTGGTGGTGCCGGAGGTGTAGAGCATCAACGACCAGTCCTCGGGGTCGGCGCGCAGGATGATTTCGCTCGGCGTTTTGGCGCACAGTTCTTCGAAGCTGATCGCGCTATCGTTGCCCGGCTGGCCAACACTGACGCACTGCCAGGTGCTCCTGCCGCAACCGGCAACGGCTTCTTGGGCTGAATCGTCATGGATAACCACACGCGCTTCGGCGTCATTGGTGCACCAAGCGAGTTCGTCGGCGGTGGAGCGCCAGTTGAGCGGGGTCATGATGATGCCACTGAACTGGCAAGCCCAGTGCAGGGTCGCCATCTGCCAGCGGTTCTGCATTACCGCTACCAGATGGTCACCTTTCTTCAGGCCGAGCTGTTCGAGACCGTGCGAGGCACGTTGGATGTCGGCGAACCAGGTCTCGTAGCTTTTCTTCAGGTCGCCGTCGCTGATCGCCACGGCATTGGGGCGCCGCTCGACCGCGGCGAGAAAACTGCGTCCAAGGTCAAACATCGTTGTTGTTCTCCGCAAGTGTTTCTTGTCGTTGCTGCGTCACTTCTAGCACCGCCCGGACCATGCTGGTGTAGCCGGTGCAGCGGCACAGATGCCCAGAGAGCATGTCGCGAACTTGGGTTTCGTCCGGGTTCGGGACGCGCTCGAGGAATTCCACGCAGGACATCAAGATGCCCGCGGTGCAGAAGCCGCACTGCAGGGCGTGATGGCGGCTGAAGGCCTGCTGCAGGTCGTTCATGATGTTGTCGCGTGACAGCGACTCCACCGTGTCGATCCGGCGCTCGTGGGCCTGCACGGCGAGCATTAGGCAGGAGCGTGAGGCAACGCCATCGACCAGCACGGTGCAGGCGCCGCAGACGCCGTGTTCGCAACCGACATGCACGCCGGTGGTGCCCAACTCGTGTCGCAGGAAATCACACAGCTGCATGCGTGGCTCGGCGAGCCCTTCGCGTTGACGGCCATTGAGTTCTATCTGTATGGGGAAGCGCTGATCAGCTCGCACGTGCATGGTCGTTGTCCTCGATCAGTTGTTGGCCCAGTTCCCGTACCAGCTGGCGGCGGTAGGATGCGCTGGCGTGCACGTCGTCTTGGGCGCCAAGCGACCAGGCCAGGGTATTGAGTGAATCCTTCAGTTCTGCCCCCAAGGGCAGGCGGCGCAACGTTGGCCGGTCGGCGACGCCGCCGACACCCAGGTCCACCTCGCCTTGGCGGATACAGGCGGCGAGCGCCACCAGGGCGAAGTCACCGTGGCGCATGGCGACCTCGTGGAAGCGGTAGATCACGTCGGCCTCACGCAGTGGAAATTGGACTTCCACGACCATTTCGTCCGGCCGCTTCTCAGTGGTTAGCACGCCTTGGAAGAACTCGGCGGCGGGAACCTCGCGGCGCTTTCCCTTGAGCGATTCGAGCACTACAGTGCCGCCCAAAGTGACCAGACACAGCGGAATTTCGGCGCTCGGGTCGGCATGCGCGACCGAGCCACACACGGTGCCGCGATTGCGCGTCTGGAAGTGGCCGATCCAAGGCATCGCCTGGGCCAGCAGGGGGACTTCATCGACTAAGCTTGTACGGTCGAGCAGTTCGACCTGACGCACCGCTGCACCGACCTTAAGGCAGTTGTTTTCCACCTTCAGATAATGCAGATCGCTGGCCTGATTGATGTCGATCAGCACCTTCGGCTGGGCTAGGCGCATGTTCAGAACGGCCATCAGCGACTGGCCGCCAGCGATGATCCGAGCCTGCTCGCCGTGCTCTGTAAGCTGCTGCAAGGCCTCGCGCTTGCTGGCTGCACGGACATAGTCGAATGCGGCGGGTTTCATTTCGTACCTCCCATGCCGAGTAGGGCGCGCAAGCGTTGCCACAGGCTGGTGTCGATAGGCTTGCCGGAGAGCCGTTGGGCCAGACGGGTAAATATTTGACCGATAATCACGCGCGAGGCGCTCTGCAACATGCGCCCACCGACGGCGGCGACCTTACCGGTCACTGCGGCCTCATAGGCGTACTCCAACCGTGTATTCCCGTTCTCCAGCGCCACCAGATTGATCTTTGCGCTGCCGGTAGCCGAGCCCATAGGACTGTTGCCGGAGCCGGACAGACGTAGCGAGTGAGGTGGATCGAGGTCGGTCAGGGCGACCCGTGCGGCGAAGCGCGCGCGGATCATGCCCACACCGACGGTGACGTCGGCCCGGTAATGGTTTTCGCTTTCGAGTTCCAAGGCGTGGCAACCCGGGATGATGGCCTTCAGCGTTTCGGGGTCGAGGATGGCGTCGAATACCTGCTGCGGCGGCGCGGGAATCTCAACCAAGTCGTTAGCCTGCAGGGCCGAACCACCGGCTACCTTCGGTGCATCCATGACAAGACCTTCTGGCGCCGCCGGCTCGTCGATTCCGATCATTGAGCGAACCCGCGACGGCGTCAGCGGAAGCTTGATGTCAGAGCGGCCTAGCGCATCGGCTACGGCATTGGCGATGCACACCGGAGTGCTCATGTTGTTGCCTTCACCGACACCCTTAGCCCCCAGCGGGGTGAAGGGCGAGGGAGTTTCCATGTGCAGGATCACCGGGTCGACTACCTCCGGTGCGGTCGGGATCAGGTAGTCGGCCAGGGTGCCAGAAAGGAAGCTGCCGTCCTCGCTGTAGGCAAACTCTTCCATTAGCGCCACGCCCAGCGCCTGGGAATAAGCACCGAGGATTTGTCCTTCGACCAGCATTGGATTGAGAATGCGCCCGGCGTCATGGGTAGTGACGTACTTGTCGATGCGTACCTGACCGGTGACGCGATCGATCTCTACTCCGCAGAAATCGAGGATGAAGCCGTAACACAGAGAGCTGTTAATGCAGTCCTGGTCGTTCGGCGCCTCGAGTTGGGGAGGTGTCCAGAAGGCAGTTTCCCGCAGACCGCCCGTTTCGCCTTCCGGCAGCAGGCCCGGTGACCAATGGGTGGTGCCAGCCACACGATGAAAGGGCTGACTAGGGCCGTTCTCTACGAAGATCTTGCCGTCGGCGAAGCGGACGTCAGTGGGGGATACCTGCCACATGTCCGCGGCGATGGCGGCCATGCGTTCACGGATCTTCAAGGTGGCGTTATACACCGACCCGGCGACGGCGCCGGAGAAGCGGCTCGAGTAGTTGCCGGAGGCTATCGACCAGGCGTCCTTGCCGGTGTCCAGCTCGACATTCACGCTGATGCTTTCCAGCTTCACACCTAGTAACTCGCTAATGATCTGCGCCACCACTGTTTGATGGCCCTGACCTTGCGGTGTCGAGGACACGTGAGCGGTCACGCTGCCGAGCGGGTCGACACTGACTGTGGCAGTGCTCACTGCTCCATTCTTCGGTCCAGCCTTCTGACGCTCTTCGGGCGTCATGGCGACGGTGATGTAGCCCATGTTGGAGATTGAGGGTTCCACCACAGCGGCATAGCCTATGCCATACAAACGTCCCTCGGCACGGGCCTGGTCACGGCGCTGTAGGAGCTCGTCGAGATTGCCTTTACGGCGCGCCAGTTCCACAGCAGCAGGATAGTCGCCGGAATCGAGCAGTGCGCCCGCTGCTGCGCGGTAAGGGAATACGCCAGCGGGAACCAGGTTGCGCTGGATGACCTCGAGCGGGTCGAGGCCGAGTTCTGCAGCGACGTGTTGCATCAGCCGCTCAAGGGCGAAATAGACCTGACCGCCCCCGAATCCGCGGTTCAACCCGGTAGGCATTTTGTTGGTGAGCACCACCCGGTTGCGCACCGCCAGGTTTCGGATGGCGTAAGCGCCACTGAGATTGCCGTGCATGCGGTAGAAGGTGGCTGGTTCAGGGGCCCGTAGGTAAGCGCCACAATCATCAATCTGGTCGTAGCGCAGGGCCGTGACGCGGCCATTGGCTTCCACTGCGGCCTCGATTTCGCAGACGCGGTTGGTGGCGCTGGAAGAGGCCTGTAGATGCTCGAGGCGATCCTCCACCCACTTCACCGGAGCACCGACCTTGCGCGAGGCCAAACCCATCAGCACCACATAGGGGAACACCCCCTGCTTGATGCCGAAGCTGCCACCAGAATCCGGCGGGGTACGCAGGCGCAGGCGGTTGGCCGGCACGTTGAGTGCCCGGCACATTACCGAGTGCAGCGCGTAGGGGCCCTGGAAATTGGCCATCACATCATAGGTTTCTGAGGCTGGCAGGTACTGCGCCAGTACCACGTAGCATTCAATCGGCGTGCAGGAGTTTCGCGGGTACTGAACCTTCAGTGTGATGCGGTGTGGCGCTTCGGCGAAAGCCCGCTCCGGATCGCCGTAGCGGAAGCTGCGTTCGTTTACCACGTTGCTGCCTACGGCTTCGTGCAGAATCGGCGCATCATTTAGGGTGGCCGCTTCGGGGTCGATGATCGGTGTCAGCGGCTCGTATTCGACCTGAACGGCATCCAGAGCATCCTCGGCTAGGTAGCGGTCGTCGGCAATCACTACGCAGACCGGTTCGCCAACGTAGCGCACCTTGTCGACAGCCAGAGGCCAATGCTCCATAGGTGCTCTGACGCCCACCGGAAACGGGTTAGACCAGCGCTTGACGTCGTCGCCAGTGAGCACACCATGTACGCCTTTCATAGTCAGAGCGCGTGAGGCATCCACCGAACGGATACGGGCGTGGGCATGGGGAGAACGGACAACAGCGGCTTGCAGGGTCCCTGGTGGTGTCGCCATGTCGTCAGCGTAGCGGCCTTGGCCTTGAAGCAGAGCTGCGTCCTCGACTCGAGCCTGACGACTTCCGATGTGACCGATGGTGGCTTCGGCAATACTTTTTTGCATATTCATGGCGAGCTCTTGTTTTTATGCACGAAAATTTAAAGCTAATTCTCGCCAATTACCCGGCGCGACGCTTTGCCTGGAAATATGCATTCATGCCTTAGAGTCTGGTTATTTGCCCTGGAGTCTTATAGTACGGTGAGCGTACTAGCCTTCCTCAGCAATAGTCAGTCTCAATACTGAGTCTAGGAGCTATCCAATACGCTAATGCAAGGCATTTTCCCTAATCCATTATGGCCGCATCAAAGAAGCGATTCATGCGTGTCGGTGCATCTGGGCAAGCGTCCCAGATGCTGGCTATGGCCAGTGGGAGCTGGCGACAGATGATCTGCTGAGTGTTTATGAAGCGGCTGGCGGTATTTCCATCGCCTAACTGACGAGGCCCGCCCGAGAGGTGCGCTATGAACCCAAGACGAAAAGAGAAACGCCCTATGAATGGCAGAGACCCCAACTTCTGGCATGGGCTGCTGGATTTTTTTGCCCATCACTTTGGTGGCCATGCTTACGTTCACGATGGGCTTTATTCGTGGTGTTCACCGAGGGCGGTAGCCTGAAGAAGTCACTACTTGGCGCGGTGATGTGCATGATTTTGGCAACGCCGCCGGGGATTCGAGGTGTAGTTCCCCATTTCGAGCATGACGGTCGCAGCTAACAGGCCGAAATACAGTAAAGAATGGCCGGTTTTGTTCCAGCGTCCACCGTCTCGGCAGCTTCCGCCCTGGCCAGAAAGGGTGGTCAAATAGCGTACTTAGGTGATTCGATATAACTTGACTCGGGTACCCTTAGTGTTGGTAAGTGCTAAGGGCATTTATGTGGCTTTGCGAGATGATTGCCTCCCCGCATCCAAAATATTATTAGCTGAGCTCCCCGAACTCAATCTTGCCTAGTACATCCCTCACCATTTCGCGGCCAGCGAAGGTATCGAAAATATCGATGGGCTGAGACCCATTCAGCGCTCGAACCTCGCTGTGCAGCCACTCCTGGGCGCTATCACGATCACCTAAGACCTTTCCGGCTTCGACATATAGCTTCAGTGTATCCAGCACTTCCTCGCTCTGAGCACGGCCCAGGGTCTTACGCTTGTACAAGCGATGCAGGTTTCCTTTTTTGACAGGACTCGACCATAGAGAGGGTAATGCAAACATGGTTACGGATATTAATAGAGGCTTACTGAAAAGGTCATTTGGCACTTCCAGCCTTCCGGTTAGGCTCCGTATGAATAATCCGCCGGGTCTGAATAGGCGCTCGTACAGTTGCGAGGTGAAGTCCATGTTGACCGCATGGGAAGGACTTGGTTCGACGACGCTTTGGCGATACCAGTCCGGCGGCACCGCTCCCGTGAGGAATCGCTATACCTTTGGGTGCTCCTCACTAATAAGAAGGTTTCGATAGCGAAAGCGCCTGAATATTGCTCCTTCGGCTCTACATACTCGCAAGCATGCCGCTTAATAAGAGGGCTGCTCGACTTCACTAATAAGCCGAACTGGCTTAAGTTAATGGGGCTTGAACATGTATGGGCTGATAGCCGGCTGGGGAGTGGCAAAGAAAGTGCCGACGCGGAGCTGCCGGCTAGGGGGGAGCTGTTGTTCAACGGTTCAGGAAAGACGTAGATTCTTTCTAATAGTATAGCAACGCTTGTATCTGCGGTTTTTTATTATTCGTGTGATTGGTTATCATAACAGGGTATGAACTATGATTTGGCAAAAACAGATAACTCTTGATGAGCTTGGCTTGAGTGCAAAGGAGACCCTAATAAGTCATCTCGGAATTGAATTCACTAAAATTGGGGATGATTCTCTTAGTGGAAGGATGCCAGTAGATGCAAGAACCATTCAGCCTGCCGGCATACTGCATGGTGGTGCATCGGTAGTACTTGCTGAAACCCTAGGTAGTATAGCTGCTAACTTCTGTCTGAAAGACTGCAGCAAGATCGCCGTTGGCCAGGAGATTAATGCGAACCATGTGAGGCCAATGCAGTCTGGCTGGGTCTATGGAACAGCGAGGCCGCTACATATCGGCGGATCTACTCAGATATGGGAAATACATATCAAAAATAACGATGAAAGGTTGGTTTGCGTTTCTAGGTTGACCATGGCCGTTATCAATAAATGGTAAACGCATGTTCCGTTGTCCATCCTACTGTCGAGGGTCAACATGCATGACAGTTTGCTTTTGATGGCTCTGCTCGATGCTCGATAGTGTTCAGCAGTTTCATGGGGCCGACCAGAGCGTTCTCGCTGCCGCCGGTCATATCAGGCTCGCGGCATCCAGCCTCGCATCGCTCGCCGGGGCATAGAGGGTGATCAACGACTCGGACGCCATCGCTGGCTTGTCGAGAGAACCTTTGTCTGGCTAGGTTGAGTGAGACGATGGCGATACTCTATCAGCGTCGTGTCGATATTCATTATGCCTTACGCTGCTGGGATGCTCGCTGTTCTGTCTGAACAAGCTTCGAGGCAGGTTTTGAAAAGCATTGTTAACCCGACTCAGTAAGAATCAGGCATCGATCCAAGCGAAGACGATATGCTTAGCTTTCATCTGGAAATGTCATATTTTTCAGCGGTTCGCACCCTAGGTGTGAAACAGTTTCCAAAACTATCTTAGCAACCCTCGACAGCCTTCTTCGATTCGCACGCCTGCCAGTCGGCAGTGCTCGCCGAGCGCAGTGAAGGTCAATTGCCTTCTATTAATGTGTTGAACCACCCTGTCGCGGCGCGTTGTGTCTGGGGGCTATTGCACGGATCAGACTCTCGGGAAAATCTCAGTACAATTCGGGAAGTTCTCATTTTGTGAGGCAAGGCTTCCCCACGTGTGCTCCTTAGACTCCCTTACAGGTGGTCGGCCTTCATGACGCCACCAAGGAGGAGAGCATGACCGCGCCTGAGCCAACCGGACTTAATAGTAAGCGCAGCAACTTTATTGGCAAGAGCCAAGCTCGCGTCGAAGACGAAGCCCTGCTGAGGGGGCTTGGACGCTATGGTGGTGATCTCGCTACACCTCCGGGTACCTTGCATGCTGCAGTGTTGCGCTCACCGCATGCCCATGCACGGCATACTTGGTCAACCACCCCCAAGCTCTAGACATACCTGGTGTGCACGGCGTGTTGATAGGGGAATATGTCAAGCGCTGGGCGGCTCCATTTGCTGTTGGTGAACCGCCCCGGTTATTCCGGAGACCGGACTTGACCCGCAACACCTGGAACTCGAGCTGACCGAGAGCATGCTCATGGAGGATGTCGATACGGCGGTCGCAACGATGACGTGCCTCAAGGATTACGGCGTGAGCATCGCGGTGGATGACTTCGGCACCGGGTATTCCGGCCTGAGCTACCTGAAGCGTTTCCCGATCGATACGCTTAAGATCGACCAGTCGTTCGTCCGCGAAATCACAAGCGATCCGGCCAGTGCCGCGATCGCCGACGCCATCATCGCCATGGCTCAGCGCCTGAACTTGGATGTTATAGCCGAGGGCGTGGAGACACCGGAACAGTGCCGATTGCTGCGTGAAAGCGGATGCCGGTATATGCAGGGTTACCTGTTCGCAAGGCCGGTGCCGACAGAGGATCTAACTAAACTGTTGCGTGTGGGGCACGTCGGCAGGCACCTCTGACGCGGTTTGTGTTGATGCGGCTTGTTCGAACACGGCCAGCAGTAAAAAAGAACCAGGGTATGGAGTTGGTGCTGGCGGTTCATTCGCCCGGGATGGCGGGGCCCTGCTGCTGCTTGCCGCCTTGCTTTCAGTCTACCTCGGGCTATACTTATTTAATCTTCTCCCGGGCTCTGCCCCCTCCCAAGTTTTACTGGGCTCCGCCTCTTCTCCAAGGCTTAGCGGTTCCTATATGACTGTTGTAAGCCATACAACGGTACAAAGGAGGGATCATGAACAAGAGTCCAGAAAAATCGCAGCAAATATCATGCGATATCTGCCAACAACGCCCTGCGGCTCTGCAGGTAACCGTTTCACAGGCCGGACGCAGACGCACTCTCAACGTATGCCAAACGGATTATTTGCGCCTGAGAGCACGAAGTGCCTCTCCGTTTGAATCCCTATTTGGAAGCGGGCTGCTCGCCGACGATTTCTTCGAGCGGCTGGCGCGAGACGAGGATTTCGGCTTTGGCAGGGTCGCCAGCCGAGAGAACGGTCGGCCGCAGGATAGCGAATCGGTCGCCCTCGGTGACTTACTTAGCGAGCAAAGCGAGCAGATTCTGCAGCAAGCCGCGGCTACAGCGACGGAGTGGGGTTCGCAGCTGATTGATACCAGCCACCTGCTTTACGCGCTGGCCGATAACGATGTGGTGCAAGCGCTCCTCAAGCGATACCAGCTATCGGCCAAGGACCTCAAGGCCCAGATTGAGCAACTGACACCCAAAGCTGCGAGCGAACCTGAAACGGACGGGCCTACAAAGATCGGAGTTTCCCCACGAGTGAAAGCCGCGCTACAGCGCGCCTTCCAGGCGTCGAGAGACCTCGGGCATGGCTATATTGGTCCCGAACACCTTCTGATCGGTCTGTCCGAGGAGGAGGGGCTGGCCAGCGACTTGCTGAACCGTTATGGCCTCTCAGCACACGGTCTTCGGCAGAAGGCTGTGCAGGTGGTCGGAAAGGGGGCACAGGAGGGGCGACTGCCGGAGCAAAGCGACACGCCCACCCTGGACAAGTACAGTCGGGATCTTACGGCATTGGCTAACGAGGACAAGCTGGACCCGGTGATCGGGCGAGCGGCCGAGGTCGAGACCCTGATCGAGGTTCTTTCCCGGCGCCGCAAGAACAACCCCGTTCTTATCGGTGAACCGGGCGTCGGCAAGACCGCCATCGTCGAAGGGCTGGCGCAGCGAATTGTTCACAACGAAGTGCCGGACCTGTTGCAGAACAAACGGGTGGTTGAGCTAAACATCAATTCGCTGGTGGCGGGTTCCCAATATCGTGGTCAATTCGAGGAGCGGATCAAACAAGTCCTCGACGAGATTACGTCCCACCAAAACGAGATTGTGCTGTTCATCGACGAGCTGCACACCATTGTCGGCGCCGGATCGACCGGGGGCGAAGGCGGGCTGGACGTCGCGAATACCCTCAAGCCCCAACTGGCGCGTGGCGAACTGCATTTGGTCGGGGCGACCACGCTGGCCGAATACCAGAAGCACATTGAAAAAGACGCAGCGCTAGAGCGGCGGCTGCAACCGGTGTTCGTCGCCGAACCAACGATTGACCAGACCATCAATATACTAAGGGGGCTCAGGGATCGACTGGAGGCTCATCACAAGGTGACGATCACCGACGAGGCGATTGTCGCTGCAGTGGAGATGGCCGACCGCTACGTCACCAACCGGTTCCTGCCGGATAAGGCCATTGACCTGATAGATCAGGCGGCTGCCCGGGTACGAATCGGTGGCACTTCGCGGCCGCCGGAGCTTCACGAGCTCGGTGCACAGATCGACCAGCTGCGGCGTGAGCGTGACTACGCATCCAACCGCAAGAATTTCGAGCGCGCGAGCGCGCTGGAAGCTCGTATCGAAGAACACCAGGGCGACTATGACCAAGGCCTGGAGGAATGGAACACGACCCGGAGCACTAGCGCTAACCAGGTGGGCGTCGAGGATGTGGCACAGATCGTTTCGCGCCTGACCGGCGTTCCGGTGGCAGAGCTCACCACGGAGGAGCGCACCAGGCTGATGGAGATGGAACAGCGTCTGCATCAGCGGGTCGTCGGTCAGGACGAGGCAGTAAGAGCCATATCCGATGCCGTGCGTTTGTCTCGCGCCGGGCTGGGCGACCGTCGCCGTCCCATCGCAACCTTCTTCTTTCTCGGACCCACGGGCGTGGGAAAGACAGAGCTGACCAAAGCCCTTGCGGAAACAGTATTTGGTGATGAGGAGGCGATGATCCGCGTTGACATGAGCGAGTACATGGAGCGGCACACGGTCGCGCGCCTTATTGGGGCGCCTCCCGGGTACGTCGGGTTCGAGGAGGGGGGCAGCTTACCGAAAGGGTACGCAGAAAGCCGTACAGCGTCGTTCTGCTTGACGAGTTCGAGAAAGCACACATGGATGTCCAGAATGTGTTGCTGCAGGTCTTCGAGGATGGGCGGCTCACTGATGGCAAGGGGCGTGTGGTGGACTTCACCAATACCATCATAATAGCCACAAGCAATATCGGTTCTGATCTCATCCGGGAAAACCTCGAGGCCCCGGAGGACGAGCGCAAGGACGCCGCGGAATTGAAGTCGGAACTGTTGAACGTGCTCCGTCGTTATCTCCGCCCGGAGTTCATCAACCGCATCGATGAGATCATTGTATTCCACGCACTCGACCGCAAACAGATCCGTGACATCGTAGGTATGCAGCTCGAGCGCGTGAAGCGTATCGCGCACGGACAGGGCTTGACGGTGGAGTTCGACGACTCGCTCATCGACCATTTGGCGGATGTCGGCTACCGGCCAGAGTTCGGTGCGCGCGAACTTCGTCGCCAGATCCGATCCCTGATCGAGACGCGCCTTGCGAGTGCCGTATTGCGCGGCGAAATAGAGGAAGGCGATAGCCTGCGCTTCATCTACGACAAGGATCGAGGTGAAATCCATTGGGAGAAGGAAACAAAGGTGCCTGCCACCGAACCGGAGTGACGAAGCCGCGCGGGCGGCGGACAGGAGGGCATGATACATGTCCAGAGGAAAGCCCCTACAAGGGGGTGGCGGTAGTAGGTCGCGCCGCGTAGGTTCCGCACTCGCTGGACGGTTCTCAGAGACACGCCTTGCTTGGCCGAACATGTCCTACTACCAGCGCTTCGAGCAGATTGTGGCGATAATTCTCACGCTGCTGCTCAGTCTCGTGGTCGCGGTGGCTCTCGTCCATCTGACCTGGCGCATCCTCACGCTGATTGTGCTTGGTGTTGTCGATCCTGCCAACCAATCTGTCTTCCAAGTGGTCTTCGGCATGGTCATGACGTTACTGATTGCCCTGGAATTCAATCATTCCGTGCTGAGTATAGCCGAGCGTCAGAATAGTATCGTGCAAATCAAGACCGTCCTGCTAATTGCGCTCCTCGCTCTGGTTCGAAGGTTCATTATCCTCGATGCCACAAAGATCGACCCCATGACTCTGCTGGGGCTGAGCGCGGCGATTCTGGCTCTCGGCGCAATCTACTGGCTGGTGCGAGAGCAGGAGGGGAGGCAGAAGCGCGAATAGTGAAGAGGCTAGCGGGAGGGTCGTTACGAGAGTGAGGTGCGCGCGAATCATGACACCATGATGCTCAGTGAGTATCAACCCGGGTCGGGTAGGCTTGTCGCACTCGACTGTACCGCTGTATCCCGCGGCCTTGCAGCGGGAATAAATGGAGGAAAGGGCATGTTTACTCCGAATTCCATTCCCTATCAGCAACAAGCTGGCTTTCAGCGCACCTATCGCCAAGGCCGCCTGAGCCTGGGCCTTTTCTTCCCTCTCGAAGCCTTTACCGGCGATATGCCAACTATGGCCAACCAGGTAAGCTTGGCCCAACTTGCCGAACAATTGGGTTTCTCTGCCCTCTGGTTTCGCGACGTGCCGTTACGCGATCCCAGCTTCGGTGATTCCGGTCAGGTGTTCGATCCCTGGGTCTACCTGGGTTTTATGGCCGCACACACTCGCTCGATTGCGCTGGGTACCGCCTCGGTCATCCTGCCAATCCGTAATCCCCTACACACTGCCAAGGCCGCAACGAGTGTTGATCAGCTCAGTGGTGGCCGTCTGTTACTCGGCGTGGCTTCCGGTGACCGTCCAGTAGAGTTCCCAGCATTCGGTGTCGACCCGGAGCAACGCGGCAGCCTCTTCCGCGAATACCTCAAGGTATTTCGCGAGGTTCAGCGCAGCAGTTTCGTACCTATAACCTGGTCCGGCGGCACGCTTCAAGGAGCTGATCTGATTCCCAAGCCAACCACAGCGGAAATTCCATTCTTCGTGACCGGCCATAGCCGCCAGACGCTGGAGTGGATCGCCCGCTACAGTCATGGGTGGATCAGTTATCCGCGACCCCCGAAGGCCCAGCAAGCGGTTGTCGAGAGCTGGCGCACGGCGGTTCGTGATGAATGTGGCGAGCTGTTCAAACCCTTCACCCAGTCACTTTACCTCGACCTGACAGATAACCCGCAGACACCCCCACGGCCGATCCACTTGGGGTATCAACTGGGACGGCATCACCTTATTGCGCTGCTCCACAGTTTGCAGAAGATCGGCGTAAACCATGTGATTATCAATTTGAAATACGGCCAACGCCCCGCCGGTGAGGTGATTGAGGAAATCGGGCAATTCGTTTTACCTGACTTCGCCATGTCGACATAAGCCGGTCAGATACTGTACGGAGGAGGCCGTCGCCAGGTGGTCAACACCTAACCGAAGAAGGCCAGGGTGCGAACCTCGATACTCTCGCGAGGCGGGGCTCCTGGCGGCGTATGGGGGTCCTGGAAGGCGGTATGGGGAGTGAAGCGGGCACGGCCGTCGTGGCGTGAGTCATACCCTTTGATTAGCAAGGCTTCGTCACGGCGCATGTCCGGAAAATAGTACCAGCGCTGGCGCGGATTGTAGGCCAAGTGGTAGATCTCACCGATACGGTCCGGATAGATCAGGTCGGTGGCCAGCAGGTCATCGGGGTCGAGCGTCGATGCGTCCAGCAGGGCCAGCGGCGAACGCTTGACGGGCCCGCTTATCGGGCGCCAGAGGTTGATCTGAGCGACTGGCACCGCTGCCAGCGCGTCGGCCTGTTCGCTGCCCAGCACGTCGCGGATACGTTCAAGCCCCGAGCGCTCGGTGTAGTCATTATGCACGCGGCTGGCCGGGCCGCGAATGCCCCGTTGCTCGGCATCGCTACGCCGGGTGTGGTCGAAGATGACGACCCGGCTCGCCCCCGTCAGTTCTTTGATCAAAGCCTCGACTTCGGCGTAGTAGACGCTTTCCACCAACGTATCGTCGTAAAGGTCGTCGACCACCGTATCCCGCCGATGAAGTTCGAACCCCTGCTTGTCCAAAGATAGGCTGTCTACCAGTGGTCGGCCGTTGTATATCGTGACATCGCGCTCCTCCTGTTCTGCAAAGTAGCGCGGTTCACTTTCACCGGTCAGGGCTTCGGTATGCACATAGGGCTTCGCGTCGTGCTTGACCAGATAGGTGAGCGTCGTGGTAATGCTGTCGGGCATATCAGTCGTGCGCTGCAAGCAACACCTCCCGATCCGCTGAGCGCGTCCAGAGTGGTGTCACCGTGGAGTCGCGATAGCTAGTGTAGGTTTCTTCACTACCAAGTATAGGCCATCAGACGGGAACTTTCCCTGCCTTGACCCTGTTCTTTGGCAAATGTTACGTCGCGTTGTAATCGCTCACTGGGTTTACCTTCGCGTAGTGGGCTATAGTGTTACTAGAGTTCCACTCTGTATTTCCTTTACCCGTCAACCTGAGGTCATTATGGCCGAGTCGACCCACAATCCGAACGGTCAGCCGGCCTCAACCGACACCGTGTATGGAATGCCGGCCTATGCCGATAGGGCGGCGGCCGTGAACGAAGTGCATGCACGCCCACACCTCATGATTCAGGCCCCGAGGCAGATGTCCGAGCCGCCTGGCCAGCGGCACCGCGATGACCGCAGCCACCAGGTATATAAACGCCTGAACAAAGTAGTCAGTCATCAGTTATGTCCTTGGAGTTATGATGATTTCTGGTGTACGAGGAGATAGGTGGATGGCGTATCCTGTTGATTGATCACGACCAAGATCTCAATCAACAGAAGGTGATACGCCATGACCAAGTCTACCCTGAGAGCTCTTTCACAACCAGAAGAACAGGTGACAGATCCGCTGACAGAGTTGCTGCGCAACGGTGCCCGCGAACTGATCGCTTAGGCCGTAGAAGCTGAACTTCAGGTGTTACTGGAGCAGCATGCTGAACATCGACTGCCGGATGGCCGCAAGGCCGTGGTGCGCAATGGCTATTTGCCAGAGCGCACGGTCCAGACGGGTACCGGCGATGTCGAGATCAAGGTGCCGAAGGTCAGGGATCGTAGCGGTTCCGGCGTCCGCTTCAACAGCTCTCTGTTGCCGCCGTACCTGAAGCGCGCCCGGAGTGTCGAAGAGCTGCTGCCCTGGCTGTATCTGAAGGGCGTGAGTACGGGCGATTACCAGGATGCGCTGTCCGCGTTGCTGGGCGATCAGGCCAAGGGGCTTTCCGCCAATACCATCAGTCGGTTGAAGCAGCACTGGATTGACGAGCACCGCGGCTGGTGTCAGCGTGATCTTAGCCAGAAGCGGTATGTGTACTGGTGGGCGGATGGCATCTACAGCAACGTACGCATGGATAATCGCCTCTGCCTGCTGGTGATCATCGGCGTCACAGAGCACGGCCGCAAGGAGCTGGTCGCCGTTGAGGACGGCTTTCGCGAGTCAGAAGCCAGTTGGTCAGAGCTGCTGCTGGGCCTGCGTGAGCGAGGCCTGACGACAAGTCCTAAGCTGGCGGTCGGTGACGGTGCTCTTGGGTTCTGGAAAGCAGTGGCCAAGTGTTACCCCGATACCCGTCATCAGCGCTGCTGGGTGCACAAGACAGCCAATATCCTGTCTGCACTGCCGAAGTCCGTTCAACCCAAGGTGAAGGCGGCACTGCATGATATATGGATGGCAGAGACACAGGACGAGGCACACAAAGCCTTTGACCGGGCGCTGGTTCGCTTCGAGTCGAAGTATCCTGGTGCCATGGAGCGCCTGCGCAAGGATCGGGAAGAACTGCTGGCGTTCTACGACTTCCCGGCAGAGCATTGGGTTCACATCCGGACAACCAATCCGATCGAATCCACGTTCGCGACTGTCCGGCTGAGAACCAAACGAGCGCGAAACTGCGGCTCGCGAGAGACCACGCTGGCGATGGTCTACAAGCTGCTGGAGTCAGCCCAGAAGAACTGGAAGCGGATCAAAGGATTTAATCTGCTGACTCTCGTGGTCAACAACGTGAAGTTCAAGGACGGCGAACAAGTACAGGATCAATCAGACAGGAACGTGGCCTGATGTCCGTACACCAGATTTGACAATAACTCCGATAATCCGTTTGCAGAGTCACTGTTCCGAACCTGCAAATATCGGCCGGACTGGCCATCAGCAGGCTTTAAAAGCCTTGATGAAGCAAGGGGATGGGTGCTGAAGTTTACGCGGTGGTACAACTACGAGCATAAGCACAGTAAGTTGCGGTTCGTCACGCCACATCAGCGCCATACAGGGCAGGATGTTGCGATACTGGCTCAATGCAAAGAACGAATTGAAGCCGCTAAAGCAGCTAACCCAAGTCGTTGGGGAAACCGCGAGGTTAGGAACTGCACACCAGTGGGACCGACAACGCTGAATCCTGAAAAACAGCAGACTAAACAGATAGAAAAAAAGGCCGCTTAAAACGGTCAATGGTGACAACTAACTTGAAAAACGCCGCTCAACTAGCCAAGATAGTTGTCATCAACAGGTCATCCTAATTGTCGCAAGCACCCAAATGGCCTGAACATTTGGCGAACTAAGCTACTCGGCCCGCGCTAACTCCCGTGCCAGGAACGGAGCGGTTCGGCTGCCAGACTTTCGGGCCACCTGCTGAGGGGAGCCCGCCACCACGATGCTGCCGCCGGCAGCGCCCGCGCCTGGCCCTACGTCGATCACCCAGTCGGCTTGGGCCACCGCACGCATGTCGTGCTCGATCATCACTACGGTATTGCCGGCATCGACCAGGCGCTGCAACTGCACCAGCAGCCGGTCGGCATCCGAGGCGTGCAGCCCGGTGGTCGGCTCGTCGAGCACGTACAGGCTTCGGCCGCGCTGGCTGCGCTGAAGCTCGGTCGCCAGCTTGATGCGCTGCGCCTCGCCACCGGAAAGCTCGGTGGCCGGTTGCCCCAGGGGCAGATAGCCCAGTCCGATGTCGCGCAGCAGTTGCAGGGGCCTTGCCACCGCGTCTTCACCCGCGAAGAATTCGCTGGCCTCGTCCACGGTCATCTGCAGCACCTCGGCGATGTTGCGCCCGTTCCACTGCACCTTCAGCGTGGCCTCGTTGTAGCGCGCGCCATGGCAGGCCGGGCACGGCGCGTACACGCTGGGCATGAACAGCAGTTCCACGCTAACGAAACCCTCGCCCTCGCAAGTCTCGCAGCGCCCCTTGGCGACGTTGAACGAGAACCGTCCGGCATCATAGCGGCGGCGTCGGGCATCGGGCGTGGCGGCGAACAGCTTGCGCACATGGTCGAACAGACCCGTGTAGGTAGCCAGGTTCGACCGCGGCGTGCGCCCGATCGGCTTCTGGTCTACCTGCACCTGGCGCTGTATGGCGTCCACGTCGCCCGCCAGATGGCCGCCGGTCGCTTCGACCACTGCCGGCCCTTCGCTGGTGGCGCTTTCGGCGGCATCGTCTTCAGGCTCGTGGCCCAGGTGCAGCAGCACCAATTCCGGCAGGGCCTGCGCGATGAGGCTGGATTTGCCGGAGCCAGAGATGCCGGTAACGGCTGTCAGCACGCCCAGCGGAATGCGCGCATCCACGCCATGCAGGTTATGGCGGTGGATGCCCTGCAGCTCCAACCAGCCGGTTGCTTCGCGTGCTCGGCTTCCGGGTGCGGGAATTTCGTCGAACAGGTAACGTGCAGTACGCGATTCGGCAATCTTGCGCAGCCCATCCGGCTCGCCGCTGTAGAGCACGCGGCCGCCACGCTCCCCGGCATCCGGCCCGACATCCACGAGCCATTGCGCGCGGCGCATCAGGTCCAGGTCGTGCTCCACCACAAACACCGAGTTGCCCGCGTCGCGCAGCCGGTCGAGTGCATCGTACAGGGCCTGGCTGTCGGAGGGATGCAGGCCCGCCGAGGGTTCGTCGAGTACGTACACGACGCCGAACAGCAGGGAACTTAATTGCGTGGCCAACCGCAAGCGTTGCAACTCGCCGGCCGAAAGCGTCGGCGTGGCCCGGTCCAGCGTCAGGTAGCCCAGGCCTAGCTCGCGCAGTTGGTGCAGGCGCGCCATCACGCCTCCAGCCAGGCGCTGCGCGGCGAGGCGCTTTTCTTCCGACAGCGCGGAGGTATGGCGCACGTCGGGCGATACCGCATGGACCGCATGGCCGGTGGCAGCGCGTTCGGCACGCTCGCGCCGGGTCGATTCCTTGTCTGTAGCCGCACCCGCTGCATGGGCGCGGAAATCGCCCTGTGCGATGGGTTCGAGCAATGCCGCCAAGTGGTCCAGCGGCATCTGCATAAACGCGCCGATGTCCACCCCAGCGAAGGTAACCGACAGCGCTTCGGGCTTGAGCCTCTTGCCGTGGCAGGTAGGGCACGGTTTGCCCTCCATGAACCGGGATACGCGCTTTCTCATCAGCGCGCTCTGGGTATTGGCAAAGGTGTGCAACACATACCGCCGGGCGCCGGTGAAGGTGCCCATGTAGCTCGGCTCCATCTTGCGTTTGAGCGCGGTGCGGGTTTCGGCAGGCGTGAAACCGGCGTACACCGGCACCGTTGGTGTTTCCTCGGTGAACAGAATCCAGTCGCGATCCTTTTTTGGCAGGTCCTTCCACGGCCGGTCAACGTCGTAGCCCATGCTGACCAGGATGTCGCGCAGGTTCTGGCCCTGCCAGGCGGGTGGCCAGGAAGCAATCGCCCGCTCACGGATGCTCAGGGAGGGGTCGGGCACCATGTTCGCCTCGGTCACCTCGTACACATGACCCAAGCCGTGGCAGGTCGGGCACGCCCCCTGCGGCGTGTTCGGCGAAAAATCCTCGGCGTAGAGCATCGGCTGGTTGGCGGGATAGGCGCCGGCGCGCGAATACATCATCCGCACCAGGCTGGACAGGGTGGTCACACTGCCCACGGAGGAACGCGCATTGCTGGCCCCCCGCTGCTGCTGCAGCGCCACCGCTGGTGGCAGGCCGTCGATCGCATCTACGTCCGGCACGCCCGCCTGGTCGATCAGGCGCCGTGCATAGGGGGCCACCGACTCAAAGTAGCGTCGCTGCGCCTCAGCATAGATGGTGCCGAAGGCCAGCGAGGACTTCCCGGAGCCGGAGACACCCGAGAACACCACCAGCGCATTCCGCGGGATAGAGACGTCCACCTCTTTGAGGTTGTTCTCACGCGCGCCACGCACCTGCACGAGGCCGCTGGCCGCAGCGGTACAAGAGGATTCACCGAAAGAATTGCTTGGCATGTTGTTCTCCTCTGTTCAAACGGACGGCGCAGCTATCCCGTGCCAGGACGGCAGCTCGTCAGGAAGGTTTCTCTTCCGCCGCCGTGTCGCTGTGGGCGTGTCTTATCCTGCGGACGATCCACCAGATCGTCAGCATCACCGCAGGTACCAGAACCGCCATCACCTGCGCCACGCTGTCGTGAACGAGCGGAATGCCCTTGAGCAGGTAGCCGAGAAGACTCACGACGTAATAAGAAATTGCCGCGACCGACAGGCCTTCGACGGTTTGCTGAAGGCGCAATTGCAACTTGGCCCGGTTATTCATCGAAGCCAGCAGATCGCGGTTCTGGCGTTCAAGTTCGACGTCGATCCACGAACGCAGCAACGCGATGGCTCGGGTCAGTTTGTCGGAGAGCTTGGCCTGGCGCTCCTTTACGGATTGGCACTCCCGCATGGCTGGAGCGATGCGACGCTGCAGGAAATCCGCCCAGGTGCTGTATCCGGATACGGCCACTTCTGAAAGCGCAGCCAGCCTTTCCTCGACGATCTCGTAGTAGGCACGGCTGGCGCCGAAGCGATAGAGATTTGCCGCGATGCCAGCTTCCAGTTCGGCGGCCAGACCTGTCAATTCGGAAAGCAGCACGTCGCTATCGCGGCGTTCTACCAAATTCGTACACATCTCGTCAGTGATCGCAGCAAGCCGCGACTCCATGTGTCGCAGCTCCGACGTCATCGATCGCGTCAACGGCAGAGACAGCAACGCCAAGGTACGGTACGTCTCGATCTCCAATAGAAGTTGAGCCAGCGCACCTGCCCGCGCCGGGGTCAAATCACGAGCAAGGATGAGGATCTGCGTCAGGCCATCCTCATCCTGTCGGAAGTCGGTCAAGATGGCGGCAGAGCCGTTCTCTACCAGCGAGTAGCACAGGCTGGCAGGATCGAAGCGATCAGCCTCCTTCTCCGTTTCTGGTATCCACGGAAGAAGTCTCAAGCGGATGCCGGATATGACCGGGCCCGGAGGAACAAATCCATGTTTGAAGGGATTTTCTCCGCAAGGCTCTCCCGTCTTGGAATCCAGCGAAGCGCACCAGAGATACGTGGAGAACTCGGTGTGCTTTTCACAGTGAAGGTCTCCCTCATCCCATGTCATGCCGTGTAGCGGCGTAGCGTGGTCGGGCTCGGCAACGCCCAAGCGATGAGACAACTCGCTCATCGCCATCTGATCCCTGGTCTGGTCACCTTCGGTCATGAAAGCGAGCTGCAATATACCGCGGGGGGCCTCAAGCAACAGATGCGGGCGCGCATGCACTTCACCCACGGCTGCAGCACGATCGGCATAAGCCGGCATGCCGTACACGGTGGCGGTTGGGGTGGGTTGTACGGTCATCGTATTGATATTGGCCGGCTCTTTCATAACGACCTCATTTCTCATTGGTTGAAAAGCACGCTTCAAAACAAATGCCCGCAGCCATGTGTTTCGCACATGGCTGCGGGCCGATCTTCATGAGCAGGCACCGCGTTACACAGTCCGTCTAACAGGCTCACCGTATAATAGAGGCTTGTGCTGACCCTGTCAGAACGCTCTCAGCTTCCTTGCTTTCAGACGAAGGTGTACGAGCAGATCTTGTTGCCCGCCGGATCACGCAGGTAGGCCGCATAGGCACCCGGCAGGTGACCACGTGCGCCAGGCTGGCCCTCGTCAGTGCCGCCTGCGGCAAGGCCGGCGGCGTGGAAGGCATCCACTTCAGCGGGAGTGGCGGCCGCAAAGCCGATCGTCACGCCGTTGCTGGAAGGCGCTTCACCATTGCCCGGGCGGGCGATGATGAAAGCCGGCTTTTCGCGACCGAAAAGTACCCATCCGTTGTTGAAAGGACCGAGGTTCTTGATGCCAAGAGCACCCAGAGCGGCGTCGTAGAACGCGACCGACTTCTGAAGGTCGGCAGCGCCGATAAAGATGTGCGAAAAGATGCCATCGCCAGAAATGACAGGAGTGGACATGATTAATTTCCTTGGTGGTTGGTGTTGAATGGGTAGTGGGCGGTCAGTAGTGGATCACCGTGCGAATCGACTTGCCTTCATGCATCAGGTCGAAGGCCTTGTTGATGTCGTCGAGGCCCATGGTGTGGGTGACGAACGGGGCGAGATCGATCTCGCCTTTCATTGCGTCCTCCACCATGCCGGGAAGTTGAGTGCGGCCCTTGACCCCGCCGAAAGCCGAGCCCTTCCAGGTGCGACCGGTGATCAACTGGAACGGGCGCGTCGAAATTTCCTTGCCTGCACCAGCCACGCCGATGACGATCGACTGGCCCCAGCCACGATGTGCTGCTTCCAGTGCCGAGCGCATCACGTTGACGTTGCCGATGCACTCGAAGGTGTGATCGACACCCCAACCGGTCATCTCGATGAGAACCTCGTGAATCGGCTTGTCGAAGTCCTTCGGGTTGAGGCATTCGGTCGCGCCGAAGGTACGAGCCAGCTCGAACTTCGCTGGATTGGTGTCGATGGCGATGATGCGACCTGCCTTGGCCTGGCGTGCCCCCTGAATCGCAGCGAGCCCGATACCGCCGAGGCCGAAGATGGCCACAGAGTCACCCGGCTGAACCTTGGCCGTGTTGTGAACAGCGCCGATGCCGGTGGTCACACCGCAACCCAGCAGGCAAACATGCTCGGGATTGGCGTCCGGGTTGATCTTGGCCAGCGAGACCTCGGCCACCACGGTGTATTCGGAGAAGGTCGAGCAGCCCATGTAGTGGTATATCGGCTGGCCGTTGTAGCTGAAGCGGGTAGTGCCATCGGGCATCACGCCCTTGCCTTGGGTGGCGCGCACCGCCACGCACAGGTTGGTCTTGCCGCTCTTGCAGAACAGGCACTCACCGCACTCGGCGGTGTACAGCGGGATCACGTGGTCACCCGGCTTGACCGAGGTCACGCCCTCGCCGACCTCGACCACGATGCCGGCCCCCTCATGGCCCAGCACCGCCGGGAACACGCCTTCCGGGTCCTCGCCCGACAGGGTGAAGGCGTCGGTATGGCAAACGCCGGTATTCGTGATCCTGACAAGCACCTCGCCCTTGCGCGGCGGCTCGACGTCGATCTCGACGATTTCCAGTGGCTTTCCAGGCCCGAAGGCAACTGCTGCACGTGATTTCATGATGTCGCTTCCTTTACTAGCTAACTAAGTTTTCCCTCACCGAGGGTACCCTGGCGCCTCTACCGCAGGTAGGAGCGGACGATGGAGATGGTCTCGTCAATGGACTTGTTCTGCGAATCGCTCCTGATTTCGCTACTGGGAAACTCTTCCCTTAGATAGCTCTCCAGAACCGTTGCCATCAATCCGTTGACAGCTCCACGAACAGCCGCAAGCTGCTGAAGAATTGCAGGGCATTCAGCACCTGCATCGAGCGCTTGCTTCTTTTCTTCCGGGCCATGTGGCACTCACCGCTTTTCACTCCAGATAAGCGGGGCCTGACGCCGAAGAGACAGGCCCTCAACTCATTAGAATTCCTGCACGGTTGGGCGCAGAACGATCTCGTTAATATCCACGTCAGCAGGCTGCTCAATTGCGAAGGCGATAGCTCGCGCGACGGATTCGGCGGGAATTGCATGCTTGTAGAAATCCACCACGAAATCGCGGCTCTGTTGGTGGGTGCTGCCGAATTTCAGTTCGGAGTCCACGGCGCCCGGCTCGATAGTCGTGGTGCGGATGCTGCCACCGACTTCGTGACGCAGTCCTTCGGAGATAGCCCGCACAGCAAACTTGGTGCCACTGTACACGGTGCCACCCGGGCTGAACACCTTCACGCCTGCAACCGATGCGATGTTGATGAAGTGACCACTGTTTTGTTTCTGGAAGACTGGCAATGCAGCCGCGACTCCGTACAGCAGACCCTTGATGTTAATATCGATCATGCGATCCCACTCGTCAGTGCGAGTATCGCTGAGCGGTGCAATCGCCATCAGTCCGGCATTGTTGATCAGTACATCAATGCGACCGTAGGTGTCCACGGCACCTTGAATGAGTGTTTTGACCTCTTCCTGAGAGGTGACATCGGTCTGATACGCGATTGCCTGACCACCTGCATTGGTCAGCTCAGCCACCAATGCGTCGAGTTTATCTTTGCGGCGTGCAGCCAGCACTACGCGAGCGCCAAGCGCAGCAAGGTGGCGTGCAGTAACCTCACCCAGGCCGCTACTGGCACCGGTGATAACGACAACTTTTCCAGAAATGTTATTGCTCATGCTAAGAACCTCATCGGTGGTTTTATACTTCGCCATGGTTGGTTAACCTGGCAGTGCGCAAACTTTAGACCCATGATTGATCTCAATAAATGGAAATGATTGGATTATGCTATTCCTGAAAATGGAATAAATGGGAGGGGCAACATGCTTAACCGCATGGAGATGGTCAGGATTTTTTGCACAGCAGCAGAGGCAGGTAGCTTCCGCGAAGCGGCAACTCGATTAGGCATCTCCCCACAAGGGGTGACTCGAGCCATTCAAGCCCTGGAAACTGAGCTTGGCGAATCACTGTTCCACCGCAATACCCGCCAGGTGAGCATCACTGCTTTCGGTCAGGATTACGCCAAAGATGCCAGGTCAGCTCTGGATCATTTCGATACGCTATTCCGGTCGCACAGGACGGAGCCTGAGCTGTCAGGTAGGGTGGGGATTACGGCGCCACATGCTATTGGCAGGCGCTTCCTAATACCGTTTCTTCAGCCCCTGGCCGCTGCACATCCTGACCTGCAATTCGATCTCCGCTTGGAAGATCAGATGACTGATGCCGTTGAAGCGCATATCGATATTGGTATCCGGGTGGGGGTTATTCGCGACCGGCGCTACGTTGCACGTGCCTTAGCTCCCGTGCCGTTTTACGTTGTCGCGTGCCCGTCTCTCATAGGCCAAAAGACACCACCTGAATCTTTGGATGCCTTAGCTAAGCTGCCACTTTCAGTCCTGATCGACCGGAAAAATGGCCGCCCTTGGCCTTGGCTATTTGCCGACGGGCAAACGTTCGCGCCCAGGCAGCCAGCGCTTATCTGTGATGATCCAGATACGGAATTGGAAGCCACCCTGGCAGGCATGTGTTTTGGCCAAATTCCTGCCTATCTGGCTGAGCCTCATCTGCGGTCAGGAAAGCTGGTTGCCGTTTTGGCTGATCACGCTCCAGCACCATGGGATCTGTTCATATACCGCCCGCAGCAGGGTCCTGTATCGAAGCGGGTGCGATTGGTGTACGACCACCTTAAGCAGGCTTTCTCAAACCCCAGGCTATTTCCCCAGGGCCTGGGGGAATAGCCTGAGACTCATAGACAACCCTGGTGCGAAGCACGGCGCGTTCCCAGCTGATCCAGAAGTGAGCTGCAAGGGCGTGAAAATATGCATACGTGCCGGAAATAATAGCGACATATTGACATATATAGATATTGCGAATAGCCTTGACTCGTAACCCGCACTAGAAACCTCAGGTGGTACCCCCATGAAAGATTCCAGCGATACCTACCATGAGACCTCAGCCCATGCCCCTTTGGTGGCGATAAGAAATCTGGCCCAGGACGGGAAACTCACAAGTCAATGCTGGAAGCCTACAGCCAGAAGAAGAATATCTACGTCAGCCTCAACGAAGCACCGCTAGGCTCTTCAGAGCTCGTTGATCCATGTTTTTCGACCTACGACATCGAATATTTTAGATATGCAGGTAAGCAAAATGACACACTCAGAACTTTTTAAAACCACTCAGCTGGGCCCATACACCCTCAAGAACCGTATCGTTCTGCCGCCACTGACGCGTTCGCGCAGCTCCCAACCCGGCAATATTGCGAACGACCTGATGGCCACCTATTACCGTCAGCGCAGCGGTGCTGGCTTCATGGTGACCGAGGGCACACAGATTGAGCCCCGAGGACAGGGTTATGCCTGGACACCCGGCATTCATAGCCCGGAACAGATACAAGGCTGGCGTAAGGTCACCGACGCTGTTCACGCCGAAGGAGGGGTGATCTTTGCTCAACTTTGGCATGTGGGCCGCGTGTCGCACACATCGCTGCAACCCGGTGGTGAAGCACCCGTCGCGCCATCAGCCATCCGCGCGGACAACGTCAAGGTGTTCATCGAAACTGGCCCCGGCACGGGTACACTGGCCGACCCATCGACCCCACGAGCCCTGTCCACCGAGGAGGTAAAGGAACTGGTTGAGCTCTACGCCCAAGCAGCCCGAAATGCTCTGGAAGCAGGTTTTGACGGGGTGGAGCTTCACTGCGCGAACGGGTACCTGGTAAACCAGTTCATTTCGGCCCATACCAACCAGCGTGATGATGAATATGGCGGTTCGCTGCAGAATCGTCTTCGTTTCCTGCGCGAAATCACACTCGCCGTTGCTGGTGTGGTCGGCAAGGAGCGCGTTGGCGTTCGCTTCGCCCCGCTGTTCGCGACCACAGACGAAGACCGCGTTTACCTCGGCCTGGTCGAAGAAGACCCTCACCAAACCTACATCGAGGCAGTGAAGATCCTCGAGGAAGCGGGCATTGCCTACCTGTCGCTCGCCGAAGCCGATTGGGACAACGCACCCGAGCTGCCTGAGACGTTCCGGGAAGCTGTTCGTAAGACTTTCAGCGGCAAGATTATCTATGCCGGCAAGTACACCGCTGAACGAGCAAATCGCGTGATAAAAGCTGGCTGGGCCGACCTGATCGCTTTTGGTCGCCCCTTCATTGCGAACCCCGACCTGCCCGCGCGTATCGCCAACAACTGGCCGCTTAACCCACTTGATCCAAGCAGCATGTACGGCGGTACCGATAAGGGCTACACCGACTACCCGACTTACAAACCCTAAGCGCTCAGAGCCACGCCCCATAACTCAGGGGCGTGGCTCTGCGTTTGCTGACCGAGGAAGTTAAGCATGTACCAACCGAGTACGATTCCCTACCAAGAGCATAGGGGATTCAAACAGACCTTCAGACAGGGTCATCTAAGCCTTGGGCTGTTCTTTCCCCTGGAGGCTTTCCAGGGTGACACACCGCGCATGCTAGATCAGGTCGCGCTGGCCAAACGTGCAGAGGCACTAGGTTTTTCGGCACTCTGGTTTCGCGATGTGCCGCTCAGGGACCCAAGCTTCGGTGATGTCGGCCAGGTTTTCGACCCTTGGGTGTATCTGGGCTACATGGCAGCCCATACAACAAAAATCGCACTAGGCACCGCCTCCATCGCCCTTACTTTGCGTAATCCCTTGCACACGGCAAAGGCCGCAGCGAGCATTGATCAGTTGAGCGGAGGTCGCTTGCTCCTGGGAGTAGCCTCTGGCGATCGTCCCGTGGAGTTTCCCGCATTCAGCGTTGATCCAGAACAGCGCGGCGAGACCTTTCAAGAAAACCTCAATGTGATACGCCAAGCCCATCGAACACACTTCGAGCCCATTCGCTGGAGTCACGGTGAGTTACTGGGGGCCGATCTCGTTCCCAAACCTACGACTCGGGAAATACCGCTATTCGTAACCGGACATAGCCGCCAGTCGCTCGATTGGATCGCGCGTGAAAGCCATGGATGGATCAACTATCCACGTCCGCCAAAAATACAGCGACTCATCGTGGAAGATTGGCGACAGGAAACGGCTAAACAATGTGGCACTATCTACAAGCCGTTCTTGCAATCGCTGTATATCGACCTGGACGAACACCCATCCACGCCGCCCTCGCCTATCCATCTAGGATTCCGACTGGGACGTAACCATCTTCTGGCCTTGCTGGATACACTTCAGGAAATCGGTGTAGATCACGTCATCCTGAACCTCAAGTATGGTAAACGCCCCGCAGCAGAGGTTATCGAGGAACTTGGCAAACATATCGTCCCGCAATTCGGCGCACAGGTGTCCGATAGTCCTACCTGACAGGACAATAGGATTCCAGTCCAAGCCTGCCCATCACTGCGAAGGGCAGGCGCGGAGATCATGGTGAAGCCTTCCAATTTGCTGCGTGAATCAGGAAGATATCCAGATATCGGAAGAGTAGGTATAAAAAATTCATGACTATTGACGTCAACGAAGCCCTGAAAGCATTGGCGAACCCGATGCGCCTTACCATCCTCAATTGGCTCAAGGATCCCAGGACAGCCTTTCCCGGGCAGGAGGTCGACCCAGAAACGGTAGGCGTGTGCGTCAGTATCATCCAAGAGCGCACGGGCCTCTCGCAGTCAACGACATCGCTTTATCTCGCCGCTCTACAGCGCGCGCAATTGGTGACATCGCAGCGGATCGGCCCCTGGACCTACTACAAACGCCACGATGAGAATATCGACGCCTTCTTAAAGGCGCTGCAAGAAAGAATCTAGGTATGCAGACCCAGGAAGTCATGGTGCATTCTTCAGCCCTCATCAGGAGGATGCGCCATGGCTACAGGTCTTCATACTTTGACAGCCGCCAAGTAATACGCCGTCGTAGGCCATTATTTAGCGCCAACCAATGACTAAATTTTTGTTACCTTTCGAGTGCCCGGATACTTTCCGGATGTACGTCGAGGCCCATTGATAAACGAGGTATCTATATGGCACGCATTGTCAGAATTCATGAATACGGTGACGCCAGCGTTTTGAAGCTGGAGGATCTGGAAGTATCGGCACCAGCAGCAAACGAGGTGCAGATTAGTGTTAAAGCTATTGGCTTGAACCGAGCCGAAGTGATGTTCCGCAATCACGCATACCTACAAGAAGCGGAGTTCCCCAGCCGCTTAGGCTACGAGGCCGCAGGCATCGTAACGGCAGTTGGGAGCGACGTAACCGAGATCACTATTGGTGACTCGGTCGCTCTGATCCCACCTTTGGATATTGCTCGCTGGGGCACCTACGGCGAGTTGGCCAATGTACCAGCCCACCTGGTGGTAAAGAGCCCTGAGAACTTGTCCTTTGAAGAGGCTGCGGCGTCTTGGATGCAGTACGTCACCGCCTGGGGAGCATTGATTGAACAGGCGAAGCTACGGCAGGGCGATTTTGTCATCGTTACCGCCGCGTCAAGCAGTGTTGGCTTGGCCGCCTTCCAAATAGCTCGAATGGTCGGCGCCACATCGATTGCGATCACTCGAACTCACGCGAAGAAGCAAGCCCTGCTTGATGCAGGCGCTGCGCATGTCATCGTCAGCGATGAAGAGGATATCGTCGAGCGTGTTATGACGATAACTGCCGGTCAAGGCGCTCGCGTTGTATTCGATCCTGTAGGCGGGCCGTCCTTTGAACCTCTCACGCAGAGCATGGCGCGGGGCGGAATTTTGCTGGTGTACGGCGCACTCAGCTCTGAACCGACACCATTCCCACTGTTTACCGTGCTGGGCAAAAGCCTGACTTTGAAGGGTTATCTCTACGCAGAGATTGTGGCCGACCCTGAAGCCCTGGAGAGAGCGAAGGCTTTTATTCTGCAAGGGTTGAAGTCCGGTGCGTTGCGCCCGATCATCGCAAAGACATTCGCACTTAGCGACATCCAGGATGCCCATCGTTTCCTTGAAGCCAATCAGCAGATCGGCAAGATCGTGGTAACTGTCTGACCAGCAATTATGGGGCTGAGAGCGTAATCCTTCGGCCCCGACTCAAGCCAGCCCTGATGACCGCTATTGGCCGACTCTGTTGAAAAAGTAGCTGCTCCCCCATGCTGTCGGCAGAATTGCTCTGTCAGCTAGCGCGGGGACGGTGAGCCGCCGCATCGTCAGGGCACAGCGTTGCTCAATCATTGATTTGCTCAACTACGGCATTGCCAGCAAAACTTTGTCCAGGGTCAAACTGGAGCTTGCGCGCCGTGGCGGGCAGTAGTTTTGTCAGTTTGTCCAAATGCGCCGTTTGGCCTGCGTCAGTTTCGCGGCGGTCTCCAGCCGTACATATACCAAACGCCTCTGGTCATCCGCCGCGTCGCAACTCCCTGACACCCCGGCCCAGCTTGCGGCGCAGCAGGGCCCGCAGGGTCGCCCCATCCGAATACCCGACCTGTGTGGCGACCTGGTCGACGCTGGCGTTTCCGGTGCGCAAGAGATGGACGGCATGCTCCACGCGCAGGTCCTGGAAATACGACAGTGGTGTCTTGCCCAAAACGCTTTGCAGCCGCCGCGCCAAGGTGCGCTCGCTTGTGCCCGCGGCGCTGGCCGCCTCCGCCAGCGAGAACCCCTGCGCGAGCCGACGTCTGGCCCAGCTCTCGAAGCGCTCCACCATTGGGTCGGCATGCGCAAGGTGGTCGGGAATCACGAACTCGGCTTGCGAACTGCGTGCCTCGACCAGCAGATAGCGTGCCACCAGGGCCGCCAGCGCCGGACTGCGCCCCCGGATGATGTGCAAGGCCAAGTCAACGTGGGCCAAAGCGGCACCCGCGGTAGTGAAGCGTGTCGAGTTCACGATCATGCGTGACTCGTCCAACGTGACGTTCGGATAGCGCTGCCGAAACATCGGCCCCAGCCACCATGACGTCGTCGCACGATGCCCATCAAGCAGGCCACTCTCTGCAAGTAAGAAACTACCGGAGCAGGCGGCACCAAGGTGCGCGCCAGCGGTGGACCACAGCTGTAGCGCGGCGACCGCATCGGGCACGTCGGGGCGTGTGAGCCGAGCCGAGAGCGTGTCAGGCATCTTGTCACCAAACGCGGGCACGAGCACGACGTCTGGTTCCGGCACACCACGCGCAGTGACCACGGGGACCGTCAAGCCCTGCGCCGTTAGGATGCGACGCCGCACGCCCACCAGCGTGAGCTCTATGTGCGCGGGAGCCTGTGGCAGCGAGCTCGACATCGCATTGGCCAAGCCCACTGTGTCAGTGAGCGCCGCAAGCCCCAGATCAAACACGCCATCACAAACAAGGATATGAAGTTTCATGGCAATAATGATATCAAAGTTGTCATTTTTGTCTATATAAATGGTTGTCATGAAGACTTAGACTGCAGGCTCGTCGGTGCTTTCACCTAAACCATTTACCCAAAGGATTACAATATGACCAAGCTCGCCCTGTTTGTTCGCCTCGAAGCCAAACCCGGCCAGGAGGCTGCGCTTGCCGACTTCCTGGCCAGCGCACTGCCGCTCGCCAACGCCGAATCCGGCACCACTGCCTGGTTTGCATTGAAGTTTGGCCCTTCGACGTTCGGTGTGTTCGATGCCTTTGCCGATGAGGCAGGTCGCCAGGCACATCTGAACGGCCAGATCGCCGCGGCCTTGATGGCCAACGCCGCGACCTTGCTCAGTTCTCCGCCCAATATCGAGAAGGTCGAACTGCTTGCAGCCAAACTGCCTGCATGACAACCCGGCCTTGACTCAATCAGGTCACGCTGCGTAGGGCCACACGGCCCTACGCAGCCCCCCTCGATTGCCGGGGGGATGTTCGGCGACAATTAGGATGACCAGTTGACGACAATTCTCTTGGCCGGTTGGGTGTCTCAATAGGTACCTTGTTTTCTGTTCGGAGTTCAAGGTGCCAAGAATATTAAACGCGCATACATGTAAAAGCGAAGCTCACCTGAGATTACGGTAAGGCGCATTCCTTAAGTACTCTTAGCTATCTAAGCCCAGAGAGGAGGACAAGCGCAAGGACGACGCGGAATTGAAGTCGGAGCTGTTGAACGTGCTTCGTCGCTATCTCCGCCCGGAGTTCATCAACCGCATTGATGAGATCATCGTGTTCCACGCGCTCGACCGCAAACAGATCCGTGACATCGTAGGCCTGCAGCTCGAACGCGTGAAGCGTATCGCGCACGGGCAGGGCTTGACGGTGGAGTTCGACAACTCACTCATCGACCACTTGGCGGATGTCGGCTACCGGCCGGAGTTTGGGGCGCGCGAACGTCGTCGCCAGATCCGATCCCTGATCGAGACGCGCCTTGCGAGTGCCGTGTTGCGGGGCGACATAGAGGAAGGTGATAGCCTGCGCTTCGTCTACGACGATGATCGAAGTGAAATCCGCTGGGAGAAGGAAGCAAAGGTGCCCAGGGTTTACCTTCGCGTAGTGGGCTATAGTGTTACTAGAGTTCCACTCTGTATTTCCTTTACCCGTCAACCTGAGGTCATTATGGCCGAGTCGACCCACAATCCGAACGGTCAGCCGGCCTCAACCGACACCGTGTATGGAATGCCGGCCTATGCCGATAGGGCGGCGGCCGTGAACGAAGTGCATGCACGCCCACACCTCATGATTCAGGCCCCGAGGCAGATGTTGCAGTTCGCTTTCATGACGGGAGGAGATCTGACTAAGGATAAGTTGGCGGTGAATGAGTTGTCTGGTCGTCTCGGCGTGGCTGAGCCTGACCAATCCACGTCATTTCACGGCTTGGCCTGGGACGACGGAGACCTGCACTGCGAAAAACACACGGAGTATTCGACGTATCTGTGGTGTGCCGAGCTTGATCCCGAAACCGGAGAACCATGCGGCGAGAATCCGTTCAAGCATGGATTCATCCCTCCAGGCCCGGTGGTATCGGGCGTGCGCCTGACCTTTCTTCCATGGAATTCAGATACTGAGAAGGAGGTAGATCGCTTCGATACTTCCAGCCTTTGTTACTCGCTAGTAGAAAGTGGGAACGCTGCCATCCTGACCGATTTCCGACAGGATGACGACGGCCTGACGCACATCCTGATCCTTGCGCGTGATTTGAAACCCGCGCGAGCAGGTGCGCTGGCGCAACGTCTTCTGGAGATTGAGACCTATCGGACTTTGGCCTTATTGTCGTTGCCGTTGACTAGGTCAATGACGAAGGAGCTGCGAAGCATGGAGTCACAACTGGCCATGATGACTGATGAGATGTCGACGAACTCGGAAGCGCGGCGTGACAACCACCTCCTTCTGTCAGAACTGACCAGTTTGGCGGCAAAGTTGGAGGCCTGCGTTGCTGCGAATCTCTATCGATTTGGCGCCAGCCGGGCTTACTACGAGATCGTTGAAGAGAGGTTGGCAGCGCTATTGGAAGAGGGGGTGTCCGGATACTTTACCTGGCGGGATTTTCTTCAGCGTCGTATTGCTCCTGCGATGCGAACCTGCCTTTCGGTTAAAGAGCGCCAGGCCAAGCTCTCCGACGAACTGACCCGAAACATCTCACTGCTGCGCTCCTGGGTCGATGTCGAACTGGAACGCCAGAATCGGGACTTGCTGGCGTCGATGAACAACCGGGTCAAGCTGCAATTGCGTCTTCAGCAAACGGTTGAAGGGCTGTCTGTGGCAGCAATTTCGTATTACGTCGTGAGTCTTTCAGGCTATTTCCTGAAGGGAATTCCATTCATTTACGATGTTGCCACACCGGTGATGTCGGTACTGGTACCCGTCGTGATGCTGTCGATCTGGTGGAGAGTTCGTCGGATCAGGCATGCCCACGACGATTCCACGGCGTTGTAAAAGTCTTAATACGATCTACCGGCTGAAGCGCGGAATGGGGTAATCGTGGAGCGTCCAGTAGGGATGCCAGCATTTAATGGACCCAGTCATCTAATCTCTTGGGGTAGGGGTAGGGCAGCGAGCAAGGCCGGCTGATGGGACCCGGCTTCAATTTTTGGTTTCAATTTCTCCAATGACTATAGCGAGAGTCGCGCTATGCTAATCTTCATCTAAGCTTGGATATACTAGGCGGGCTTTACAGGGTCCCACTCCTAAGTCCGCTAGCTACGTCGTCAAGGAGCGCTTATGACCAAGGCTCAAAACGAGGTCTACACCAAGCAGCCCGCAGCAGAAGGGATCCAGACGGTTAACCCATGCCGAAAAGTGGTGGGCCTAGTACCTGCTCCGGAGATGTCCGCTGAGATGGCCGAAAAGGTAATCGACCAGTTACCCGAACTTCTGGCCAACTACGTCGATGACCGGTTGAACTGGGAGGTGCAACTGATCGTCGATCCGTTGATCGGTGCTGCAGAGGCTTCCAACGATATTATTGGGAGTATTCTCGAGTATAAGCGGGACCAGCAGTGGGACTACGCGATCTGCATTACCGATTTGCCGATCTTTAAGGACGGGCGCTTCGTAATCGCTGAAACCAGCACGGTGCATGGCGTTGCGATGATTTCATTGCCTGCCTTCGGCATTACCGCAATACGTCGTCGCCTGAACGAAGCGATCCTGCAACTGGTCAACGAATTGCACCATGGCAGTTCCGAAGAGGACCGTACTCGTCAGGAGCAGCGTACCCAGCAATCCGATAAAGTCCACGAGAGTCTGCGTGGCAAAGGTGCGCGGCAACTATTGGGCAGGCACCTCTACGAGAAGCTGTTTCCGATACGTCGGCTAACGCTATCGGGCGAGGGAGAGTCCTTTGACGTGCGCTTCATTGCCGATTCGTGGATCAACGGGAACCTTCGCATCCTGGCAGGCATGGTGCGCGCCAACCGCCCCTCGACCATCTTTCCTGCTTTCAAGCGCGTCATCGCCGTCGCGTTCGCGACCGGCGCCTATGGTCTGGTGTTTCCCACCCTTTGGCAGCTCAGCGCCAATTATGGCCGGCCACGCCTTGTTCTGCTGATGGGAGTGGCCATGGTGTCGATGATTGCCTGGATCATTATTGCCCACACGCTTTGGGAACCGATAAAAAACGCCCGATCACCACGTCTGGTTCGGCTCTATAACACGGTCACTGTCCTGACGCTGAGTGCCGGGGTCGTATTCTATTACGTGATCCTGCTGGGCCTTTTCTGTTTCACGGTCCTCGTTTTCATTCCGGCCAACATGCTGGAAGCGCAACTTGATCACGGGGCCAGTCTTCTCGATTACACCACTCTTGCCTGGCTCGCGACTTCGGTTGCCACTATCGCTGGCGCCCTGGGGGCCGGACTGGAAGATGAAGAAACCGTCAGAAACGCTACTTACGGCTACCGGCAGCGACGCCGCAACCAGGAAGCGAATAAGCGCTGACAATTCTGTTTTAGTGATCAGCCGTTGTTCCTCGGTGGGGTCCACGCCGGTGCTTCGTCCTCGATTTGCCGTGCGTCTTCCCGCATGGCGTGCCCCAGTGACTCGTCCAGTTTCATGAACAGCTCCCCGTAGCGCGGGCTGAAGTGGATGCCTTCCTCGATGTTGCGCCAGGCGCTGAACAATTGGTCTTCGTTGGCTTTTTCGCTGGCGACAAAGGATTGAGTCATTCGGCGGGCGCGTTCTGGGTGGACGCCCATGGCAGTGAGGGCATCGCCGCCGAGTTTCAGGGCGGAGTAATAGGTTTCGCTCACCACATCGTCGGCGCCGGCTTCACGCAGCTCGTAACCATGGCCGCGGTCGAAGGCGCGGGCCAGTATCCAAACCTCCGGGTAAAGCTGTTTGACGTGACGCACCAGGCTCACGGCCCGGTCGCGGTCATCGATGGCGACGACGAGCAGGCGTGCCTCGGCAATGCCGGCGGTTTCCAGTAGCTGGATGCGGGTGGCGTCGCCAAAGTAACTTTTCAGTTGGATCAGGCGCAGATTTTCGATCTGATCCAGAGCATGGTCCAGGGCTACGCTGGGAATGTTGTTGGCGCGAAGCAAACGACACACGATCTGTCCGAAGCGGCCGACCCCTGCCACGATCACCGGGGCCTGCTCTTCTATCTCATCCGGCTCTGCTTCTTCATTGGAAGCCTTCTGATAGCGCGGCAGCACCACCCGGTCATAGACAATGAACAACAGCGGTGTCAGGAACATGGACAGGGCCACCACCAGTGACAGCACCTGAGCGGTGTCTGCAGGGATAACTTGGTTCTGGGTACTGTAGGTCAGCAGCACGAACCCGAACTCACCGGCCTGGGCCAGCCCGAGGCTGAACAACCAGCCTTCACTGCCGCGGATGCCGAATGCGAAAGCCAGGCCAAACAGAATCAGCGTCTTGCCAATGATAACCGCCAGGGCGAGAAGAAAGACCGTATCCCAAGAAGCCGCCAGAACGCCGAAATTGATTCCCGCGCCTACGGTCATGAAGAAAAGCCCTAGCAGCAGCCCCTTGAAAGGTTCGATATTGGCTTCCAACTCGTGCCGGAATTCGCTGTTGGCGAGGACCACACCGGCCAGGAATGCGCCGAGCGCCGGCGACAGATTCACCAAGCTCATCAGCGCCGCGATGCCGATAATCAGCATCAGGGACGCGGCGGTGAATACTTCCCGCATGCCGGATCGCACCACGTAGCGGAACAGCGGCCGACTCAGGTAATGGCCACAGATAATCACGATCACGATCGCACCGACAACGGCCAGCCCATGCGCCCAGCCCGGCAGGTTCTCAACCAGGCTGAGGCTGCTATGCCCGCCCTCGCTGCCACTACCGGACATTGCGGACACGGCCAGCAGCGGGATGACGGCCAGCATGGGAATCACCGCAATGTCCTGGAAAAGCAGCACTGAGAAGGCACTCTGCCCACCTTCGGTTTTGACTAGCCCCCTTTCGGTAAGTGTCTGCAAGACAATCGCTGTTGAGGAAAGGGAGAAGAGAAACCCTACCGCCACGGCTGTTTGCCAGGCCATCCCCAGGAACCAGGCAAAACAGGTGGCGGCGGCTGCAGTCAGTGTGACCTGCAGGCCGCCAAGACCGAGCAGCCGAACCCGCATGGCCCAAAGGGATTTGGGGTCAAGCTCCATCCCCACCAGGAACAGCATCATTACCACGCCGAACTCAGCAAAATGCTGAAGAGTGAGGGCCTCCTGGCCCACCAGTCCTGTCACCGGTCCTATGACCACACCGGCCACCAAGTAACCGAGTACCGACCCCAGCCCGAACTGTCTGGCCAGTGGCACCGCTATTACCGCCGCCACCAGGTAGATAAACGCCTGAACAAAGTAGTCAGTCATCAGTCATGTCCGTGGGTCGAAAATCACATACCCATTCTTCTAACATTAGACCAACGGCTGCATTTCGCTTCCGGTATCGAAAATGGGGGACAAAAATGGGGACATACCTGTTTTTCTTCACCACAATGCTCAGTGCGGCCATAGCCGTCAACTGGTATCCCGCGTGATTCATCACGGTCTTGTTAAAGTGGCTGATCGCACGCTTCCGGCTCTTATTCTTCTGCCAACGACATGGCAGCACCGCCACATATGCTCATTTATTCTCTAAATACTTGTCGCTTATAATATCAAGTAAAGAGGGTGGGGCGCTTGCTCACGGCCCCCTCGACCACTGGACGATGCCTTAAGAAAGGCGGTCGTGGTGGCGGTTAGGACAATGCGGCCAATCTTGGCCCTCCTCGCATCAGGGTTGGTCACCAATTGTCGGCGGCGGCTCCCAGGTGCAAGGTCACCCGCAATGCATGCATGGTGAGCGTGGCGGCGACTTTCAGCACCTGCTCGCGAAACCTCATTAGGCTCCACCTCTTACGGTTTTGATTCCCCATCAGGCAGCTCAGGCCGTGCGGATATTGTTTCAATCTAACCATTAGTTCTAGTTCGTTCTGGGCCTTCGGCCCTCCACCGGATGGCCTTTTCTCCGCTTCGCTACGTAAAGGCCGCTGCTGAATGTTGGCGTTACATCAGGAAAGTCTCAATGGCGGCTTCTGGCCGGACAATGACGGCCCAAAATAGGCCGTCGTTCAGCCTCATCAAACTTCAGTCTGTTCTGCCATTTCCAACGCGTCATCTACCTCAACCCCTAGATACCTGACGGTGCTTTCCAGCTTCGTGTGACCCAGGAGAAGTTGCACTGCCCTTAAATTTTTCGTGCGACGGTATATCAGCGAAGCTTTTGTACGTCGCATCGTGTGCGTGCCATACATTGATGCATCTAGTCCTATTTCGGTAACCCAGGCTTTCACAATACGGGCATATTGGCGCGTTGAGAGAGGCTTTGCGCTATTGATTCGGCTGGGAAATAGGAAGTCTTCGCTTCGGAGCTGAGCCAGCTGTATCCAGTCGATAATAGCGATACGGGCTTGCTCGGTTATTTCGAACTGGACAGGTCGATGCGTTTTTTGCTGCATCACGATGGCTCGTGGGGATATGCACGCACCATGGGCTATATCTCGGACTCGTAAATTGACGAGGTCGCAGCCTCGTAATTTGCTATCGATGGCTAAATTGAAGAGGGCGAGGTCTCTTGTCTTTTTGGCAATCTGTAGACGAACACGGATCGCCCAGATATCTCTGAGGCGCAGTGGTGTCTTCTGCCCAACCAACTTGCCTTTATTCCAAGGAGTGAAGGGGTTTTGAGTAGAAACGTTCATGGCAAGATCCTCCATCGGGTGGAGATCAAAGAATGGAACATTTCACCTAAGCTTGTGCTGTGATGGCCACTGAGAATGGTGGTCATCGATAACAAAGACGTGCCGATGTGAGCCTCGAAAATGATGGTGGGAATGGCGATGAGGTTCCGGCCCCTCCCATCCCTCATGCTCGTGTTGATGGTGTTCATCGTGGTAGTGCAGATGGGTATGGGTTATGGCTGCGTGCTCGTGCTCAAGAGTTCTCAGGTCAGATTTATGCCAGATAAGGGCTGTGAGCGCCGTTGCTGCCAGAGCAATCGTTCCCAGCAAAGCGAACGTTCCCGTCAGTCCCACGTTTACCCCCAGCCAACCTGCCAACGGATAAGTAACCAGCCAACAGCTGTGTGACAAGGAAAATTGGGCAGCAAACAGCGCTGGACGATCCTCCGGCTGACACGAGCGTTTGAGCAGGCGTCCGGAGGGGGTCATAACCAACGAGGCCCCCGCGCCCAACAGCAACCATAGCCCGGTAAGCCCCGT
>NZ_PJBT01000077.1:0-2891 GCF_002836035.1 Halomonas sp. MES3-P3E | reverse complement strand
CACCAGGGCGAAGCTGTCCAGTGCATGGTTGAGCACGGAACCGAGCAGGGCCACCAAGGCACCAGCGATCATGTAGCTGCTGATACGACCTAAATTATAGCCGAGCAACAGACCTGCTAAACGCCTCGGCTGTCGCATGCTGGGGGGCACAGCAAAGGTCAGGGCACTCATGATGCCGCCACACATGCCGATACAGTGCGCGCCTCCCAGCAAGCCGAAGACGAAGGCCGCCGCCAGCGGCGGCAGGCTCATGTCGGCGGGATTCATTTACGGGGCACCTTTGGAGCTACCCGCCGTATCACGGGAGGGGCTGATGGTGAAGGCCGCCGGAGGCGAACCGTACGGTGATACGAGTTCGACCTGTTCGGGTGGATAGCAGAGTCCTTGGTCGGAACAGCCCTGAAAGGTCACCATGATGGCCAGCGGCCCGGTAACGGTGTCGCTCGCCTCGATGGGCGCACTCACCAACACCTGATCGTAGAAAACGTTAATGTTCCCTAAAGACGCGTGCGACATTGGCTCGCCAGGCGGCAAAGCCAACTCACCGAAATTGATATCTTGAGAGAGACTCTCAATCGCGAACTGATGCCGGTGAAGGTAGTAATTTTCGGCGGCGGTGAAGCCGATATAAACTCGATCATCGTCTCGCCAGGCGGTGGTTCGGAAGGCTTCTTTAGCCGGTAGAAAGTCACGTTGGGGCGAACGGTTAAAGGGGGAACTTTTGTCACCAACCTCAAACATCTCTTCACGTGCCGCTACCGGGGTGACTATAAAGAGTGCCACCGTTAGAAAAGCGAAGACTTGTTTCATGAGTTTAACGCCGCCTTTGGCTTATCCATTGGCTGACCTCTGGACCAAGCGACCAGAGCAAAGCCCGCGACGATCATTGGTAGTGTCAGTAGCTGCCCCATGGTTAACCAGCCAAAAGCGATGAATCCCAACTGAGGGTCGGGGAGGCGCACGAACTCTACGATGAAACGGAAGGCTCCATACAGAAGCAGGAACAGCCCAGAGATGAGGCCCCGCTGACGTGGTCGGCGCGATAGCCACCACAGCACGGCAAACAACACGACACCTTCAAGGGCAAACTCGTAGAGAGCCGAAGGATGCCGTGGCTCTGGGCCCAGCTCCATCATGGATGGAAACACCATTGCCCAAGGTACATCACTAACTCTCCCCGGTAACTCGTGATTGATGAAGTTCCCGAGGCGACCCGCTCCCAGGCCGATGGGGACTAGCGGAGCAATGAAGTCGGTCAGTTGAATAAAAGCCAGTTGATGTTTGCGAGCAAACAGCCAGGCAGCCACTAACACACCGGCAAGGCCGCCATGAAAGCTCATGCCTCCTTCCCAGATTTTTAGTAACCAAAGGGGGTTGGCTTGCAGTTGTTCGAGCCCGTAAAACAGCGCATAGCCAAGGCGGCCGCCAACGATGATGCCGATGGCGGCGTAGAAGATCAGGTCGCCCATATCATCGTGGCTTAGGCCGAGTCGATGGGCGCGACGCCGACCCAACCACCAAGCGGCGACTAGCCCGATGACATACATTAAGCCATACCAGTGGATCTGAAGAGGGCCTATGGCGATGGCGATCGGATCAATTTGAGGGTATTGCAGCATATATCTTCCTTAATCAATCGTTACTGTTGGAGTCATCAACAAAAATTATTGCGTCTTAAGAGCCGTTTTATCGTTTCCACTTCTCGACTTCCTGGATGACTCGCTCAACATCTTCAGAAGTTATGTAACCTGTATGTTTGTAACGAATAGTGCCCTCGGTATCGACCAGATAGCTTTCGGGTGCGCCATAAACACCTAGCTCAAAACCTAGGTTACCCTCTGGATCAAAAATATTGACTTCAAAAGGATTCCCAAACTCGTCAAGAAACTCGAGTCCCTTTGCCTGGGTATCCTTGTAGTTGATGCCAACCAAGCGGACGCCTCGCGCGGCTAAGTCCAATAACTGCGGCATTTCATGCTTGCAAGTGGGGCACCACTCTCCCAAAACATTGACCAATGTCACCTTATCTTTAAAAAGAGATTCATCAACGACCCTTGAGGGGTCTTCCAGCGTCGTCAGGTTGAAGGCCGGAAACGGCTGAGCTAACAAGGGGGAATCTCTGGCGCTAGGATCCATTGATAAGCCCTGATAAAAGAAAAAGCTCAAACCAAAAAAGCCCAATAGGGGTAAAAATAGCAATGTCCGAGATTTCACGTATACGTCTCACAGGTAGTAGCGGGTAAGTGCCTGCTGAGCATTGTTAGTGCTTACGGAAGTTGATTTGGAGCACTAGGTTGCATCGGTCATGGCTTCCGAGCCCATAGGCGTTTCGCCAGCAGCGGCAGCAATGTGATGCCACTGATGAGGACCAGCGCGATCGTGAGACCACGGGAGTCGGCGGTAATTAGCACTTCGCCGAACTTGACGATCAGATACGCCGTGGGGATTACGCCGGCCAATGTGGCGATCAAAAAGCGCCAGAAGGACAGGGGTGTAATACCTGCCGCGTAGCTGATGGCATCAAACGAAATGAAGGGCACCAATCGGGATGCAAAAACGATGAGCATCAAGCCGGTTTGAGAGCGTTCCTTCCCCAGCCAGTTAAGGATGGGACGCGTACGCGACCAGCGTTGCATTACCTCATAGCCGAACAAACGAGCAATGCAGAAAGCGAGCAGAGCGCCGGCTTCGGCACCGATAACGACATAGGCCGTTCCCCAAACTGGGCCGTAGATCGCACCGGCCACCATGGCAATCGGACCACTGGGGATCGGGCTCATGACAATGGCCGTAATCATCATAAAGATGATGGCCAATGGCCCCCAGACGCCCAACCCATCAACCCATTCACGCAAGGCCTGCTTATCGGTCAAGACCGACAAGGCGCCGGT
>NZ_PJBT01000076.1:0-3063 GCF_002836035.1 Halomonas sp. MES3-P3E | reverse complement strand
TTGATCAAGACTCCGGTAATACGCAGCCAACTCGCGGTGAAGGTCAATGAGGTTTTTCGCAACGATCTTTCCTGCATCCCTGCCAAGAATGGAATGCCCTGAAAGGGAGTTGGCCTTGATGAGTTCTAGCACAGCCTCATGCGCTGCTTCGTTAGCGTTATCGGATAGCGCTCCGTTCATGGGTAAAGCTCCTGTCTTGATGTGTGGAAACTTCAGGCTAACAGAGCTTTGCCTTGTGGCGGCGGCGAGTGCCGAGCTCTTTGGTTGTAAGCGTTCTTTCATGGTTTTTTATTCAGGGGGAGGTGCGTAGCCGTGCAATACCTCGTCTCTATCAACCAAACCAAGGCGCTGGAATGGGGCTTGAATGCACAGCAGGCCATGCTGTTTGCGTTCCTGCACCAGGTGCCTACGTGGGCGGATTCCCGCGAGATAGACGGCGTTGTGTGGTTCAACATCGGCAAGGGCAAGGTGATCGAAGAGCTGCCCCTGCTGACCGACAAGCCCGACACCGTTTACCGCCTGATGAAGCAGCTGCGCACCGCTGGCCTGATCTGCATGACCAGCTGTGACAACAAGACCTACATCCATCTAACCGAGAAAGCGAAGGGCTGGAACCGCGTGCAGGGGTCGGAAAAAAATCCGACCTCTAAGGCCAATGCTAAAGGGTCGGAAAAAAATCCGACCCACGGAAAAATATCCGAGAAGGGTCGGAAAAATATCCGAGAAGGGTCGGAAAAATCTCCGACGTATCAAGATACCAAGATCATAAACCCCTCTCTCTCTGGCGCGGACGAATCTCAGCCAACCGTGTTCGAGCGTGCTGCCCAGCAAGCCGACGACGGCGAACCCGCTGGCGCTGACGCAAACCAACCCCGCAAAACCGCGATGATGCTGGAATGGGAACCAGAGCCGGAAACCTACGCCACTGCCTGCTGGCAGCGTGGGCTAGCCCCAGACGCCAACGTTCACGATGCGCTGATCGATTTCCGCGAGCACTTCGCCGCGCAGCCTGCCCGCACCAACACCCACGCCGATTGGACCCGCCGCTTTGTGCGCTGGGTAGCCGAGAACGCCAAGCGCCAGCAAACCGCCCTGACCGCCACCACCGGAGGCAACGCCCATGCAAACCGCCGCGAATCTACTCCCAAGCGCCGTATCACAGCTCAGGAAGCGCGAGCAGCCGCCGAAGGCAGAGCGCCAGCAAGCCCAGGGCGAACGCTCGAAGGCGAGTGGTCCAGCGCTGACCGCTTCTGAGATCGACAACCTGTTCAACGCCATGGGTGAGCTGTACGGCAGCAAGTTTGTCAGCCAGTGGGGTGCGTTTGATGAGACCGGTGCGTGGTGGGCAGAGCTGCAGCATGTCCAGCCTGCGCAGTTGGCGCTAGGTCTCCGCCGTTTGCGCCAGCAGATTCAGGACGCCGCTCGGGCGAATGACGAAGCGTGGCCACCCACGCCGATTGCCTTTGCCGCACTCTGCCAGCCGAAACCGGAAGACCTAGGGCTGCCGAGCGATGCCGAGGCATGGCGCGAAGCCACCGGAAACGCGCACCAGCCTAGCCGCCACCGCTGGAGCCATGAAGCCGTGCGCATGGCAGGGCAAGCCGTTGGCTGGTGGGATCTGACCCATGGCGGGGGCGAAACCCGCACCGACCGACTAGAACGCCGCTTCCGGAAAGAGTACGCGGCACTGGTTAACCGCGTCATGAGCGGCGAGCAGCTACAGCCCCGCACACTGATCGGCCACGACAGCCAGTTGAACCGCGCAGAGCTAGCCGAACGCGCCAGCCGTGAAGCCGCACAGCAACAGGCAGAGGCGGCGGGCATGCCGCACCGAATGAATTCAGAGCAGGGGATGCGCTCGCTACGCGCTGCCCTGGGAGGTCGTTGAGATGAAGAGCGTCATTCCGATTGAGCGTGAGTACGAAGGCTTGCCGGTGAGCTTCAGCGTTGAGGGCTGGATCAATGCTACTGAGATCGCTAAGCGGTTTGGTAAGCGGCCGGTTGATTGGTTAAAGCAAGATGAAACGCGTCAATACTTGGCGGCTCTGGGTGAGGCGCTTACATGTGATCCTGAGTCACTTGTAACAACTAGTCGCGCCCGCTCGGATCGCGGTGGCGGTACCTGGATGCACCCAAAGCTAGGCGTAGCGTTTGCTCGTTGGCTCGACCTGCGTTTTGCAGTTTGGTGCGACCTGCGCATTGATGAACTGTTGCGCGGTGAAGTGAGCGCACAGCAGCAGTTCGATAAGGCCTGCGAGGCGCTGGAAGATCGGCGGGGCCTCGCTAGCGCTCAAGGGCGTGGGCTGGCGCAGTGGAAATACGAAAAGCACCCCCTAGAGGCCCGCGTTGAATACTGGAAGCGTGAGCTGCAGATGTCATTACCACTAACCGCTAGCGAGGTTTCAGCATGAATACCGCCTTTCAACCCAGCGGCAATGAAGTGAAGCACGCCGCGTTTACCGAGCACCGCCGTAGCGGGCGCCTTAAATCGACGCAGGGCGTGGTGATCGCTGCGCTGGTTAGCCAGGGGCCGATGACACGCAACCAGCTAGCGGAGGCAACCGGCTTGCCGCTATCCAGTATTTGCGGCCGCTGCCGTGAGCTCCTCGATCTTGATTATATCGAGGTGGCGGGCATGAGCGCCGATTCCCCCGCGCGCCAGGTGTTGGGGCTTACTGAGAATGGTAGGGCGCTGGCGGTGGTAGCAGCTAAGGGGGTGGCGTCGTGAAGGTTAAAAAGGATTACGTCATCGTGATTGATCAAGTTATCGCGGAAGCGTGGTTTAGCGGTGTCAGTGATGAGGCGTGGGATGGCAACCCGCATGCGCCCAGCACTCAAGACCCAGAGCTTGCAGCTCGCTGGCAGAGCTTTGCTGCAGCTAACAAAGAGCTAAAAGCACTTGTTAGCGAGTACCCATCTACCCGGTTCCGTCTTGATGTTCTCGAACCAATGAGCGAGGGCCCAGACAATGCCAACCCTTAAGCCCATCGACCACCAAAACATCGTGTTGCGCTTGCTGGCGCGTTCAGCCGCGTGTGACGCTCAGCACTTAGCCACGCTGGC
>NZ_PJBT01000075.1:0-3367 GCF_002836035.1 Halomonas sp. MES3-P3E | reverse complement strand
CGCTCATGGCATGGGTGACATGGAAGGTATGGATCATTCAGGCATGTCGAATATGGAAGGTATGGATCACTCCAATATGCCGGGAATGAGCGGTGACGATGCTGGTATGGAAGGCATGGATCACTCTAATATGGAGGGGATGGATCATTCCAACATGGAGGGCATGGATCATTCTAATGTGGGCGGCATGTCGGGCGAGCAGGCGAAAGTCGGCGAAAACGGCATTCTCATTGCCGGTGAAGCCCAGCCCGGCTCTCGCTACGACCAGGCGGGCATAGGCATCGACCCCAACGAACGTCGAGTACTCGTCTACCGCGATCTTAAAGCCTTCACGCCATGGCCTGACCGCCGCGAACCAGGCCGTGAGCTTGAGCTGCACCTGACCGGCAACATGGAACGTTACATGTGGTCGTTCGACGGCAAGAAGTTTAGCGAAGTGACCGGCCCAATCCATTTTGTGAAAGATGAGCGGCTGCGCCTAATCCTGATCAACGACACCATGATGGAGCATCCTATCCACCTCCACGGTATGTGGATGGAGCTAGAAAACGGTCAGGGCGAGCTAATTCCGCGCAAACACACCTTGAACGTTAAGCCCGGCGAGCGGGTTTCGGCACTGATTACGGCAGATGCTGAAGGCAGTTGGGCGTTCCATTGCCACCTGCTTTATCACATGGATGCCGGAATGTTCCGCGTTGTTCAGGTTTCTTAAGGAGGCAGTATGAAAACTAAGCTTTATTTTACTGGCATTAGCTTAGCGTTTGTCATGACCACCGCTGCCCATGCGGAAGATGGTTACGACGCGCCGAAAGATTGGCCAGCGCCCACGATGGAACACAATATGGGTATGGCGCTCTTTGATCGTCTTGAATATAGCGTACCCGATAACGGCGAGGAGGCCGTCGTGTGGGACTTTCAAGGCTGGTATGGCGGTGATATCAACCGTGTTTACCTGAAGTCAGAGGGCGAGAATGTCCAAGGCGACGGTGAAGATGCTGAGTTTGAATCCCTGGAACTACTCTATAGTCGCCTAGTGGCTGATTTTTGGGAGTTACAGGGGGGTATCGGTTACCAAGGCGGTGTGTTCTCCGATGATCACGCCGAACGCACCTATGGGGTTGTCGGCCTACAAGGTGTGATGCCCTACGGCATTGAAACCGACGTTGCTATGCAAGTGAGTGAAGATGGCGACGTGGCCGCTAGTTTTGAGGGCGAGTACGATCTGCGCCTGACACAGCGGCTCTACCTACAGCCGCGCACCGAAATTGCCGTAGCTGCCAGCGAAGTTGAGGAATTTGGTGTGGGTGAGGGCCTTAACTCAGTGCGTGTCGGCATGCGCCTGGGCTACGAAGTGACCAGACGCTTTGCGCCTTACGTGGGCGCTTACTGGGTAAAAGAGTATGGCGATACCGCCGACCTATCTCGTGCTGGTGGGAATAATACCGAAGATACCGGCGTGGTGGCAGGTGTCAGGTTAATGTTTTAAATCGTTAAGCACTCTATAACTTGCGCCACCGGAAGGTGGCGTTTTTTTTGCTAATAAACCACTAAATTCAGCTTCAATTCATACTCTAAGGTTATTATTAAATTGTAAATAACCAACGGAGTAAACCACCATGAAAATTAAAGCAATTGTTTTTAGTGCAGTAGTAGCAAGTATCTTCTCTACACCTGTATTAGCGAGCTTAGGCAATACAACACAGGATCTTCCCTTACTAGAAAGAGGCGTATCTTCTACACAGATGCTTGCTCAGGGGCAATCGAAGCGTTTCAATATTAACATTGAACAAGCGACTACACTGAAAGTAGCGAGTGAGCACTTCCCAGGTTTTACCAGCACTGGCAACCGCATTTCAGCTGTGCTTTATGACAAAACTGGAAAACAAGTAGCAGAAGCGTCCAGTCCACGGGGTCACTTTGAACTTGTTCGTCAGCTGCAACCGGGCAATTATCAGCTTGAGGTGACAGGTAGCTCAATGGGGGGCACTAAGGAAAATAGCAATAACAGTTATGAACTACATGTCGCTTACTAAGCGACATTATTAATTATAACTAATTCAAAAGGGGTTCGCAAGCGAGCCCCTTTTAGATATTAAAAAAAGCAAACACCAACATTTGAAAGCCTCAGTTAATGTATATAACCCCCTAGAAAATGACGCCCAGCCGAAGCGCTCGCCCCGGCTGGCTTGAAGCTTAGCTGGCCATTGCGGCACATTCTTCAGCGCAGCGATGACAAGCTTGAGCACACTCTTGGCAGTGAGGTGCATCATGTTTTGCACACTCATCACCACATTTCTTACAAATGTCGGCACATAGACGGCAGATCTCGTGTGCAAACTCACTTTCTTGTGCCATAAATGAGGCAGCTAACCGACAAATTTGAGCACATTGCATGTTAAGGCGAATACATTCCGCCATCATTTTTACGTTGTCTTCTTTTAGGCACTCAGTTGCACACTTGTCACAATAAGCAGCGCATACGTGACAAGCTTCAATGCAGTTTTCATATTTTTTTAAGTCCATCTCGGTTCTCCATTTTTTAAACCATATTTTATTTACCATAGTTTCTGCTTGGCATGATAAAGCTAGAACAACCCAAAAGAAAAATCAAGGAAAGGTAATCTGATAGATACTCACGAAATATAAAGATAAACCAGGTAGCTGTGCGTTACTTGCCATAATTTTTATTATTCAGCTAGGATTCAGGAAGGCCTACTATAATAAATGTTTTTTTCAAAAAAACACTGAAGCGTTCGCTGCGCTTGTACGTTACCTCGCCACGAGCTCCTAATTAAAGTAATTAGGTGAAGAACTAAATTAATAGTGAAAGCAATTAAGCTCTAAGCATTATAAAAATAATCTCCTTTTAGGAGACTAGCTCAGCCTAATCAGCTTCCTAAGGAGTCAGTATGAAAATTAATCTCTACTTCTCTGACGGCCTGGCTACCCCAGGGTCGCCAGGGAGGGGAAAAGGTCAACCATGATACTTGAAAGCCGTGTCATATACCCCGTAACGATAGCAATACCCATCAGGATCACAATCGTGCCCGCCACGGGGCGAGCATAGGCACTCCACCTTCCCAGGCTTTGCCGATGCAGAGCAAATCGGTTAATCAGTAAAGTGCTGGCAAGAAAAGGTAGCGCCAGTCCTGCCGAGTAGGCACTTAGATAAATCATTCCAGCCTGGGCACTAGCAGCATTAGACGTGGCCATCAGAATAGCGCCTAGTATAGGGCCGATACAGGGGGTCCAACCGATGGCAAAAGAGACCCCGAACACTGTCGCCGACAGCGGGGAGCCACCCTGGACATTGGGTGTGAACTGAAAGGTACGCTGGAATAGCGGCAATCGGAACACGCCGGTCATA
>NZ_PJBT01000074.1:0-3778 GCF_002836035.1 Halomonas sp. MES3-P3E | reverse complement strand
TTAGTCAACGCCGCCAAAGCCAACGCCTATTTTATGACAAATTTGTGACACGGATTAACTTGTGAAAAGAGTCTTCATGGCAAACGTTAAGGAGAGTATTGCAAACAATTATAACGTACAGGATGTACCTCACGCTTTGCAGGCGCGCCATCACGCGCTGTTTACCCATCATCCCGATGCCATATTTGAGCTGAGCCTTGATGGCATTATCAAGCACTGTAATTCAGCCGCAGCGCATATCACCGGTATCGCCAATGAGCGTTTAACCGGTAACGCTTTTTTTCAGCTGCTCCATATCGACGCTCTCGTAGAGGCAAAAGCTGCCTTTAACGCCACCTTAAAAGGGCAACATCAAAGCTATCAAGCTCTTAGCATCAACAGTCATCAGCATGCCATTCAGCTTGAAGTCACCCACGTGCCGATTATCGCCGATGAACGAATGATAGGCGTCTATGCGATTTGCCGTGATATTACTCAGCGCAAACAGGATGAAAGCGAGCTACGCCTACTCAAACGGGGAATCGAAGCCAGCCCCAACGGCGTGGTGATGGCAGATGCCACGCAGCCCCACCTGCCTCTGGTGTATGTAAACAGTGCGTTTTCCGACATTACCGGTTACAGCGCTGAAGAAGCACTGGGCCGCAACTGCAGTTTTTTACAGGGCGAAGATTCTAACCCGGAAGCCGTTGAAGAAATTCGCCGCGGTGTCACTCAACATCAAGACGTGCAAGTACTGCTACGTAACTACCGCCGCGACGGCACTCTGTTTTGGAACCAGTTATCGATTAGCCCCGTGTTTAGCGAAACGGGCGTATGTACGCATTTTATCGGCATACAACAAGACATTACACGCCAGCGAGAGCAGGAAGCGCGTATTGCTTATCAAGCAGCTCACGACCCGCTCACCGGGCTCCCAAATCTAGGGGCACTACAAACACGCCTGGAGCATGCACTACAAAGCTGTAAATCGCGGAGGCAGGAACTGGCACTGCTTTATATCGACTTAGATGACTTTAAGCCGGTTAATGATGCGTTTGGCCATGGATTAGGAGACCAGTTACTTAAAACCGTGGCGCAACGCTTACTAGATACCGTGACAGCGGGCGTTAGTGTGGCACGCCTCTCTAGCGATGAGTTTGTGGTACTGCTAGCCCCTTCCCAAAACGAACAAGAAGCGATTGCCCTCACGAATCGTTTATTAGCGGCCCTTGCTCAGCCATTTACACTCTACCAACACTGCCTGCACATCAGCGCCAGTATTGGAATCGCTTCTAATAAAGGCAGTACCACCCAGGCGCATGACCTACTTCACCATGCTAGCCTCGCGATGGAAGATGCCAAGCGCCAAGGGCGTAATACATGGCAATGGTACTGCGGTGATGCCATCGACAATGTCGCCGAACATGTTGTTATCAGGCGAGAATTACAAGAAGCCATACAAGCTGAGCAATTTGAAGCGTATTATCAACCCATCGTGGATGCCGTTAGCGGCGACATTCGAAGTGTGGAAACGCTGATACGCTGGCACCACCCCACCAAAGGCCTTGTTTCACCGGGCGTGTTTATGCCAATTGCCGAGCAAACGGGGCAAATTATTGCCATTGGTCGCTGGGTGTTGGATCGCGCCTGTCATGATATTGCGGCCCTTAATGCTGGCCGTGAGCGCCCCCTTGCGGTGGCGGTCAATATCTCACCAATGCAGTTTCAGCGCACAGGCTTTATGAACGAAGTTAAAGCAGCGCTTGACGCTAGCGGTCTCCCCCCTGCCTTACTGGAACTGGAAGTAACAGAAGGCACGCTAATGACGAATACCCAGCAAGCCGTTGCGCTACTCACTGAAGTAAGAGACCTGGGCATTAGCGTTGCGCTGGATGACTTCGGCACTGGTTATTCGAGTCTCAGCTATTTACGCGACCTTCCTATCAGCAAGGTAAAACTCGACATTCTATTTATTCGAGGCATTTCAAAAAACGCAAAGAATGCCGCCATCGTTCAAGGTGTTATCACCATGGCCCATCACTTAAACTTAGCGGTAGTCGCCGAAGGCATTGAAACACGTGAAGAGCAAATAGATCTGCAGCAACGCCAATGCGACCTGTTGCAAGGTTTCTTGTTCTCCAAGCCCATGCCGCTTGGGATGTTAAAACACTTGCCACGGACGCTTACGCCACCCTAGAAAATGGCTGATAAAACTTCCCCTATAAACGCCATGCCTCACCTCTAAAACAGAAAAACAGGCTGCCTTACCAGGCCGCCTATTTTAGACAGGAAACATTGCCGTGCCACTGCGCCGCCTACACACTCGCCTACTGCTAGCTGTGAGCATACCGCTGATCCTAGTTTCAACGACGTTGCTGCCTGTTCTCCATGTTCATATGGAAACACGGCTCAATAGCCTGAATGACGAAGCCAATGCCCTATTAACCGTTGGGCAAGAAGCGTTAACCCGCGATATTAATGAAAGCCTTAACTACGCGCTAGCCATTGCTGAAATGCCTGAATTAAGGCGCTACCTCGCTGCGCAAAATTTAACGACACTAACTAACGAACAATATTCACTTAGCGATTTATCCCAGCTTTCTCACTTTTTAACGACCTTGATCAGCCACAACGCTCGTTACACCAAGCTAGTTCTGATTGATAATCAAGGGCGTGAAGTGCTGCGCGCACCCAGAAGCAGTGAAACGGGAGCATTGGTATCGGGCAACCTTCATGTTAATACTGACTACTTCATAGAAGCATCCAAGCTGTTACCACGCGACCTGTATATCTCACCGCCTGGCCGTAACCTGCAGTTCGAGTTATTTGGCCGCGACGTGATTCCAGTGGTCAACGTTTCCACCCCTGTGTTTGATGCCACCGGCGAGCGCCGTGGCGTGGTACTTTTAAGCCTTAATTGGGATTACCTGACTGACGCCTTGCGCCAGGCCATGTTACTTGACCAGAACGCCAATATGATTTTAATTGATGCCCAAGGCAAGTGGCTGCTGGATGAAGGTATCGGATCAGTAGATACAGCGAGTTTTGGTGGCAACTTTGCTGCGCTTTCTCCCCTCTACTGGCAAGCCATGCAGCAGCGCAATGAAGGCAACGTCACAGTAGACAACCATCTACTGCGCTTTCAAACCGAAGATATACGCACCCAGCGCTACCGCAGCCTGGCAGGTACTATTTTTAGCGACAACGCCTACCAGCCGTGGAAACTGGGGGTCACGCTCCCCCGCCCTACCTGGCAATCTCTGTTTAAAGAAGAGACCACTGTCCTGTGGTTTCTGTTGCTGACCTACGGCGATGCTGTGGCATTTGGGATATTTTGGGCCTTCAGCAGCCAACGCCAACGGGAATTACGCCAAGCCGCTCAGCGCCACGCCTATGAAGTCAGTGATTTATATGAAAATGCCCCCTGCGGCTACCACTCGCTCGATAAGTCCGGTCGCGTGGTCAAAATGAACCGCACCGAACTTGCCTGGCTAGGCTACTCTGCCAAGGAAGTGATAGGTCATATCGATTATCGAGAGCTCATTACACCAGAAACACGTGATCAGTTTGAAAAAGCCTTCCAAAACGTGAAGGACAATCAAACTGGCAGCGCTGAATGCAGTTTACTTACGCGTAACGGCGAACAGCGTCACGTGATGATTCAAGCCTCTGCCTACACGCGCAACGGTGGTTTTGTGCATTCACGAGCAACGGTGTTTGACCTTACTGAGCGTAAACAGCTTGAAGAAAAACTACGCGCGCAAGCTATGACCGACCCACTAACGGGCGTGTTTAACCG
>NZ_PJBT01000073.1:0-3906 GCF_002836035.1 Halomonas sp. MES3-P3E | reverse complement strand
AGTGTCGTGACGAGCTTCGTCAGCGATGATACCTGCCATGGTAGTGCCCTTGTACATATGCACTGGCTCGTCGAAGGTGGCATAAACTGACCCTGTCATGTGGCGCATATAGTTGCGTCCTACTTGATCTGAGCCGTTGGCAAGGCCATTTGGGAACATATCGCTGGCCGAGTTAAGCAGTAGACGAGGAGTTTCAATTGAATTCCCTGCGACTGCTACCATGCGTGCTCTCTGGCGTTGCTCGTTACCGTCAGCATCGAAATAAACGACTTCAGTTACTTTGCCTGTGTCGTCATGCTCTATGCGGGTAACGTGACTTTCGGGACGTAATTCAAGATGGCCGGTTGCGATTCCTTGGGGTAATTCTGTATAGAGAGTTGACCATTTAGCCCCCATTTTACAGCCTTGAAAACACAAACCACGTTGCTGACAGGCCGGACGCCCATCACGGTTTTCGCTATTAATCGCCATATGGCCAGTATTACAGGAGTACCCCATATTCTTTGCGCCGGCGTGCATGACCTTAAAGTTATTATTGCCAGAAAGACCTTTATTATCGTTAGTTCGAGTAACCCCCATGCGTCGCTCGGCTCTATCATAATATGGGGCCAGTTCATCGTAGCTTATCGGCCAGTCGAGTAAGTTTGCCCCTGGGATCTCACCATAAGTGCTTAGTGCAGCAAATTCGTGGGGCTGAATACGCAAGCTGGCCCCAGCCCAATGCACTGTGGTACCGCCTACTGATTTTACGATCCAAGCTGGCAGATTTGGAAAATCACGGGCTATACGCCAGCTACCTGAAGTTGTGCGATTATCCAGCCAGGCCAGCTGTGCAAAAGAAGCCCATTCATCGGCTAAAAAATCGCTACGTGTATGCAGTGCACCTGCTTCCAAGACCACTACATCAATACCTTGTTGAGCTAGCTCGTTGGCCAAGGTGCCACCGCCAGCTCCGGAACCGATGACTACAGCGACGGTGTTGTCGTCATAAGAAAAAGTTCGTTGCTCATCTATCATTGTCATCTGAGTGTCTCCGAAAAATTATTATTGTTGTGCAGCTTTGGCAGTTACTAGCCGGCCGTCTCAGTTGGTAAGTAGCCACCCTCTGGTTTCGGAGGGTCGGGAAGCCAGGTCAGATCGTTGAAGCCATTGTGGAGATAGCCGATATCACCTTCGGTTCCACCGTAACCGAAGTGAGCATATGCCAAAGAGTTGTCGTAAAGTGATACTACCGCATCAGATCGGATTGCCTGAAAAAAAGGAGTATTGGACATTAATGATAAATGTTCTAGCTGCTCGGCTTCGTTGAGGGCTAACCAGTCGCCTTCTGAGCGATCATTTAGAACTTTTATTCCATCATGCAATAGAGTATGAAACTCGCCGCTTTTTGATTTTTTATCCAGGCTTTGTACAACATGAGCATAGACAGCATCTTCTAGATCTGGGTGAGGAAAAATATGTTTCACAGCCGCAAGCAGGATTTCACCTTGCCGGGTGCTTAAAGAGTCGAGAGGCATTGCCCAACTAGTCGACGGTGCGAGTAGAGCGATAGGCCCGCTGGTAAAAGCCAGGGTGCCAGCCAGTACGCCGCCACTTCCTTTAAGGAAAACGCGACGCGAGATAGCGGTTGAACTCATCGCTAATTTCTCCTGTGGGCATGGAGGTTAAGTAGCCCCCACACATTAATTATTGTTGTGCTTGGATGCTTGATTTGCGCGAGCATCTATATCTGATACTAGACTCATTCTAAGAACGGTGGGTAACAGTGGATTACTACATCGACTATGGTCTAGTACGAATGGAGAGCGTATGTACTCAACGGCAAGGTATTCTTGATAGCCACGTCAATGTGCCAGCATGGATTCGCTGGTGCTAAGGGAGAATTGATATGTGCCATATTTACGCTTCAACCGATCCAGAGCGCTATGAATGCGTGACCAAATCTGTGCGCTTACAAGGCAAAGTCACCAGCGTGAGGTTAGAGAATGAGTTTTGGGAGGTGCTGGATCAGCTCGCTTATGATCAACATCTCTCCACAGGCCAGTTTATTACCAAGCTCTATAACGAAGTTTTGTTATCCAAAGGAGAAGTTTCAAATCTCACTTCACTGCTAAGAGTGGCTTGTATTGTGCATCTTCAGCAGTGCGCTAAACCTGCCGCTCGATTTGCTTAATTCAGAGCCGCCATAAGTTTTCGCAATGCTTATAATCCTGACCATTGAACCAGGACTATGAGCATGAAGTTCCGTTTTGTACCGGCATTGAGCTTCAGGCGCTGATAGTGGCCTATACGCATGGGAAAAAGCCAGTTTTGCGTCGTTGGCCTTTAACCAATTTGTTAATCAAATGAAAAGGCTGAATTATCTTTGGTTCCATAACAAGGGGCTCCAGCGGGCCACTTTTTCGGTGCGTTGAGCCTTCAAATCGGGCCGCTGAGCCCTGGGATTATGTTTTCGGCCCGAACAGTGCCGGACTAGGGGGCAGCGGAGCTGAAGAAATTTCAGAAAAGCATTTATGGTCCAGTCATACTCGGAGTTATTGAGTAAGCGGAGATCTAAAAATGACTACTTTGACCTGCATTTTGTCAGCACTGAAAGCTGTTGGAGGCACCGTGAAGTTCGGTGCATTGGTCTGGAAGGGGGCCGGGTATTTCCCAACGTTCTTAGGTGAGACAGTGAACCCGCTTGCCCTTCGAGATGAAGATTTCATGTTCCTTCACAACAGGTTTCTTGCTGCGTCGGGGCGCACGTATGAACCAGCTACGGCCACAGAGGTCCTGAATTGCAAATCTCTCTGTAACTCTGGTGTCCTGCGGCACGTTGGTTGTGGTTACAAGTTAACCTGGGCAAACAGGTATCTGGTCAAAAAAACATAACCAGTGCATCAAAAACGCTCCGGCCCTATCGGGCTTCCACCGGATGAATTGCCCCAGGTTTCCGGTGTTTTGGGCATTAGCTGACTTTGTGATGGAAGTTTATGGATAGTACGACGGAAGAATTGACACCAGAAGAATACGGAGAGGCTTTCGCCGGCAAAGAACCTGAGGCGCTGGAGCAAGCTCTCGATATGCGAAAATTCGAGATAGATCTTTATTGGAGAAGGCTACCTATTTCTGAACGTTTATCGGAGCAAGTTTAGCTGGCTTTATCGCTATACAGGCGTCCGGCTTTGCCAATAAACAAGACTTGGCAATTATCTTAGCTAGCTTGGACCTGGTATTTTCTTCCCTTGGTTTTGTGCAAATCGCGGTAGTAAATTCTGGCAAAAAAACTGGGAGAAGCACGTAGGTCAGCTGGAAGACAAGGTAACTGGCCCTCTATACAAAATCATTCTTGCAAGAAATAAACCTGCTTCTATCCGGAAAAATGTTTAGACGTTCTTACTGGTCCAGGTAGGATTTCTGTATCAAAGATCAATCAGCTCATAAGCTTGTATGTCTGTTTGCTTTGGGTTCTGCTCCTCGGTTATTCACTATCTGAGTTTGATATAGATAAACCTATCAACTGGTTATATGTTCTCATCATAGGGCTAAGTATCTCCATGTGCTTATCGTTCCTTTGTCTCGGTAGGTCGTATTGTAGTGGCATAGTGAATTTGGCCACCTACTTAGAGGTGCTAATATGCACCAAGACATCACTAGGTGGCAGCATGGCAACAAGACCAAAACGTAACTTTAGCCCTGAATTCCGACTCGAAGCAGCACAGCTAGTCGTCGATCAACACTACACGGTTCGTGAAGCGGCTGAAGCCATGAATGTGGGGTATTCGAGCATGGATAAATGGGTTCGTCAGTTACGCCAAGAGCGTGATGGCCAAAGCCCTAAAGCAACGCCCATGACACCCGATCAGCTCAGGATTCGCGAGCTTGAAAAGCGCATCCGTGACATTGAGATGGAAAAAGACATCC
>NZ_PJBT01000072.1:0-4268 GCF_002836035.1 Halomonas sp. MES3-P3E | reverse complement strand
GGTCGTGCGCCAACCGGAGCAATAGGAGCCCCGACCGATAGATTCGTTGAGTCAGGCTGCCAGAAGCTTAGATTAATAATATCGTGAGGTAACGCTATGCAAACACTAAGTATCGGCGAGCTTGCCGAACGAAGCGGGGTCGCTAGCCAGGCGATTCGATTCTACGAAAAAGAGAAACTTATGCCTCCTCCGAGGAGGACCGATGCCAACTATCGGCGTTACCCACTGGAAGCTGTGGATCGGTTACAGTTCATCGTCCATGCCAAGCAGTGGGGCTTCACGCTGCAAGAGATTCGGGAGCTGTTAATGCTTCAGGATGCTAATGGCGACCGGGCGCAAGCTAAGCGCATCGCCGGGGAGAAGCTGCACAAGGTGCGCGAGCAGATCAAACACCTCTCGCGAATTGAAGCCGTATTATCGAAAACACTGGACGAATGTGCAGGCGAAGGGCCTATGCAGGAAGGCTGCCCGATTGTTGAAGCTATCGCAGAGCAGGCTGAATGATCGAGCATTTTCTCGACAGCAAACATGGGAATCAAGCTTGCATATCGGGTCGTCGATAAATTAACAGGAGATCTTCATTATGGCGCAAAACGTCGATATCGAGATTCGTGGTATGTCCTGTGCTTCCTGTGTTGGACGTGTGGAACGTGCACTCAGCCAGCAGCCAGGCGTGATCAACGCTCAAGTGAACCTCGCCACCCAGAAGGCGGCTATCCAGGTCGAAGCAGGTACCACGACCACTAGCCTACTCGACGCCATTGAAACAGCGGGCTATCAACCGGTAGTGGAAAGTCTCGAGATTCCCGTCACCGGCATGAGTTGCGGTTCTTGTGTCTCTCGGATAGAGCGAACGCTAACGAAGCTGCCCGGCATGGTGGAAGTGAGTGTTAACCTTGCTACCCAGAAGGCCTTCGTTCGTTTCCTGCCGGGAGCCGTTTCGTTAACGCGTATTCAGCATGCCATCCGCGAGGCAGGCTATGAACCTCAGGATACCGATACGCCGCCACCAACGGACAGCGAGGACCAGGAGAGAGCCGAGCTTCGCCGCCGCGTCGTGCTCGCGGCAATATTTACGATTCCGGTGGTCATCATCGCCATGGGGAAAATGATTCCCGCTTTTGACACGCTTTTAACGAGTCTAATGCCGCATCGCGGCTGGATGGGCATCGAGTGGTTGTTGGCCACACCGGTGCAGTTCTATGCCGGCGCACGCTTTTATCGTGCTGGCTACGCCGAACTCCGGCATCTTAATCCGGGCATGAACAGCCTCGTCATGATCGGCTCGAGCGCTGCCTATTTCTATTCGGTCGCCGCCCTGCTGGTGCCCGGACTCTTCCCCGTCGGAACCGCCGTGAGCTATTTCGAAGCGGCGGCGGTGATCGTGACGCTAATTCTGCTCGGTCGCTATTTTGAACACGTTGCCAAGGGCCGCACCTCCGAGGCGATCAAGAAGCTTCTGCAATTACAGGCGAAAACTGCCCGCGTCATCCGTGAGGATGAAACCGTCGAGCTGCCTATCGACGCCGTCGTCACAGGCGATCGTATTTTGGTTCGCCCAGGGGAGCGTGTTCCAGTCGATGGCATCGTTGAGGAAGGTCACTCCTACATTGATGAGTCGATGATCAGCGGTGAACCAGTGCCGGTCGTCAAAAAGAAGGATTCCGAAGTCGTCGGTGGCACTATCAACAAGAACGGTGCACTTACCTTTCGGGCCACGCGAGTCGGTGCCGACACCGTGCTTTCACAGATCGTCAAGATGGTGGAAACGGCCCAGGCGGAGAAGCCCCCCATCCAGCAGTTGGCCGACAAGGTTGCCGGTGTATTTGTACCCGTGGTCATCGCGATCGCCGCGATGACCTTTGCACTCTGGTTCGTTTTCGGACCGGCGCCGTCTTTGTCGTTTGCTTTCGTCACTACCGTTAGCGTACTGCTAATTGCCTGCCCCTGTGCGATGGGCCTAGCCACCCCAACGGCCATCATGGTCAGTACCGGGAAAGGGGCCGAGATGGGAGTGCTATTTCGTAAAGGGGCGGCGCTTGAGACGCTGGCCAAAATGAATACGGTGGTGCTGGACAAGACCGGCACTTTGACCCAGGGGCGCCCCGAGCTGACCGACTTCGAAGCGATCAACGGCCATGAGAACGAGGTGCTGCGACTGGTCGCGGCGGTGGAAGCTCAAAGCGAGCACCCCATCGCCGAGGCTATTGTACAGGGCGCCAAGGCCCGCGGGCTGGAATTACCCTCGGTCAGTCGCTTTAGTGCCGAGCCTGGCTACGGCATTGAAGCCGAGGTCGACGGCCACTTGGTACATGTGGGAGCTGATCGTTACATGCTTCGGCTGGAAATCGAGCTCGGCCAGGCAGAAACACGCGCCAAGGTGTTTGCCGAGAACGCCAAGAGCCCGCTCTATGCCGCGGTAGACGGCCAGCTTGCTGCAGTCATCGCGGTGGCGGATCCACTTAAGGAGGGCTCTGCCGAGGCCATCGCAGCACTCAAAGCGCAAGGGCTGGAAGTGGCCATGCTCACCGGCGATAACCGTGCCACTGCCGATGCTATCGCCCGACAGGTTGGCATCCAGCAGATTCTCGCTGAGGTACTGCCCGACCAGAAAGCGGCAGAGATCCGGCGTCTCCAGGCGGAGGGCAAGCGCGTCGCTTTTGTGGGGGACGGGATCAATGATGCGCCCGCTTTGGCCCAGGCCGACGTGGGCATTGCGATCGGCACTGGCACCGATATTGCCATCGAGTCCGGCGATGTGGTGCTGATGAGTGGCGATTTGCGAGGCATCGTCAATGCCACGGCGCTCTCCAAGCGTACCCACCGGACCATTATCGGCAATTTCGTTTGGGCCTATGGCTACAACGTAGCGTTGATCCCCGTCGCGGCGGGCGTGCTCTATCCGTTCATCGGCGTATTGCTCAGCCCCATGCTGGCGGCGGCTGCCATGAGTGTTTCCAGTGTCTTTGTACTGACTAACTCGTTGCGGCTACGCCGTTTCACGCCAGTTCCCGGCAATGCCACACCACGGCCAAACGAGGCTGTTCATCGCGCCTAAACCAAACACCGTAGTGTTAAAGAGGAATTCAAAATGATGGGAAGTGATAGTTGCATGTGGGGTATGGCGGGGATGGGCCTAATAGCGATCTTGTTGATTATTGCACTGGGGCTTGGTGTTGCTGCGCTTATCAAGTACCTGTTTTTTAATAAGAAGCACTAAAACCAGCCAGTAAATGTGATCGACCTAATCCCTTGGAAAAACAGTAATTGATAAAGAGAGCATTCATGAGGCATATCCTACATTCTACTTATTACCTAGCCGCTGCAGGTCTGTTAGGTCTTATTACGTTGCCTGCGTTGGCGCAGGAAGCAGGAACCGATGCCAATGAGAGTCATCAGGCCGGCATTGCCGCTAATACTGAGTCTCCCTTGCCCAAGACGATTACCGTGTTGGTGGATCAAGGGTTCACCTTCCATGGCATCTTCGAAGCGCCTGACGACCTCCAAGGCTATGCCTTGTCTTATGGTAATGAGCCTATGGCGGCTTATATTTCTTCCTCTTCCGACTATGCCGTCATTGGTACGTTAATCGACCCCCAGGGCAATGCCGTCATGGAAAGCCAGCTTCAGGCTCTGGTGCTGGAACCCATGCTGGAAGCTGCCTGGAGTGCGTTTGAAAACACTCGTTTTATCTCGGAGGGGAATGATGATGCATCGCATATTGTTTACACACTAACAGACCCCAACTGCCCCTACTGCAACGCACTCTGGAAGAATTCACGCCCGCTAATCGAGCAAGGCGTACTACAGCTTCGTCACGTGCTGGTCGGCGTGCTATCAGAGGACAGTCTTCGCAAAGCTGCCGCAATCCTTGAAGCCGACAATCCGGCTAGCGCTCTCGAAACCCATGAATTGGAATTTCGCAATGGCGGCATAAAACCGGTGGAGCCGTCGGAGGAGAGTCAAGCGCTGCTCAGAAAGCATGCCCAGATCATGCGCGAGGCCGGTGCTACAGGGACGCCGACCAGCTACTACCGTGATGAAGCCGGGAAAGTACAGCGTATCAATGGTGCAGTGTCGACCGACCAGCTTCGCGAAATATTGGGTGTTGAATGATACTCCATCACGGTACAGGGCTGAGATGACATGTCTCCCTGCTCCCCACAACTGAGATGGACATGGCAACCAAGCTTAGTGTAAAGCAAAAGCTCTTTTTGGGGCTCTCTCTACTGATGGGCTTGGCGTCCCTCTATTGGATCCTGATGGAG
>NZ_PJBT01000071.1:0-4335 GCF_002836035.1 Halomonas sp. MES3-P3E | reverse complement strand
AGCAGAGAGGGTACCGGCGCTGGCCCTCCTGCCTCTACCTTGTGGTCCAAAGTGCTGCGCTTATTCTATGAATCCAGGAATCGCGTTCTCGTTCTTATGTTCCATCCTTGAAGCGGCGCTTCTTTCGATTACACCCAGCTATATTGCTAAGCAGAAAGAAGATAATCCCAAGTTGCATGCCTCGCTTACGCGCCTAAAAGCCAATATCGACCGGCCACTCGCGGCGATTTTGACGCTCAATACTATCGCTCATACTGTGGGGGCAACCGCTGTGGGTGCTCAGGCGGCCGTGGTATTTGGTGAAGCCTCTATCGCTATTGTGTCGGCAGTGATGACGATGCTGATTTTGATCTTGTCGGAAATTATCCCAAAAACCATTGGCGCAACGTACTGGCGCGGTTTATCGCCGTTTCTGCCACGCCTGTTAAATCCTATGATTATGGGTTTGCTGCCTTTTATCTGGATGTCAGAACAGATTACGCGCCGCCTAGGCAAGTCAGAGCACGATGTCGACCTGCGCGATGAAATCAAAGTCCTCGCGCGCGTGGGCTTGGAGGAGAACGTGCTGGATGCGGATGAGTCACGCACCATCATCAATATGCTCAACTTGCACGATATCCTGGTGAGCAAAGCGATGACGCCACGTACCGTGTGTGTCACGGTGCTGCCTGATATGACCGTCTCCGCGTTTGATGAGCAGTATGGCAAAGCACCGTTTACGCGTTTTCCCGTGATGGATAACGGCGAGCAGGCGTTTGGCTATGTGCATAAAGCTGATATGTACCATGCAGACGATGCCAAAACGATGCGTGAGCTGATGCACCCGATTGGTAGCGTGGATGTTTCAAATAATGTAGAGCAGGTGTTTACCTCGATGCTTAAAGATCACCTGCATATGCGGGTGGTTTATGATGAGCACGGCACCTTTGTCGGCTTGATTACGCTTGAAGATATTATCGAAACCATTCTGGGGCAGGACATTGTCGATGAGACCGACAATGTAGCCAATTTGCGCCACTACGCGAAACAGCAGTGGATCAAGCGCGTTAAGCGGGATGATAAAAACGCCAAAGCGGCTGAGTAATCCTTTTACAGCTTATTGTTATGCAACGGCGCCTTAGGGCGCCGTTGTACGTTTTATCGTTAGGGTTTTACGCCTTTATACTGGGCTTGGCCATACAGAGTGAACGTTGTCTTGCCACTGGCTGTCTTAGCACTGAATGATCTATAGTGAAGGCGTTGAAAGACAAATAAAGTATTAGGGCGTTCAACGTCCAATAAGGAGGAAAGCAATGTCATTACGTATCAATGCAGTCGTGCCTGATTTTAAAGCGGAGACTAGCCAGGGGCCGATTCAATTTCACGAATGGATTGGCGATAGCTGGGCTATCCTATTTTCACACCCCAAAGACTTTACCCCGGTCTGCACGACGGAATTTGGTGCTGTTGCCACCCTGAGCGAAGAGTGGAAAAAACGCGGCACCAAGGTGATTGGTGTATCGGTAGATGGCGTGGAAGACCACAAACGCTGGGGCACCGACATTAAGAACGTCTCCGGCAGCGATGTTGATTTTCCTATCATCGCCGACGATAGCCTGACTGTTTCCAAGCTATTCGATATGCTGCCTGAAGATGCCTATTTACCTGATGGCCGCACGCCGGCAGACAGTGCCACGGTGCGTTCGGTATTTATTATCGGGCCGGATAAGCAGTTGAAGCTCTCGATGACATACCCCATGACCGTGGGGCGTAATTTTGCTGAAATTCTGCGTGCCCTGGATGCACTGCAAACCACCACGAAGCACGGTGTTGCCACTCCGGCTGACTGGATGGTAGGGCAAGACGTCATTATTCCCCCTAGCGTTTCTGATGAAGACGCCAAACAGAAATATGGCGAATACGAAACGATCCTGCCCTATTTGCGCAAAACGCCCCTGCGTTAACAGCGTGGTATAAGCTAAAAAAGCCAGTACATCAGTGCTGGCTTTTTTATTGGATCAGCGAGGAGATTCCAACGCTAGCTGCTCAATAGACGTTGACACACTGCGCGCACCAATCAGTATTTCATTCACAATGACCTCAATTTCGCCCACGCTGGCTTGGCTCGATTTGCCCTGTTCCACCACCTGCTGCATAGCATGCGTAGTGCGTTCCACCAATGCACTGTTGTCTTTAAGCACTCGGGTAATTTCTTCAACCGCTTCGCTGGAGCCCTTGGCTAAACGGCGTACTTCATGCGCGACCACCGCAAAACCGCGGCCTTGCTCGCCGGCTCGCGCTGCTTCTACCGCCGCATTAAGTGACAACAGATTGGTCTGATTGGCAATTTGCGCAATTGAGGCGGTGATTTTATTAATTTGATCAGCTTGTTGATTAAGGGCTGCTATTAAGCTCTGTGCCTCGTTGAGCGTGTGTGTGGCTTGTTCTGAATCCTCAAGTATTTGTTTGAGGTGGATTAAGCCGCTCTGGGCTATTTTTTCAGTCTGTGTTGATGAAGTTTGCGCCGTATTAACCGTGACATGCGCTGCTTCTGAGGCTTGAATTGAGCGGGTAATATCGGTGGCAAATTTGACTACTTTGATGATTTTTCCTTGCTCATCGTGGATTGGATTATAAGTAGCTTCCAGCCAGATGGTGTTACCACGGGCATCAATGCGCTCGAATTTACCCTGCTTCAGTTCGCCACGGCTTAACTGCTCCCAAAAATCAGGGTGCTGCTGGTAAAACGCATCAGGGCAAAATTGACGGTGATGAACACCTCTTATCTGTTCAGCTGCGTAGCCCATTGTTTGTTCAAAATTACTGTTTGTATCCAGCACATACCCATCTGGAGTGAATTCAATCACTGCCATAGAGCTATTCAGAGCCTGAAGAATGGCTCGCTCACGCGCCGCATTTTGATGTTTGTCTGTAACGTCGCTAGCGACTTTAAATATTTGTATAACTTTTCCACGCCGGTTTTTGATGGGTATATAGGTCGCTTCAAGCCAAATTTCTTTCCCTTCAGCGTTTAAGCGCCGAAAGCGCCCCTGCTGGCTGTAGCCTGCGGCGAGTGTTTCCCAAAAAGCGGCGTATTCGGGCTGGTTGGTTTCTTCAGGAAAGCAAAACATACGGTGATGCTGTCCCTTAACCTGCTCGAGCGTGTAGCCCACAGCGTTCAAAAATAGAGGGCTTGCCTCTTTAATCTCACCAGCAGGGGTGAATGAAATACAGGCAGTATGTTGCAATAGGGCGCTATGTTGAGGTGAATGGCGGTGAAGGCTTAGCATTTATAAAATGTCTCGATCGTATAGGGCTTGTATAGTTATGCAAATCATAATAGACATTCGGTGTAAAATCACTTTTTTGTAGCGATATAGCACATAATGTTATTAACACATTGTAATTGAAATTTTACATATAGCGGAAGAGAAGGCGGCTTTGTTATTGAGACCGCCAGGCCTAGGTGTTAATTGACTCGTTGGCGATGCTCAATGCAGAGTGAGGCGGGCGAAGTGATGTTCGCCGGTTTTGGCCTCGCTTAGCCTTTCTCCCGCGACTTTTGGTACAAAACCTAGACAACAACGTGTCGTTCTGTTTTATGTCTTGCTAATTGCTAACCGGGTTTATGTTGTTCATGGAAAATACGTTGTTATTAGGGTTTTTAGGCAGCTTAACGGCCGGGCTGCTAACGGCTGTAGGCGCATTACCAGTGCTGCTAGGCAAAGCGCCCAGCCGTGGCTTTCGCGATTTGGCGTTGGGTTTCGCCGCTGGGGTGATGCTGGCGGCGTCTTTCTTTTCGCTGATTATTCCCGCGCTGGATGCCGCTGAAATCTATTATTCTGGTGGCCCCGTGCCCGCCGCGATTGTGTGTACCGCTATTTTGTTGGGCATGGGCGCGATTGCGCTGCTTAACGAGCATCTTCCCCATGAGCATTTTGCCCAGGGGCGCGAAGGGCCAGCGGCTGCATCACTGCGCCGGGTATGGTTGTTTGTATTTGCCATTACCATTCACAACCTGCCAGAAGGCATGGCGGTGGGCGTCGGTTTTGGCGCCAATGGGCTAGAAGGCGGCATGCCGCTGGCGATCGGCATTGGCCTGCAGAACATGCCGGAAGGGCTAGCCGTCGCGGTTGCGTTGATGGGCGAGGGCTACTCGAAGTGGCGCTCCTGGTCGATTGCTGCGCTAACCGGCTTGATCGAACCCATTGGTGGGCTGTTTGGCGCCAGTATTATTAGCGTTTCGCAAATATTGCTGCCATGGGGCTTAGCCTTTGCCGCTGGCGCCATGCTGTATGTGATCAGCCATGAAATCATTCCTGAAACCCACCGATCCGGCCATCAGAAGAAAGCCAC
>NZ_PJBT01000070.1:0-4362 GCF_002836035.1 Halomonas sp. MES3-P3E | reverse complement strand
TGGTGACGATGTCATCATCTCGCCATCGCTATCGAATGATGACGCTAGGCAACACTTTCCCGAAGGCTGGAACACCAAGACGCCCTACCTTAGGGTCGTGCGCCAACCGGAGCAATAGGAGCCCCGACCGGTAGATTCGTTGAGTCAGGCTGCCAGAAGCTTGGATTAATAATGTCGTGAGGTAACGCTATGCAAACACTAAGTATCGGCGAGCTTGCCGAACGAAGCGGGGTCGCTAGCCAGGCGATTCGATTCTACGAAAAAGAGAGACTTATGCCTCCTCCGAGGAGGACCGATGCCAACTATCGGCGTTACCCACTGGAAGCTGTGGATCGGTTGCAGTTTATCGTCCATGCCAAGCAGTGGGGCTTCACGCTGCAAGAGATTCGGGAGCTGCTAATGCTTCAGGATGCTAATGGCGACCGGGCGCAAGCTAAACGCATCGCCGGGGAGAAGCTGCACAAGGTGCGCGAGCAGATCAAGCACCTCACGCGGATTGAAGCCGTATTATCGAAAACACTGAGCGAGTGTGCAGGCGAAGGGCCTATGCAGGAAGGCTGCCCGATTGTTGAAGCTATCGCTGAGCAGACTGAATGATCGGGCATTTTCTCGATAGCGAACATGGGAATCAAGTTTGCCTACCGGGTCGTCGATAAATTAACAGGGAGATCGTCATTATGGCGCAATACGTCGATATCGAGATTCGTGGTATGTCCTGTGCTTCCTGTGTTGGGCGTGTGGAGCGCGCACTCAGCCAGCAGCCAGGCGTGATCAACGCTCAAGTGAACCTCGCCGCACAGAAGGCGGCTATCCAGGTCGAAGCAGGTACCGCGACCACTAGCCTACTCAACGCCATTGAAACGGCGGGCTATCAGCCGGTGGTGGAAAGTCTCGACATTCCCATCACCGGCATGAGTTGCGGATCGTGTGTCTCTCGGATAGAGCGAACGCTAACGAAGCTGCCCGGCATGGTGGAAGTAAGTGTTAACCTCGCCACCCAAAAAGCCTTCGTTCGTTTCCTGCCGGGAGCCGTTTCGTTACCGCGTATTCAGCATGCCATCCGCGAAGCAGGCTATGAACCACAGGATACCGATACGCCGCCATCAACGGACAGCGAGGACCGGGAGAGAGCCGAGCTTCGCCGTCGAGTCGTGCTCGCGGCAATATTTACGATTCCGGTAGTCATCATCGCCATGGGGAAAATGATTCCCACTTTTGACGCGCTGTTAACGAGTCTAATGCCGCATCGCGGCTGGATGGGCGTCGAGTGGTTATTGGCCACACCGGTGCAGTTCTATGCTGGTGCACGCTTCTATCGCGTCGGCTTCGCCGAACTCCGGCATTTTAATCCGGGCATGAACAGCCTCGTTATGATCGGATCGAGCGCTGCCTATTTCTATTCGGTCGCCGCCCTGCTGGTGCCCGGACTCTTTCCCGTCGGAACCGCCGTGAGCTATTTCGAAGCGGCGGCGGTGATCGTGACGTTAATTCTGCTCGGTCGCTATTTTGAACACATTGCCAAGGGCCGCACCTCCGAAGCTATCAAGAAGCTTCTGCAATTACAGGCGAAAACTGCCCGCGTCATCCGTGAGGATGAAACCGTCGAGCTGCCTATCGACGCCGTCGTCACGGGCGATCGTATTTTGGTTCGCCCAGGGGAGCGTGTTCCAGTCGATGGCATTGTTGAGGAGGGTCACTCCTACGTTGATGAGTCGATGATCAGCGGTGAGCCAGTGCCGGTCGTCAAACAGAGGGATTCCGAAGTCGTCGGTGGCACCATCAACAAGAACGGTGCACTTACCTTCCGGGCCACGCGAGTCGGTGCCGACACCGTGCTGTCGCAGATCGTCAAGATGGTGGAAACGGCCCAGGCGGAGAAGCCCCCAATTCAGCAATTAGCCGACAAGGTTGCCGGTGTGTTTGTACCCGTGGTCATCGCTATCGCCGCGATTACCTTTGCACTCTGGTTCGCTTTCGGACCGTCGCCGTCTTTGTCCTTTGCCTTCGTCACTACCGTTAGTGTACTGCTAATTGCCTGCCCCTGTGCGATGGGCCTGGCTACCCCAACGGCCATCATGGTCAGTACCGGGAAAGGGGCCGAGATGGGAGTGCTATTTCGCAAAGGGGCGGCGCTTGAGACGCTGGCCAAGATGAATACGGTGGTGCTGGACAAGACCGGCACTTTGACCCAGGGGCGCCCCGAACTGACCGACTTCGAAGCAATTAACGGTCATGAAAACGACGTGCTGCGACTGGTCGCGGCAGTGGAAGCTCAAAGCGAGCACCCCATCGCCGAAGCTATTGTACAGGGCGCCAAGGCCCGTGGGCTGGAATTACCCTCGGTCAGTCGCTTTAGTGCCGAGCCTGGCTACGGCATTGAAGCCGAGGTCGACGGCCACTTGGTACATGTGGGAGCTGATCGTTACATGCATCGGCTGGAAATCGAGCTCGGCCAGGCAGAAACACGCGCCAAGGTGTTTGCCGAGAACGCCAAGAGCCCGCTCTATGCCGCGGTAGACGGTCAGCTTGCTGCAGTCATCGCGGTGGCGGATCCCCTCAAGGAGGGCTCTGCCGAGGCTATCACAGCACTCAAAGCGCAAGGGTTGGAGGTGGCCATGCTCACCGGCGATAACCGTGCCACTGCCGATGCTATCGCCCGACAGGTTGGCATCCAGCAGGTTCTCGCTGAGGTGCTGCCCGACCAGAAAGCGGCAGAGATCCGGCGTCTCCAGGCGGAGGGCAAGCGTGTCGCTTTTGTGGGGGACGGGATCAACGATGCACCCGCTTTGGCCCAGGCCGACGTGGGCATTGCGATCGGTACTGGCACCGATATCGCCATCGAGTCCGGCGATGTGGTGCTGATGAGTGGCGATTTGCGAGGCATCGTCAATGCCACGGCGCTCTCCAAGCGTACCCACCGGACCATTATCAGCAATTTCGTCTGGGCCTATGGCTACAACGTAGCGCTAATCCCCGTGGCGGCGGGCATGCTCTATCCGTTCATCGGCGTATTGCTCAGCCCCATGCTGGCGGCGGCGGCCATGAGCGTTTCCAGTGTCTTTGTGCTGACTAACTCGTTGCGGCTACGCCGTTTCACGCCAGATACCGGCAATGCCACACCACGTCCAAACGATGCTGTTCATCGCGCCTAAACCAAACACCGTAGTGTTAAAGAGGAATTCAAAATGATGGGAAGTGAAAGCTGCATGTGGGGTATGGCGGGGATGGGCCTAATAGCTATCTTGTTGATTATTGCACTGGGGCTTGGTGTTGCTGCGCTTATCAAGTACTTGTTTTTTAATAAGAAGCACTAAAACCAGCAAGTAAATGTGATCGACCTAATCCCTTGTAAAAAACAGTAATTGATAAAGAGAGCATCCATGAGGCATATCCTACATTTCACTTATTACCTAGCTGCTGCAGGTCTGTTAGGTCTTATTGCGTTGCCTGCGTTGGCGCAGGAAGCAGGAACCGATGCCAATGAGAGTTATCAGGCCAGCAGCGTCATCGACACTGGGCCTCCCTTGCCCGAGACGATTACCGTATTGGTGGATCAAGGGTTCACATTCCATGGCACCTTCGAAGCGCCTGACGATCTCCAAGGCTATGCCTTGTCTTACGATAATGAGCCTATGGCGGCTTATATCTCCTTCTCTTCCGACTATGCCGTCATTGGTACGTTAATCGACCCTCAGGGTAATGCCGTCATGGAAAGCCAGCTTCAGGCTCTGGTGCTGGAACCCATGCGGGAAGCTACCTGGAGTGCGTTTGAAAACACACGTTTTATCTCGGAGGGGAATGATGATGCATCACATGTTGTGTACACACTAACAGACCCCAACTGCCCTTACTGCAACGCACTCTGGAAGAATTCACGTCCGCTAATCGAGCAAGGCGTGCTACAGCTTCGCCACGTGCTGGTTGGTGTGCTATCAGAGGACAGCCTTCGCAAAGCTGCTGCAATCCTTGAATTCCACGATCCGGTTAGCGCTCTCGAAACTCATGAATTGGAATTTCGCAATGGCGGCATAAGGCCGGTGGAGCCGTCGGAGGAGAGCCAAGCGCTTCTCAGAAAGCATGCCCAGATCATGCGTGAGGCCGGCGCTACGGGGACGCCGACCAGCTACTACCGTGATGAAGCCGGGAAAGTGCAGCGTATCAGTGGTGCAGTGTCGACCGACCAGCTTCGCGAAATCTTAGGTGTTGAATGATACACCATAACGGTACAGGGCTGAGATGACGTGTCTCCCCACTCCCACCACTGAGATGAACATGGCAACCAAGCTTAGCGTAAAGCAAACGCTCTTTTTGGGGCTCACTCTATTGATGGGCTTGGCGGCCCTCTATTGGATCCTGATGGAA
>NZ_PJBT01000069.1:0-4412 GCF_002836035.1 Halomonas sp. MES3-P3E | reverse complement strand
GAGCAGGGCAACCAGAAGTGGAGCGATCCAGCCGCGTTTCATTGCTTCGGCCACCGCGCCAGCGGCTTTGTGAACGCCGAGCTTTTGGTAGCCCTTCGTTAAATTACGACGCACGGTTTCCGGTGAGCGACCTGTGGCCTTGGCGATCTCTTTGTAGGTATTGCCCGCTGCCAGCAGCATGAGGTCTACCGCTTCGGTGCGGGTGAAGCCGAGGCTGCCGCGTTGAGGGTTGATCTTTGCCTGCCAATTGCCTTGTGTGATTTGCATGATGGTTATCCCTTACTCGTGTTCTGTTAAGAACCATTTAAGTACCTTTATGGTACATAGTCAAGGGAAGATGTTCTTTTTAGGTACATATCAGGGTGAAAATAAACCGCCTCGATGGGCGGCTTAGTTCTACTAATTAAATAAGAGGTGCTATGAAGAAGTGGCTGCTGGAGCGCCGTCAGGGGTGGGGGCTTTTGTGATGCTGCTGGTGTCAATATTCATGAACTGACCGATAATTCGCTTCTTGAGTGGTATTTGAAGCAACTCCTTTCGGCCATCATCGCCTAAAAGAGCGAGCGTCGCATCGTTATGCGCTTGCATCTCCACCACAGAAAGCTCGGCTGGCTCGTCCATTTCAATGCTGCGCAGCGTTTGCTGTATGTCGCTGGTCAAGCCTTCCACTTCAAAGCGCTTTTGAAGCGCAATCCAGCGCCGCCGTAACTCCATATGCTGAGCTTCTTTAGCGGCGGTGCCTACCACCAGATCGATTGCTGAAAACAGCGCGACAATGGCAGCCATAATACTTGCGGCAGTAGGCGTGTCTGAAAAAAGAAAGGACATTGCCGCCGTTGAGCCAAAGAATACGCCCACAAACGCCGTCAGCTTATGCCACTGAGCAAACAATGCGGCCCGCCGTGTGTGGTAGCGGATGTTTCTTAGTAAGTAGTGCCTAAGCGCATGAAGCCTGTCTTCGGCAGCTTCGTCATTAATGCTTGGGTTTGGGTCTTGGTGGAGCGGGTCGGCTTTGTGCGACTTCGTTGATGCCGCGGTGTCGTGTGTCGGAGAAGCTGTCATTGTTGCTTTTCCTTGTGCTTTCACCCTTGTCTTTCGGGTGTGATGGAGTTTGGTTTCGCTTGTCCGACATAATAGCAGCTCGCTTGGGGTTGGGGTGTATTACAGGCGCGTTTTGGCCTCCACAGCCACGCCTAATATCCGGCAGTTGCCGTTGATCGGTATAAGGGGGTAGGCGGGGTTAAGCGGCTTTAGGTAGCGTTGACCGCCGTCGACTATCAGCTTTTTGAAGGTAGCTTCGTTGCTTTCGTCTAACTGGGCGACCACCAATTTCCCTGGCGCCGCCTCGACCCCCGTATCGACTAATACCAGTGTTCCCTCGGGGATGCTTGGCCTAACGCCTGCTGGCGCCGTCATTGAATCGCCAGTCACTTCCAGCCAGAAAGCTGAGCCTTTGGCCTCGTAGTCGGTGCTTTCGTGGCGCTCTTCCATGCCTGCGGGGTAGGGAACGATGCACTCCGCAAACCTTCCCGCCTGCACTTCCGACACCACGGGGTAGCGGTGGTAGCGCAGTGGTTGCGCCGCTGGTGATGTATTGGCGTCGTAGCTGGCGCGAGCATCGCGGGCGCCGCTGTCATGGTCATAGTCCAGCCAACCTGAAGGCTTACCAAAGCACGACTCGATATGGCGAGCCATTTTGCTGCCAATGTTTTTCGTAGGGTTGCTGCCCATAACACGGCTCATTTGAGTGGGCTCGCGATCCACTTTGATGGCGAATGGAGTTGTGCCACCTGCCTGCTTGGCGAGTGATCGAGCATTTTCTAAGCGTATTTGGGCGATTTCTTTCATGTCCGTATTGAACATCATTTGTACTCTTAGGGTACAGTGCCTTTACGGTACATCTTTTGCGGGCTACTATGTACCAAATTGGTACTTAAGAGGGCGCAAAAATGGGCCAAAACTCGCATCGTGAGTTCTGGAAGGCATTAACGGTTGAGCAGCGTGAAGTCATTGCGGATCAAGCAGGCACGACTGCCGAGTATCTGCGCCAAGTTCTTGTCTATGAGCGCCAGCCAAGTGCCGACATGGCAAAACGTCTGGAAGAAGCGACGCAGGGTGTGCTAACCCGCCGAACGCTTCGGCCTGACCTTTTCGCGGACATGCAGGTATCAACGCAATGATTCCAGTATATGAGCCAGCCCATATAAGGACAGCGCCATCGGCGTGTCTGTGTGTACATCCAGTGTTTAGTGAGGTGAGTGTATGAGCATGCTCAACCTGCTGGACAGGCCAATAGCGTTCAACCGAACCTTCGTTGATTTGGGTATCGGCATCACCGGCGCCCTGATGCTATCGCAGTGCGTTTACTGGTCTACCCGCACCAAGGACAGCGAAGGCTGGTTCTACAAGACGCAGGCTGAATGGACGGAAGAAACGGGCATGACGCGCCGTGAGCAAGAGACCGCCCGTAAGAAGTTAGTCAGCAAGGGATACATCGAGGAGGTGCGCCGCGGCGTACCTTGCAAGACCTATTACCGGCTTGATCGTGAGGCGCTAGAAGCCGCCCTTATGCAGGTTGCACAAAAGCGCCATTCCAGTATGGCGGAAAGCGCCAATCAAGAATGTACGAATACGCCACCCAGTATGGCGGAAAGCGCCAAACTGGATTGCACGAAAGCGCCAAACAGTGATGGCGGAAAGCGCCAAACTATTACAGAGACTACTACAGAGACTACAGCAGAGAGCACACAGAAAGGCGCACCGGGGGCAAGCCCCGATGCATCGGAGGGTGATTACCTGAGTGCTGACGAACCACAAGCGGAAACTGCTGGCGCTCAAGAATCTAGCGATGACCTGCTGGCGCGCATCCCCGCCGATATGCCCGGCACTCGTGACCCCAAAGCCAAAACGTTTAAGCCCTGGGCGAACTACGCCTGCGCTTACCGTGCCCGTTACGGCACGTGGCCGGTCTGGAATCAAAAGACCGCCGCGAACATGAGTCAACTGGTCGACCGTGTAGGGGCTGAGCGCGCTCCCGCCGTGGCCGCGTATTACCTGAAGCTCAACAGCCAGTTTTACACCGCTCGCATGCATCCCGTGGGTTTGCTCCTGCAGGACTGCGAATCCATCGCCACACAACTCGCCACTGGGCAGCAGGTCACCCAGGCTCGCGCCCGCCAAGTCGACAGCACTCAAACCAACCTGAGCAACGCGGAGGAGGCCAAGCGGTTGCTGGCCGCCAAACGCCAACAGCAGGAGGCCGCATCATGCCGTTAAGCCCATCACAAATCGATCAGGTCGTTGATCTGGTTTACGCCACCGCCGAAGTGCTAGGGCAGGAGATCCGCCCGGCCGCCGCCGGTTTGATCGCCGAAGACCTGAGCGCCTACCCATTTGCTGAAATTGGCCGCGCGTTAGCCCGCTGCCGTGCCGAGCTACACGGCAAGCTGACCCTGGCGGCAATCATTGAGCGCTTACCCAGTGCGAACGCTCATTTGAGCGGTAACGAGGCATGGGCGCTGGCATTGAACAGCACTGACGAGCAGGAGACCGTGATCTGGACGCCGGAGATCGCCCGCGCCTTTGCCGCTGCCAAGCCTGTGTTGGACGGTGGTGACAAGGTGGGTGCCCGTATGTCGTTTCTGGCCGCGTACGAGCGGGAGCTTTCCGCCGCCAAAGCGGAAGCCCGCCAGCCTGAGTGGATGGTTTCGCTAGGCCATGACCCGCAGCGGCGCGAGATCGTGCTGAACGATGCCGTGAGTGCTGGCAAGCTGCCTGCGCCTAAGGTTGCCCACCTGTTACCACCGCCTGACAAGCCCGTGACCGAGGAGGGTAAGCGCCAGCGCAAGCAGGTGGTGAGCCACCTTCGCGAATTGATCAACAAGCCCGGTGACCAGAAAGCCGAGCAGCGCCGCGAAGCCCGAGAGCTTGAAGAGGCCCGCCGGCGGGAATTGTTAGAGCAAGCAGGCGCACCCATGGCCGCTTTTGGAGGACGTTGATTATGAACACCGCATTTCAGCCGAGTGGCAATGAAGTAAAGCAAGCCGCGTTTAGCGATCACCGCCGCTCAGGGAAGCTCAGCGCTTCGCGTGGCTTGGTGACTGCCTCGCTGGTCAGCAAGGGCCCCATGACCCGCAACCAGATAGCCGATGCCACCGGCCTGCCGTTGGCCAGCATTTGCGGCCGTTGCCGTGAGTTGCTCGATCTTGATTATATCGAGGTGGCGGGCATGAGCGCCGATTCTCCAGCACGCCAGGTGTTGGGGTTGACTGAAAGTGGCAAGGCGATGGTGGCTGTGGCTGCTGAGGGGGTGGCGTCGTGAGCATCCTAAAACCCGCTGATCATCAAAACATCGTCCTACGCCTGCTTGCGCGCTCAGCCGCGTGTGACGCTCAGCACTTAGCCACGCTGGC
>NZ_PJBT01000068.1:0-4484 GCF_002836035.1 Halomonas sp. MES3-P3E | reverse complement strand
TGTGTGCAAATCGGTCACGATCACCGGAATGACCGGTCACGTTCGCCGGAATACGCACATGGCGCAACAGGTCTTCGTAGCTAACGGGTGACTCACTGAGTAGTTGAGAGAAGCATGAAAACCCTCGAACAGACTCAGTGTTTTCTTTTTCCTCGACGAGCCTGATTAAAGGGTTATCGATCAGCGTAATCCGTGGGGCTCTGCAAACGCCCTCGTTCACAGCACTTTGTAGGTCATAACGATAGTCACAGATCAGCTGCCCTTCTGGATCAGAGTACCGTGCCAACGCGATAGGAAGGTCATCAGAACGCCAAGGGGTTCCAGACAAGCCTAGGGTATAAGTAGCTTGATCCTGGATATTCCGAATAATCTGCTGTCCCCATGTGTTACTAAGGAGAGGATCATGACCTGCGCAGTGATGAATTTCGTCGAAGATAGCTAATACGCGGAATTTTTTAAAAATATCCCAAAATTCTTCCTGTTGGTATTCCATGGATTGGTAAGTATAAGCGGCTCCTGCGGATGCAATGACGTTTCCAAAACGCTGATCTAAAACAGCAGAAAACGTGCGCTGCATACCTGCAACCACTTCCCGCGTAGGGGCAAAGCAGATAACGAAGTCGATAAGCTGTTCTTCAAGCAACCACTTGGCCAATTCGGCGGCAAGACGCGTTTTCCCGCTACCCGGGGTTGCCTGAACGAAATAATCACGGTGGCACTGATAGTGTGCTTTGGCCTTGTCTAAACAGTCCGCTTGCCACTTCCGCAATACAATCATGAGCCACTGAGGCGGCTTATGGCCTTTTCTAAAGCACTGACATGGCCTAAAAGACGTGAGCTACGCTCGTGAGCACTGCGGTAGTCAATTGAAAGGCTATTATTAAGCTCCGGATGGTCCCTCATAAGCTGCTGGAAGGCCTCCACTTCCCCTAAAGATTCCAAAAACCGGCTTTGCGCCTCATTTAACTTTTTTTCCAATACAGTGTAGCTATCGGCAGGCGCCTTTGCTGCTTGCCTATTCTCTTCGCTATTTGACTGGCTCGCATCATGGGTGACTGACTCATTCGATGTTTGAGGATGAGTACGTTGTAGCCATGAGACAAAGTCATCTTCATCAGTATCAAGATCAGCTTCTATCAACATAGAGCTTACATGGTACTTCTGGCCGCGGCTCTTTATCTCACTATCCTTCTCTACAAACTGGGCCTTAATTAACTTTCTGACGCGCTCATAAATAAAGCGACGCAGTGGCGCTTTATGCACTGGATTTATGTCGTATTGCTCAATGTACTGATCCCGGAGGCTTTGAACGCAGAATGTAACATTTTCTGGTTTCAGTAAGAGTTCAATGATTCGCCTATCTATGCTCGGGAGGTTACGGGACATGGGTATGGGCATCAAAGGAGTGAAAATACGGATTATAAGCCGTGGCTCGATAGGCCGCAACGCTCGATAGTCCTGCCTCATGACCAATGAGGCAGATATGGAAGAGCTGGCAGTCGCTATCGGAAAAAACATTAGGGAAAAGCGCCGAGCGAATGGCCTCTCTCAGGATCGCTTTGCATTAGTAGCAGGCATTGATCGTAGCTACATGGGAAGGATAGAGCGTGGAGAAGTGAGCATCACCATTGAGATGCTGTATAGGATCGCAGCGACATTACAGTGCGAGCCGATAACCTTGCTCCCTAAGATGTCTTCTATACGTTTACCTAACCCTCGTAAGGCTAATAAGGGACGATTTAATTAAGGACGATAGCCGTTTCTACGATGAGAGATGTGACTCGATAGTTGTTTGAGGTGGCATTTTTGCGGTAGGTCTGCAACGTGCATAACAATACTCAAGCAGGCACAAAGCTATCTACTTCCATCCGAGCAACGCAATTTAGTGTATTGATTGCTCTTATTCAGCGCCGACCCGAACGGCCTCTACGAAATGGCTCTTTGTTGTAATGTTCAGAACTCATCTTCATTAATTAATCGGAACACCATTCTCTTGGCATGGCTAAGATCACTCTTAGCCAGCACGTACCAATCGTACACTTCGCTTCCTGGCAACATTTCCTGACCCACTGCACAGCGATCCCGCTCGTAACGAAACCTTGTACCCGCTGGCGATTGCCATTCGACAACGTTTTCACCATTAAAAACCGGGTTCAAATCACTTATTTTTCGTATAGCCATCGTAGCCAGCCACCTGAAGTATATTTATCTTTCTTAATTTATTGATTTGGTTCACTTTAACGCTAATCGCCGACAGGTTGCACGTGGTACTTGAAGGCCAAAAGGAGCCGATAGAATCACGACCTAGCGCCAGACGGGCAATAGGTGGCTTGAGCAGTACCTGGCCAAAACCACACGGCTGGTTGAATATGATAAATTTATAGATAACCGCGACGAGCGTAGATTATCCAACTACGGTCGGCCTGGATGCCGTTATTTAAACGAGGCTGTCTCAAAGATAATCACCCTCGTTTCGGAAATTTTTATCTTAACGAAACAAGTCATAATGCGAACCCTAAACACCGAAGGAGAGTCTAGACATGCCATCTTTATCGCCTGATGCTTTGGCTATACTTCTCCCTCTCGGCATTCTTTTCTCCGCTCTACTCATGTTCGGAGCCGGCCTTGTATGGGCCCGCTACCGCGATTACCAGAACGAAAGGCAAGATCGAGAAAAGTTAATTCAAACTATTTTGGACCAGATCGAACCTTGGGCAGGCTCTCGATCCTCCGCCTGGGCATGGTATCAAACATATCCCATTTCGGCCCTCGGTGGACAGACAGCCCAGCAACTAGCCGCTCAAGGAAAAGCTTACGAGGTAATCGCGTACATAGCCCATATTCGCCAGGGCGGATATGCTTAACCCGGCCTATCGCTTGTTTTACGTTTTATGTAGCTTTCAGTACGCGTAACCACTGAGTAATACCGGATAGTCCCGTTTGTATAGCGATGGTAGGAATCAGACCGTCGCTAACCGGCCAATAGAAGACTTTCAGATATTTCGCATATATGCCTAAATATTATATTAAATCAGATAACCCAACGACCACTATCTCATCTAATTCTGTAGACGGTTTCCCCATCAATGTAGCGACGCTGATGGCAAAGGCCCCTAACGCTCAGGAGAGCGCTAGGGGCCACTGCTTTAGAGAACCTTATTCAGCTCCCCATAGTCCCCTCCAACACGCAACATCACGGTCACGTCGTTATCATTGCGATTACGAAAGAACCAACCGTGGTTACCGGTGAACGCGGCTTCCAGTTCACCCTCATCTTCGGGCACGCCGCGTCCTTTCTCATAGCTAATCGAGTTGCCATTTCCGTCACCGTGTGTGTCGAAATTAAGTGGCCCCCCATCGGAAGCCCAAGCGAATGTCGCGACAGCGCCTTCTTCCATCGTCAGCTTGTACTCGGTGCCCTCGCCCGGTGTGAGGGTGAAGCTCACTTCATCGCCCCATGTGGCAGCTTCTTCAGTTGCCTGGGAGGCTGCCTCCTCAGCGGCCAAAGCGTCAGCAAGCGCTAAGCTAGCCTCGGGCTGCACCATCTCTTGGTCAGATACCGAGGAGGCTACTTGCTCCGGCTCTACATCTGATGCTTGTTGAGCAGCAGTGTTTGCAGCCGTGGGCTGGTTATCACTTGCTGATTCTTGAGGTGCAGTGGGTTGTGATGCCTGCATGGCAGCGGCTTCGTCATTAGCCTGGTCAAGCTCGGCCTCCTCGGCCAGTTGGGCCTTGATTTCACCCATCTCGGTCAGCCCCAACAAGCGGCCCGCGCCGGTGGGGTCGATGGCATACTCTGCGGGCAGCACCACGGTGACCAACAGGGCAATAGCTATTACCGCCGCCAGCAACGTAGATCGAAGTAATTTACCCGTCGAAGGTAACTCAGCACGGGTAGGAAGATCGGTATTGTACATTTGGGTCTCTCCTGAATTAGGCGATGAAATAGCCGGTGAGCTGATAACCGACCAGCATAAAGCCAGCGCACATCATGGCGACGTTAGCGGTATAGGCGTGGCGTAAGAAGCCATTGGTGCTTCGCCAGAACCCCATCACGATAAGGATGGCACTTAGGGCCAGTAGCTGGCCGATCTCTACCCCAACGTTGAACGCCAGGAGATTGGGGACCAATCCATCAGAAGAGATATCGTACTCAATGATCTTGCTCGACAATCCAAAGCCATGGAACAGGCCGAAGACCAACGTCGCCACCTTGGTATTGGGCTGAAAGCCGAACCAGCGCTGATAAGCACCGATGTTATCGAGTGCCTTGTAGACAACGGAGAGACCGATGATGGCATCGATGAGGTAGCTATTGATGCCGATATTAAAGTACACCCCCAGCAGCATGGTCGTAGAGTGACCGATGGCGAAGAGGCTGACGTAGATGGCGATATGCTGCATTCGATAGAGGAAAAAGATCACCCCTAGCAAAAACAGGATGTGGTCATACCCCGTCACCATGTGCTTGGCACCGAGATAGC
>NZ_PJBT01000182.1:0-161993 GCF_002836035.1 Halomonas sp. MES3-P3E | reverse complement strand
GGCCGCGTTAACCATCTTTTTGGTGCTTAGGATTAACCCCGCCGAAATCGATTATGAAGAGGCCCGTGGGCTGGATAAAACAACGCACCAAACGATCAACATCGCCCAGGTGTTTCGTGATCACCCCATGTTGATGGTCGTGGGGCTTACGCTTTTGCTGTTTCATCTAGGCAATGCCGCCATGTTGCCGTTGTTGGGTCAGCGCGTGGCCACCAATGAGCTGATGAATCCTGCTGTTTATACCGCTGGTACGGTCGTGATCGCTCAAGCAACGATGATTCCGATGGCCCTTCTGGCTGCGTGGTACTCGCACAAGAACGGCTATTGGCTGCTGTTTTTGGTGGCGCTACTTGTGTTACCTGTCCGCGGTGTTTTGGCGGGCACGGTGCCGGGGCTCTGGAGTGTGGTGCCCGTACAAATACTGGACGGTGTCGGCGCGGGGTTATTGGGCGTAGCAACGCCGGGTATTGTGGCGCAAATACTGCGCGGTACCGGGCGTGTGAACATGGGGTTAGGCGCGGTGATGACGATTCAAGGCGTCGGCGCGGCGCTCAGCGCTAGTTTTGCGGGCGTGGTGGCGAGCTGGTTGAGCTACGAGGCAGCATTTTTGGCACTTGCCGGCGTAGCAGGAATAGCCGTGGTGGTGTGGTTGCTGTGCTTTGACCGTGGAGTCTCTTCATCGCCACTCAAGGTGAGCGTTTAGCGACTTTCCGCCCGGTGGGCGGGCGATCCACAACGCCTGACGGACATGTGTTCTAAAAAATAGCGCACTAAAGCCCTATGATTGAAACGGTAACCTTTCGATACTCGGAGTGACACTAAAAAAACAGGAACACTCCAATGGATCTCAAGCTACTGCTGGACTGGCGTCTGCACCTGACGGTGATCGTGACGTCGATGTTTGCCGAGTGGATAGGCATTGTGCGCATTCCACTCGGACCGGGAACACTGCTGTTACTACCGCTGCTTTACGCCTTTATCATTGGCGTTATTTTCAATCCCCACCTTTTTTCGACTATGGGCAAGGTGATTCCCAAGCCGGTCAGCAATGCGGCTGGCCCCATCATCCTTATCGCCATCCTGCCGTTTATTGCTAAATTCGGCTCTACTATCGGGCCTGCCATTGAGCAGATCATTGCCGCTGGCCCCGCGCTGATTCTCCAGGAGCTAGGTAATCTCGGCACCATGTTGATCGCGCTGCCCTTTGCCGTCCTGGTGCTCAAAATGGGCCGTGAAGCGATTGGTGCTACCTACTCCATCGCCCGCGAACCCAATATTGCCATTATTTCAGATCGCTACGGCCTTAGAAGCCCTGAAGGCATCGGCATTATGGGCGTGTACGTGGTGGGCACCATGTTCGGTACGCTCTATTTCGCCTTAATGGCGGGGTATATCGCCTCGCTGGATATTCTCGATATTCGTGCTCTGGCCATGGCCTGCGGGGTGGGCAGTGGCAGTATGGTGGCGGCGTGTTCGGCCGCATTAGCTGAAGCGGTACCAGCATCCAAAGATGAACTACTCGCCTTTGCCGGGGCAAGCAACCTGCTTACCTACGCCACCGGTCTGTATATCTCGCTATTTATCGCGCTCCCAGTCACTGAGTGGATGTACAAGCGCTTAAAAGGCTCGCGCCAGGAGGTTAGCCATGAAAACTCATGAGAGCCCAATCGATCAGTTCGATGCTGAGGCGTTAAAAGAGCTACGTCCCGAAAACCAGCTAGGCAAAACCGCGTTGGTACTGGCAGCCGTGTGTGTGGCGGCATGGTTTAGCAATATCGTCAACGGTTCGCCTTTATTAGACGCACTGCCCGGCATGTTGATTCTGTATGTCATGGTCATTATCGGCTTGGTCATCGGGCGCATATGCCCCTTTTACCTGCCCAGTGTGGCCTGGGTATCGCTGATCAGTATTATCGCGACGCTGCCATTCTTCCCTGGCAATGGCTGGATTATCGCACGGCTCGCTGAAGTGGATTTCCTGGCAGTGGTCACGCCGGTATTGGCCTATGCAGGGCTGGCGCTGACCGGACGTGAGTTTGCCATGTTCAGGCAGACCGGCTGGAAGCTAGTGATCGTGGCCTTACTGGTATTCACCGGCACCTTTATCGGCTCTGCCGTTGTCGCTCACATAATGCTTTAAGGATAGGACGATGACTGCCTCAGTAAACTTGCCGGATAGCGAAACATTAAAAGCGTGGCGTCACGATTTCCACCAGCATCCGGAAACCGCGTTTGAGGAGCACCGTACCAGTGCGCGTATTGCAGCGCTGCTGACTGAGTGGGGCTTTGAGGTAACTACCGGGATTGCTGGAACGGGTGTGGTCGCCGCTCTGGATGGTCAACAGGGGGAAGGCAAAACCATCGGCCTACGGGCCGATATTGACGCCCTGGATATCCTCGAAGAGACGGGGCTTGCCTACGCCTCGCAAACGTCCGGCAAAATGCACGCCTGTGGCCACGATGGTCATACGTCCATGCTGCTGGGCGCCGCCTGGGCGTTAAAGCAGCAGCCGGATTTCAAAGGCCGGGTGGTGTTTATCTTTCAGCCCGCTGAAGAGAGCGCTGGTGGTGGACGCGTCATGGTCGAAGAGGGCCTGTTTGAGCGCTTTCCCATGGATGCCGTATACGGTCTGCATAATTGGCCGGGCCTGCCGGTAGGTGAGGCAGCGGTGCATGACACCGATGTGATGGCGGCTTTCGATATTTTTACCCTAAAACTGATTGGCAAGGGATGCCACGCTGCGATGCCACACTTGGGCATCGATACGGTGCTGGCAAGCTGCCAACTGATCAGTCAGTTACAGGGGTTGGTGAGCCGTGAAACGCCGCCGGATAAATCGGCGGTGCTGAGTATTACCAGCATTCACGCCGGGGATACCTTCAATGTGATTCCGGAGCAGGTCGAGCTGCGCGGTACGCTGCGCTGCTTTGATATGACGCTTAAAGAGCATTTGGAAGCACGCTTTAAACAAGCGATTGGCAGTTTGGCAGAGTTTCACGGCTTAGCCGTTGAACTGGATTACCAGCGCTGCTACCCGGCTACTATCAATACCCCGGAGCATGCCCAGCACTGCGCGACGGTGCTGGAAAGCTTGCTCGGCAGCGACAAAGTAAAGCGCAACCCGCCGCCCAGCATGGCCTCTGAAGATTTTTCGTTTCTGCTAGCCGAGCGACCAGGCGCCTATATCTGGATGGGCAACGGTGTAGATTCCGCTTCGCTGCACAACCCGCGTTATGACTTCAACGATGCGCTGCTGCCGCTAGGGACGCGCTACTGGGTGGAGCTGGTAAGGGCGCTGCTCGTCTAAGTCGCCCCCTTTTTCTCAACGAAAAGCGTTATGCGCTCTCTGATGCCCACTGGGTAGGGGAGCGTCTACGCCGAACATAGCGTCTTTCAAGTATTAGGGCGTTCAAGGAGCATTTACGATGTCTTCACCTATGTCTTCAACAACAGCGTTATCGATCGTGGTGATTGGTCTCGGGCAGATGGGTGGCAATATGGCGCTCACCCTCAAAGCAGCAGGATTTGAAGTAACGGGTAGCGATGTATTTGAGCAAGCGCGATCTCGCCTTGCTGCTCAGGGACTAACCGTTGTGGCGCCCGATGCGCTGCCCGCAAGCGATGTGTATCTGCTTTCGCTGCCCACTTCTGTCCATGTACGTGAGGTGATTGAGCAATCCCCAGGCTTACTCACCCTGGCGCCTAAAGGCAGTGTGATTGTCGATACCTCGACCAGCGACCCCGCCGTGACTCGTGAATTGGCCGAAAAAGTAACCGCAGCGGGGCTTCACTGGCTGGACGCCCCCGTCAGCGGCGGCCCCAAAGGTGCTGCCAGTGGCAAGCTGGGTATGTTGTTAGGTGGCGATGAAAGCACTATCGAGCGGGTATTGCCGATGCTGGAAGCGATGTCAGCCAAGCGCACCCATGTGGGCGGCCCTGGCAGCGGTCATGTGGTGAAGCTTGCCAATAATTACCTGTGTGCCGCGCACTTGTTAACCACCGCCGAAGCCGTGGCTATGGCCGCCAAGGCGGGCGTCGACCCCGTCGCCTGTCTGGCGGGCATCAATAGTGGCTCCGGGCGCAGCGCGATTAGCGAGGTGAATTTCCCAGAGTGGGTGCTAAGCGAGCGCTTCGATTCTGGCTTTACCTCCGGTTTGATGCGTAAGGATCTGCGTCTGGCACGGGATGCCGCTGAGCAACTCGGTATCCCCTTGCCGTTGCTACAAGCCGTTGTCGATGCGTGGCACGCGAACCTCGAACAGCCAACTGATAGCGATGACTTTAACCATATTACCACGCCGATATTAGCGCGTGGCAGCCAAGCGGAGGGCAACCAATGAACTCACTTAGCCAACATGCCTGCGACCATCTTGCTGAACTGCTTAAAGGTTTCGGCTTAGCCGCTGCCACGCCGCTAAGTAACTGGGTTGATGGCGCATTAGTCGCAGGGGAGGGTGAGGAAATCAACTTGATCAATCCGGCCACCGGCGAAGCGCTGGTGAGCTATCGTGATGCGGGTGCGGCGTTAATTGAGCGTGCTACTCAAGCGGCTACGCGTGGGCAGCGTGAATGGATGGCGCTTACCGCCAGCGAACGTGGACGGCGCATGAGTGCGGCGCTGCGTGGGCTAGAGGGCCATGAAGAAGCACTGGCGCAGTTGGAGAGCGTCGTTGCCGGTAAGCCGATTCGTGACTGCCGGGCTGAAGTAGGCAAGGTGCGTGAGATGTTTGAATACTACGCGGGCTGGTGCGACAAGCAGCACGGCGAAGTGATTCCAGTGCCTACCTCGCACCTTAACTATGTACGTCATGTCCCCTATGGCGTGGTGGGGCAAATTACCCCCTGGAACGCTCCAATGTTCACCTGCGCCTGGCAAGTGGCCCCGGCCATAGCAGCGGGCAATGGGGTAGTACTGAAGCCTTCCGAACTGACGCCCTTCTCATCGGTGGTGATTGCCAAGCTACTGGAAAGCGGCGGGCTACCTAAGGGGCTGATTAATATCGTCAACGGGCTGGGAAAAACGACCGGCGCAGCCCTAACCGACCACCCCACTATCAGCAAGCTGGTATTCGTGGGCTCTCCCCAGAGTGGCCGCATGATTGCTGAAGCCGGCGCACGCCGATTGGTGCCCAGCGTGTTAGAACTAGGGGGTAAATCTGCCAATATCGTCTTTGCCGATGCCAAGCTGGACGAAGCCGTCGCCGGTGCCCAGGCGGCAATTTTTGCCGCCGCAGGTCAGAGCTGTGTGGCGGGCTCACGGCTGTTGATTGAGCGTTCGGTGTTTGAGCAGGTTACCAGCCGTTTGGCCCGGGCCGCGGAACAGATTGCGGTCGGCCTTCCCAGCGATGAAGCGACGCGCATGGGGCCTTTGCAGAATCGCCGTCAATTTGAGCAGGTCACCCGGATGATTGAGGCCGCCGAAGCGGCAGGCGCGAGAGTGTTAACGGGTGGCAAGCGTCCCGAAGGACTGCCAGATGAGGCTCATGGCTATTTTATCGCCCCTACCGTGTTGGTCGATGTCACGCCGGATATGGAGATCGCTCAGCAAGAGGTTTTCGGCCCGGTGTTGATCGCCATGGCCTTTGACGGCGAAGCCGAAGCCATTCAGCTCGCCAACGAAACTCGCTTTGGTTTGGCTGGCGCCGTTTGGAGTCAGGATGTGGCGCGAGCGCATCGTGTGGCGGGGCAATTGCGTGCTGGCACGGTATGGATCAATAGCTACAAGGCGATCAGCGTGATGTCGCCGTTTGGTGGCTTTGGCGATAGTGGCTTCGGTCGCTCAAGCGGTTTGGACGGCCTGCGTGAATACACGGTGCCGCAAAGCGTCTGGGTGGAAACGGCACCGGAAGCCAGCGTGGCATTTGGCTACGGTAGTGGCGTTGGTTAATCGCTTGCTGAGGCCGGGTCGCGAAAGGCCTGCATCCAGCGCTGTAAGTGTCTGAGCAGCAGAATGCTAGCCTTGGGCTGTTGGCGGCCTACGCGCGTGACCATGTGGGCCTGGGAGCGCTGAAAAAGGGGATTATCTACCTTACGCGCCACTAGCGTGCCAGCTTCTAAATCGTGTGCGACGGCAAAGGAGGGCAGTAGGGTAATGCCCATGCCGCTGCGCACATACTGTGCTAATACCACCATGGAATTTGTATTCATTGCCATGCGCGGGACTATACGAGACTGCTGAAATGCTTGGTCGACCATTTGACGCACCCCATGTGTGGTGTCCCACATGGCCATCGGCTGGGCGCTAAGCTGAGTCAGCGTGAGAGGTGACGTCTGGCTGGTCAATGGGTGATCCGGCGGCAGAATAGCCATCAGTGGCTGAGGACTGGATGACCAGAAACGCAGCTGGGGATGGGTACGCTCATGGAACATCAAGCCGATATGACTGTGATCGCCGACAATGGCGTCAATAATGCCCGAGGTGCCTGCGGTATGGATGTCGAGCTGAATGCCCGCATAGCGTTGGGTAAATTCGTGCAGCGGCGACGCTACTAGGTCACTGACAAATCCTTCACCGACGGTGAGCGATATCTTGCCGGTTTCCATGCGCTGGTAGGCTTCAAGTGACGCGATAAAGCCTTCGTCCAGTGCGCCGCGACGTTCGCAGTATTCAAGCAGCATTTCACCGACCGGGGTCGGTGAAATGCCGCCGCGCTGACGCTCCATGAGGGTGGCTCCCAAGGCTTCTTCCAGCAGCGAAATTTGCCTGCTGACTGCCGAGGGAGCAATGTCCAGACGCGCCGCAGCACGGCGCACTGAACCAGACTCCAGGGTAACGCGGAAGTACACTAAGCGTTGATGAGGTATGTCCATCGATAGCTGTTATACCTCTGCCTGGTTTACCCTTTGCTGATCGCTCAATACTGCAAATACTGGGCTACAAATATTTGAGCAGCTTCTGCAGCTTGTTCATATCGGCGGAGTCGCCCACTAAACGCACGTTGCCACTCATCATGCCGTCAAGAAAGGCCTGCTGAGTTGGCTTTTTGAGCACCTTTAACGCGGTGGCTTGGTCTCGGAAACGCAGTTCAAGGTCTAAGTCGACGGGCAGCCCTTTACCGGTGCTGATACCTTTCGGCGTCATCCGGTAGTGGCGGGCTATGCTTAGATCTTCCGTGGCAATTCCCCAGTCCAGGCCGCGCATGCGTTCTAACTGTTCACGAAAGCGCGGCTTGCGGCGCAGGGCACGTTTGAGCAATATGCCCAGTAGCCACAGCGTCAGCTTGAGCTTCATTAGGAAACGGCGTCCTTAAGTCCTTTGCCTGGCTTAAAGGCAACATTTTTGCTGGCCGGAATTTGTAGTGGGGCACCGGTTTGTGGATTTTTACCAGTACGTGCTGCGCGCTCACGTACCGTAAAGGTACCAAAGCCGATCAGAGCGACATCTTCGCCCTTAGCAACGCTGTTAGTGATTTCATCCAAAATAACGTTCAGTACTTGGCCTGCTTTGTCTTTTGACAGGTCGGCACTTTCAGCGATGGCAGCAGCGAGTTCAGGTTTGCGCATAAGAAATCTCCCTTTAGTAAACAATCGAACTTTTGTTAAAGAATCGAGCGTAAAGCAAATGCAGGTTGTTGGGCGCGTCATTAGCACTAGGTAGCTTCTCTAGCCTAGTCGTGAACGCGACGAAAATCAGCCTAGCAGCGTAGGTGCTGCTCTGGAAAGCTCCACTTTCCTTCTCACGCAGCCCCCTGTCAACGCAAAACCAATCAAACGTCCGTCTTTATTTTCGGCTAACGCACTGATATCGCCACCTTCGCCTTCAATTCGCCAGCGTTCAGGTGGGGTGGTTGGCGGATAGGCGACCACTGGCAGCAGGGGTGTTTTAACGACTATTGGCCAAGCGCCAAAGCTGACCGACGTGGGAGTGCCCGCAAGCGTTGCCGCCAATGCCTTGGCGCTCGCTTGCAGCGGCTGCACGTACATGGCGTTAACGCCATCGACGCAGGCGACATCGCCCAGGGCGTAAATATCGGGGTGTGAAGTACGCAGTTGGCGGTCAACGTGTATGCCGCTCGGCGATACGTTAAGACCCGCGGCTTCGGCAAGCGCCGTACGCGGTGTTAGGCCAGTTGCCATTAGTACGAGATCGGCGCTGATAGTCTCGCCGTTATCCAACCGTAATACGATGTCATCACCGCTGCTGAGTGTTAGTGAATCTATCGTGCGGCCTAAGCAGAGTCGGATGCCTGCCTCATTGAAGGCATCGCCCAGGGCGTTGCCCAGTGGCGTGGGCAGCAGGCGGGGCAGTAGCGTAGCTTCAGGCGCTATGACACTGACGTGATGACCTCCGGCGTGCAGGTCATTAGCAAATTCACAGCCGACCAGCCCGGCGCCAACAATCGCCACCCTTGCTGAGCCTTGGCCTAACGCCTGATGAAAGCGTCGGTAGTCGTCTAGGTCATTAATGGTGAAGCAGCGTGGGGCTACGCTGGGGTCGATGCTGAACGGCATCCTGGGGGCAGCGCCGGTGGCTAATACCAGTGTTTCGTAGCTTAGTTTTTCAGAGCTAAGTTTTTCATAGTTGGGCGCTTGTCCAGCGTCGAGAAGCAGTGTCCGGTTATCCACATCCAGTGCCGCCACGGGGGTGTGGGTAATGATGCGGGCGTTTAACTCATCGCCCAGCTCGGCAGCGTTTCGCTGGGCCAGTTTGTTGGGCGCTAGGCCTTTAGCGAAGCCGGTGGAGAGTAACGGTTTGCTGTAATCGTCACCGCTGTCAGCACTAATCAGCGTGATTGACCGCTGATCACCGAGACGGCGCAGTGCGCGGGCTAAGCCAATCCCGGCCATTCCCGTGCCAATAATGACCAGCGCAGCGTGGGATGAAGAGAGCTCTGGTTGTGAGGGGGGCATGCAGACACCAAAAAAGTCGCTGAAACAAAAGCCTGTTAGTGCTGCATGTTACACTAGCCGACTCGTTTATTGCCCTGGAGAACTTGGTGACGCCTGCAGCTTTTCGGCAAACTCCTCACTTTTCGCGCTGGCGCCCCGTTGATGCGGCGCGACCTGCCATGAGTACTTCCTGGTGGCAGTGGGTTGCCTCAACCGACTCATTAACCGCCCGTTTAATAGCCGCAGGAGGTGAAAAGCAGTTTCGCGTTCGGCTGCTACGCCAGGGCGTAGGCTGGCCGCGAGAGGATGAGGCACGGGCGTTGGGCATTGCTCCCAAACGCTACGCATGGCTGCGTGAAGTAGCGCTATGTTTAGATAATACACCGTGGGTGGTGGCGCGCTCCGTCGCCCCGCTTACTCAGTTAAAGGGCCAGCGTTTGGAAGGGTTAGGTGAGCGCTCGTTAGGCAGTTGGTTATTTCGTCAGCCAGGTTTAATTCGCGGGCCGCTTGAGGCCACCTCCCATCCCCCCTTATTTGCTTGTATGAACGGTATCGAAAGTGACTGTACCTGGGGCCGACGCTCGGTGTTTTATCACGGCGGGCTGTCGTTATTGGTGCAGGAGTATTTTTTGCGTGCGATGGCGGATGACCTTGATCTGCCATCGCGCTAGGCTAGCGCCTGCATCTTATTTTTCGTGAGGTAAGCATGGATCGTTCACTGTTGCGGCCGAAGGGATGGGCTCGCGTGGCAGATTTTATACAGCTGATGCGTTTGGATCGACCCATTGGCACGTGGCTGTTGATGTGGCCGACGCTTTGGGCGCTGTGGATTGCCGCTGAAGGGGTACCCGGCCGTGATGTACTGCTGATTTTTGTGGCCGGTGTTTACGTCATGCGCGCGGCTGGCTGCGTGGTGAACGATTATGCAGATCGCCATTTCGATGGCCATGTGAAACGCACTAAGCATCGCCCGCTCGCCACAGGTCGAATCAGCGAAACCGAGGCTCAATTGCTGTTTATTGGTTTGGTGGCCGCAGCGTTTATTCTGGTGCTACTGACTAATTGGTTTACGGTGCTGCTCTCGTTGGGCGGGGTATTTCTGGCAGTTATTTACCCGTTCATGAAGCGTTATACCCACTTTCCCCAGGTGGTGCTGGGGGCGGCATTCTCATGGGCAATTCCAATGGCCTTTGGCGCCGTGCTGGGCCATGTGCCGTTGGAAGCGTGGCTGCTTTTCTGTGCAAACGTGCTATGGACGGTGGCGTACGACACGCAATACGCCATGGTCGATCGCGACGATGATTTAAAAATTGGCATTAAATCGACAGCCGTGCTGTTTGGCGACGCGGATCGCCTGATAATCGGCCTACTCCAGGTAGCTACCCTGGGGTTACTGGCATGGGTAGGCTGGCGGGTCGGGTTAGGTGGGTTCTTTTGGCTAGGGCTCGCTGCAATGGCGGCAACTTTCCTGCATCAGCAGCGCTTAATTCGTTATCAGGAGCGGGATCCCTGTTTCCAGGCGTTTCTGAATAATCACTGGTCGGGGCTGCTGATTTTTGCTGGTATTGCGCTAAGTTGGTGGCCTGCGGCGGGTTAGTAACTGCCATTGTCATGTAACTGTCATCAAGTCATGGTGTTATCGTCACTGACATGTCATTGAACTGTTTTCTTTGAACTGTTTTCTTTGAACTGGCTTTTTTGCACACCGTGAGGCTCTGGTATGACCGCCAAAACCGTTCTGATTGTCGATGATGAATCGTCGATTCGCGAGATGATCGCGGTAGCGCTGGAAATGGCTGACTACCGTGTGCTCGAAGCAGATAACGCCCAGGATGCTCATGCCATGGTGGTTGACCACCAACCTGATTTATTGCTGCTTGACTGGATGATGCCTGGCACCAGCGGTATTGAACTGGCTAGGCGGTTGAAGCGCGAAGAAGCCACCGCCGAGATCCCCATTATTATGCTCACCGCTAAAGGCGAAGAGGATAATAAGATCCAAGGGCTTGAAGCCGGTGCCGATGACTATATCACCAAGCCCTTTTCGCCCCGCGAATTGGTGGCACGGTTAAAAGCAGTGCTGCGCCGCGCGACGCCGCGTGGCGTTGAAGATCCGATTGAGATTAATGGCCTGCTGCTTGATCCGGTAAGTCACCGGGTAAGCGCACACGGCAAAGCGTTGGAAATGGGGCCGACCGAGTATCGTCTTCTGCAGTTTTTTATGACCCATCAAGAGCGCGCTTACACACGTAGCCAACTGCTTGACCAAGTATGGGGTGGTAATGTGTATGTCGAAGAGCGTACGGTCGATGTGCATATTCGACGCTTACGAAAAGCGCTGGGCGATGTGCATCAAAACCTGATTCAAACGGTTCGGGGTACCGGATACCGTTTCTCTGCACGGGTGTAAATGTGCGCCTATGGAGCCGTGAACTGTGGCGTCTAGCGTGGCTGGCCACACTGGGTACTTGCTTAGGCTGGTTATTGGGCTCAGCAGGGCTAGGGCTTGCGGCAGGGCTTGCAGTATGTCTGTTTTATCACTTGCGGCAGCTACGCAAACTTTATTTATGGCTAACCCTACATCCTCACGATGAGCCGCCTGCCGCTCACGGTATGTGGGGTGAATTGTTTGATCGTTTATACCGCTATCAGAAAAGCCAGCGTATAACGCAAAGTCGGCTGCGCGCTACCTTGGCCCGTATTCAAGAGTCGTCTGAAGCGATGCGCGACAGTGTGGTCATGCTCGACCGCCACGGTGATCTGGAGTGGTGGAACAGCGCTGCAACGAACATGCTGGGGCTACAAACTGCCCATGATCGTGGTCAGCACATTACCAACCTACTGCGTGAGCCAAGCTTCATCCGCTACTTTAACGCGCGAGAGTATGGCGAGCCGCTAACGCTGACATCGCCGATTGACGAGCGTCGAATCCTGCAGTATCAAATTACCCTGTACGGCGACGATGAACGGCTGGTAATGGCTCGGGATATCACGCGCTTGCACCGCCTGGAACAGATGCGGCGCGACTTTGTTGCCAACGTCTCTCACGAGCTGCGCACGCCGCTAACCGTCCTTTCCGGCTATCTGGAAACCTACAGCGATATTGCTGACCAGTTGCCTCCGCGTTTGGGTAAAAGCATCAACCAGATGCAGGAACAGACGCAGCGAATGCAAAATCTGGTCAATGATCTATTGCTGCTCTCCCGGTTGGAAATCGACCAGGGTGGGAAAGATCACCATCCGCTGTCGCTAGGGCCTTTGCTACAAAGCATTTGTGATGATGCGCTGGCGCTGTCGAATCAGCGCCATACCATTACTGTCGCGCTTGAAAGCGATGCACGCCTGCTGGGTAGTGAACAGGAAATTCGTAGCGCCATCTCTAACCTCGCCTTCAATGCCGTTCGCTATACGCCAGCAGGTAGCCACATCACCTTACGTTGGAAATCTAGCGCGACTGGCGGCGGCTGTATTGATGTGGAAGACAATGGTGAAGGCATCGATCCCGTCCATATTCCCCGACTAACCGAACGTTTTTACCGTGTCGATAAAGGCCGTAGCACCGCAACTGGCGGCACTGGCTTAGGCTTGGCGATCGTTAAGCACGTACTATTACGCCACGATGCGCAATTACAGATTGAATCCCACCCGGGTAAAGGGGCGCTTTTTCGCTGCTCATTTCCCGCTTCACGTCTTGTATAGGTCTCATTAAGCGACCTCTCACACAATACCTGTAAAAGTGTGCAATATTGGCATGTAAAATTGGTAAGAGTTTACTCATGTGCCATTTTTATACAGTTTTTAGGCCTGGTATTCCGATGTTAACAGAGTGCTTTATCTTGATTTTTTTTATTAAGCTGTTGATTTCATGTGTTTTAATTTTTTTGTTGAGTTTTTGGCATGCTAGCTGCAATATTAAAAACAGGTAAGGACGTATTGATAGGTTAGATAAACATTGTACTGACGATATGACGAAGAGTTTGTATCTGTAAAAAGGATCGGTAAAAAATAGCAGTAGCGGACTAATCATTAATTATCTTTTTAGATATCAAAGAATGCCCTTTCAACGGATGAAAGGTAGATTGACAGGATGTTACAAAGGCAAGGATGCTTTTTAGGTTCAAGGATGAATCGTTAGGAAATCAAACGTTAGTCAGGGTTAATTCCAAGGTTGGAGTCCCGCACAAGGAGTGGAAGCTAACGTTAGTTATTACCTATAGCCTATTCTGATATCGGGCCTCGCTAGTCGGGGCCTAATTTTTTTGCTGCCTGCTTTTTTGTAAGCTTATAATACTTACTTCTACATTGTTTTATTTTTACTCCTCCATCTCTTTTTGTATTTATGTAATGGGCTATTCTCTCCATTCATCCATGAGTGGTCTAGGATTCGATCGCCCTAATGTTATGGCAGAGTCCCATCGTACTAGTGCTCAAGCAGAATATACCGCTAAATATTTAACGCATAACGTAGGCGATTGAAACGTTTGGTAACAAAAGTTTGCAATTATGTTGAAATATATTACGATAGAGGTGTGACACGCAGAAGCGTGTCACACCGATAGGGATGCAGGTCGATTCAAGGAATGAATCAAACGACAATCAAAACGCTGGTCAGGGTTAAATTCCAAGGCTGGAATCCCGCAAAAGGAAAGGAAGCTAGCGTTAGTTATTGTCCAGATATTGTGTCCTTAGACCCCCATTATGCGGGGTCTAATTTTTTATAGGCAGCAACTTTTTTTAGTGATGGTGATGCCCATCCGCGGCTTCACTACCTTCCTGGGCGCTTTGTACCCAGACCTCAATGTCCACATCACCTTGTTCAGCAAAGGTTAGCGTGATGGGAAATCGGTCACCTTCCGTTAACGGTTCGCTTAGCCCAATCAGCATTAAGTGAAAGCCACCACCAGGACGCATGGTGTAGGTTTCCCCAGCCTCAATAAAAAGCTCGCCCACATGACGCATCTGCATCATGTCGCCGTCCATTCGCATATCGTGAAGCTCCACTTTTTTGCTTGCAGGGCTGCTTGCGCCAATCAAGGTAACCGGGTCTGAAAAGGTGGTGATATCCACATAGGCGGCCCCATTGGCCGCACCCGGAGGGGTCGGTATGGCAAAGGGGTGTGCGATACGCATCGTGTCTGTTTGTACGTCGTGGGCTATCGCTACTGATGCCACCATAGAGAGAGTGCTGACTAAACACACACACAGCCAAGCGATGGGTTTGAACATACATTTATTCCTTTATTGTTGATTGAAGGCAGGAGAGCAATTTAAAGCGTAAAAATAGCAAAGTAGCCGAGCATAGGTAATAAGCGCTACTGCGGCGCGATGCCACGGGCATCTCCATGCACGTCTCTGTAGTGATCATCCCAGAGCAGTACGGCACCTGCCACGGCGCCGGGAATAAGGAAGAGATTGGCCAGCGGAATCCAGGTGATGAGCGTGACTAACCCCCCAAAGCTTAAGCTTTGCCACCAGCGTTTCGAGAGCCGTTGGCGCATATCGGAAAACGTCACCTTATTGTTATCCATTGGGTAGTCTAGATAAGTAATGGCCATGATCCAGGCGGAGAATAGCGCCCACAGCAGGGGGGATACTAAGTTCAGCCCTGGAATCCAGCTAAGCACAAACAGACCGGCGGCACGGGGCAAAATATAGGCGAGCTTAACAAATTCGCGGCCAATGGCATCAATGGCTGTTTTAGTAAGGTTGCGGTCATCAATCGGTTCACGGCCAGTCACTTGGGTTTCGACTTTAGCGGCCAAAAAACCGTAAAAAGGCGCGGCGATCAGGCTGGTCACCAGCGTGAAGGTAAAAAACACCACCACTAACAGGCAAATCACGAAAAGAGGCCAGATAAGCCAGGAGAGCCAATCAAGCCAGGTTGGTACCATGTTCATCCAATGATCTAGCCAACCACCGAAGCGGTTGAGCACGAAGCTGAACATGCTGACGTAAACAATCAGGTTGACTAAAATAGGCAGAAAAATATAGCGGCGCATACCCGGCTGATACACACAGCGTGTACCTCGGCTAAGCGCAGTGACAGCATCCAGCATGGTGGGGGAGACTCCTTATGATTCAAACGTCCAGGCCGCTTAACAGCCTGGACGTATTGCAGGAGGAAACCCCTTTCAGGTCAAGACTTTTTTAGCACTTGCGGGTCAAGGTTGTCGGGGTCGCTGTGGCGGATATCCAGGCCTTTGACAAGATAAACCACGTACTCAGCAAGGTTGTCAGCGTGGTCGCCCACACGCTCCAGAGCGCGCAATACCCACATGATGCTGAGTACGGAGGTGATCGAGCGCGAGTCTTCCATCATAAACGTCATTAGTGAACGCATTGCGCTGCTGTACTCATCGTCAACCAGCTCGTCTTCACGCACTACCTGCATCGCAAGGTCGGTGTCAAAGCGGGCAAAGGCGGTGAGCGCATCGCGCAGCATTTTGCGCACATGCTCGCTGATGTGGCGCACTTCCACCAAGCCACGAATAGTGCTGGTACTTTCACTCAGCAGCAGGGCGTTACGGGCGATTTTGCTGGCCTCATCGCCGATTCGCTCAAGATCAGAGGTGGCGCGGATAACGGCGAGCACCAGGCGTAGGTCGGAAGCTGCAGGCTGACGCCGCGCCAGTACCCGGGTGCATTCGTCGTCGATTTGCAGCTGCAGATCGTTGACCTGACGATCATTGTCGCGCACTTGTTCGGCTAGGCGGGTGTCGCCTTCAAGAAGCGCAAAGACGGCATCCTGCACTTGCTTCTCTACCAGACCGCCCATGGCCATCAGATGGGTTTTTAGCTCTTCCAGCTCCTGGTTGAACTGGCGAGAGATATGCTGGCTGTGAGAGTCGCTAGTAATATCCATGGAGCACTCCTGACGTTTCAGTCGCTAAGGCCTAGGTAATGCGGCCGGTGATGTAGTTTTCGGTGTGTTGCAAACGGGGGTTGGTGAAGACCTGATCAGTAGGCCCGTACTCAACCAGCTCACCTTGATGCAAAAAGGCGGTGTAGTCCGATACGCGCGCCGCTTGTTGCATATTGTGGGTGACCAGTACCAGCGTTAGCTCCGACTTTAGGTTACGGATCAACTCCTCAATTTTGAGCGTTGAAATCGGGTCTAGCGCTGACGCGGGTTCATCAAGCAGCAGCACATCGGGCTGTACTGCTAAGGTGCGGGCGATGACTAGTCGCTGCTGCTGTCCACCGGAAAGCTGCCAGGCGGAGCGGTGCAGGCGGTCTTTCACTTCATCCCATAGCGCGGCGGAGGTTAATGCCCACTCAATAATATCGTCCCTTTTGCGCTTGGGAAGGCGCTGCTGCAACCGCAGACCAAAGGCCACGTTTTCATAGATCGACATAGGGAAGGGATTGGGGGTTTGAAACACCATCCCTACTCGCCGCCGCAGCTCGGTCACGTTCGTTTGCGGGTCGTGAATGTCCTGCCCTTCCAGCGTGATTTTGCCGCTATGGGTCACTGTCTCATTGAGATCATGCAGACGATTAATCGCCCGTAACAGCGTTGACTTACCGCATCCCGACGGGCCAATGAAGGCCGTCACACGATGTCGCGGAACACTGAGGGTTAAGTCACGCAACGCCTCTTTCCCCGCATAGGCGAGGCTTAAGTGATCGATGCTCAGGCAGCTGTGCTCGGACGAAAAGTGCGCCACTGGTACCTGAGCGGTATTAGCTGAATGTAAAGGCGCTAGCATTCGTTTCCCCGTTGACGCCTAAGATAATGACGCAGAAATATGGCAGTTAGATTAAGTACTAGCACAATCAACACTAAAAGTAGCGCCGTGGCGTAAACCAGCGGGATCGCAGCTTGTACATCTTCGCCGTGAAAGGCGGTATCAAATAAATGATAGCCAAGGTGCATAAACTTGCGCTCTAAATGTAGGTAAGGAAACTCACCGTCAATCGGCATTTGTGGCGCTAGTTTGGCAACGCCGACGAGCATCAGTGGCGCCACTTCGCCTGCCGCGCGGGCGATCGCTAAAATAACGCCTGTCAGCATGGCCGGTGCCGCCATGGGCAGTACGATGCGGGTAAGCATCTCAAGGCGAGTAGCCCCGAGCGCCACGGCGCCTTCGCGCTGGGCCTCAGGAATCCGCGCGAGCCCCTCTTCGGTTGCCACAATGACGACGGGTAGGGTTAGTAGGGCGAGGGTTAACGAGGCCCACAGCAGGCCGCCGGTGCCAAACGTGGGCGAAGGCAATGTATCGCTGAAAAACCACTCATCCAGCGAGCCGCCAATGCCGTAAACGAACACTCCCAAGCCGAAAACGCCATACACGATGGACGGCACCCCCGCTAGATTGCGCACGCCGATGCGCACCAGGCGCGTCAGCCGCCCCTGGTGAGCAATTTCATTAAGATAAATAGCGGCCAGCACGCCAAATGGCGTGACCATCACGGACATTAAAATCACCATTAGCACGGTGCCAAATATCGCCGGCCACACGCCACCGTCGGTATTGGCTGCTCGGGGCCCTTCGCTGAGAAACCGCCATACCCCATCGCCCCAGACATGGGTTTTCTGCCACCAGCTCATCGCATTTGGGGCTTGAGCGCTGACGACACTGGCCATCGGTTGACGCAAGGTTTGGCCATCCACGGTGGTGAGCAGCAGCTGGCTCTCTTGACGTTGGCTAGCGGGAAGTGCCAATAAAGTCGTTAACCGTTGCCAGGCAGCGTCCCCCTCCCAGCGCTGGTCGTCTTGCTCAATGGCCGCCAAGCGGCCAATAAAATCCCCCCAGGGGCTTCGCTCCAGGCGAATCAAGTCAGCTGGCTGCGCGCGTTCGGCAATCTCCTCAATCGCCACCCAGCGCCAGCGGGCGCCCTCTATGTCCTGATTGCCGGTAAAGTACAGCCGTTCATCTCCCGCTTGCTGGGGGAGCTCGACCTCGCGCACGGCATGGCCAGCAAAGGTGTCACCCGAATGCAGAGTGACCTCTTCAAGCGTCGCGGGCCAGAAGTGTCCAAGCCCACGCACTAACAATAGCGCCAGTAGAGCACCCAGCATCAGCAAGGAGAGCGCTACGCTGGCCGCGCATAGCCAAGGCCATAAGTCATTCAGCCAGTTAAAACGAGGGCGGCGAGAGGCGGTGTTGACCGTGCCAGCTTTCATGATGTGCCTCCCATCTGGCGATAACGGCGGCGCAGGCGCTGGCGGACAACCTCGGCTAGGGTGTTAACCAGGAATGTGAAGATAAACAGCACCAGTGCGGCAAAAATCAGCAGATGATAGGTCTGGCCGCCGGGTGACGCTTCAGGAAGCTCGATGGCAATAGCCGCTGCCATGGAGCGCATACCTTCGAAAGGGCTGGCGCTAAACAGAGCGGTGTTGCCACTGGCCATCAGTACAATCATGGTTTCGCCCACTGCCCGGCCCGCGCCGATCATCACCGCCGAGAAAATACCTGGTCCCGCCGCCGCCAGTGCCACCTTCCACAGCGCCTGCCAACGGCTGGCACCCAGCGCCTGGGCGCCCTCTATCAGAGTCGAAGGCACATCGGCAAGGGCATCTTCTGCCAATGAGTAGATGCTGGGGATAACGGCAAACCCCATCGCCAGACCGACAATCAGGGCATTGCGGGTGGCGTAATCCATCCCAAAGCGCTGGTCGAGCAACTGACGCAGATCCCCGCCCAGCCACAGCTGCTCCATCCACGGCGCAAGCCATAGCGCTATCGCCACCATCAGAGCGAGCCACGGTATTAGCCACAGGCCAGCCCAGGAGAGCGGTAAACGACGGCGCAGCCGAGCTTTGACCAGTTGCCAGAGCAAGCCCGCAAGCCCGGCACTGAGCGGCAGCCAGATTATCAGTACCAAAGCGCTGGCTAGGTGACGCTCTACCCATGGCGCCAAAATGAGCCCGGCAATAAAGCCCACCACCACGCCCGGAATGGCCTCCATCATTTCGAGTGCAGGTTTGATGCGCGCACGCAAGCGCGCTGACATAAACAGCGCAGAGTAGATGGCCGCCCCTAAGGCGACGGGAATCGCAAACAGTAGCGCGGCCAGCGCGGCTTTAAGGGTGCCCCACGCCAGCGGAGAGAGCTTGGCCAGGGCCAAGCTCTCTCCAATCGCCAGTAGTGGCAGCGTTTCCCATATCAGAAAAACGCCGATAGCGAGAATCGCCAGCAACACCCCAACACCACCAGCGGTGATGAACCCGGTGGCCACACGATCCTGAAGCAAGCGCAATGGCTGCCGAGAAGAGGTTAACCGAGGTGGGGTCATGTCGCTATCATGACAAAACTAGGCATGGCAAAACCGGGGTGATCACAGTACTGACCAGCATGTATTGAAAGAGTGAGTCGTGAAGAGAGCTTATAGTGAAAACGGTGCATAGAATGATTCCCTACTCTAAGACGATTATGTGTCAATTAGATGACAGCGGCTTACCACCTTTGCTGCGCGTCAAGGACGCTTGGGGTTAAGGGGACAAAACCGGATGCGCGTGCAATTTGCTGGCCCTCATCGGACATGATCAGCGTCAGTAGTGCCTGCTCGGCGGGCGGTAAGGATGCCCCGGGCGGCAGGTTCACGTAGAGGTAGAGGTAGCGCGACAGCGGATAATCACCGCTCTGTATCGCTGCTTCATCGGGCGGTATAGCGATGCCGTCATCGTCATAAAGGCTTAATGCGCGCACGGCCGGCGTTAGGTGGTTAAACCCGGCGTATCCCATTGCATTGGCAGACTCGCCCACTGCAGCGACGACGGCCGATGAGCCGGGGTGTTCGCTAATATCGTTGCGAAAGAGGCCGCCGCACAGCGCCCGTTCTTGAAATAGCCCGTGAGTGCCGGAGGCAAGGTTGCGACCATGTAACGCAATACTGCCAAATGACCAGTCACGCGTTGCCGAGAGCTGATCCCAGCGTCGTATCGGCGCCTCGGCACCGCAGGCGCGTGAGGTCGAGAAGATGGCATCGACCTGCTGGCGGGTGAGCGCGCGCAGCGGGTTATGGCGATGGACGACCACAATCAGCGCGTCACGGGCAACTTTTAACTCTAGCGGCGGGTAGCCGTAGCGCTCAATAAAGTTATCCTGCTCTTCGGTGCTCATCGGCCGCGACATCGGCCCCAGCCGGGTGGTACCTGCCATTAGCGCGGTTGGCGCGCTGGCCGAGCCGCTGGCTTGAAATTGCAGCTTTACCTCTGGGTAGCGGGAAGTCAGTGTTTCGCCCCAGCGCAGCATGAGCCCAGCCATGGTGTCAGAACCGACGGCACCTAACGTGCCGGTTATCGGCAGTGATTGCCCCCAAGTAGGTGGCGTCACCAGCAGCAGGGCCATCATCACCCAGCAACCTGAGGTGTGCCGTAGCGATAAAAGGTAGCTTCTATGAGATGAAAGAGTATTCAAACAAGCGTCCTCTTATGGTTAACTGAATCCATTCACTTGTGTTGCGACGCAGCAACGCCCCTTGGCAATGTGCCTTACTGCAACGTTTACAACAATAAACTGACTAAGCGACGAACCCATGACTCTTCTGGAAACCGATTTGGATGACGTACCGGCCCCTCAAGGGCAGCTTACTTTAAAATTACTGGCTTCCCGCCAAGATACCAATCTTTATGGTGATATACCCGGTGGTTGGCTAGTCAATCAAATGGACCAGGCAGCTGAGCTTGCAGCCTGCCGCGAAGCGGGTGGGCGAACGGCCACCGTGGCGATTGAAGCCATGGATTTTTTAAGCCCGGTGCGCGTCGGCTCAATGGTCAGTGTCTACACCCAGGTACAAGAGATCGGTCATAGCTCAATCAAAATTGATGTGGAAGTATGGGTACGCCCGCCCCATGGGCAACGGATTGAAGAGCGTCAAAAGGTGACAGAGGCGCGTTTTGTAATGGTCGCATTAGACGATAACGGACGGATCCGAGCGGTACACAGCGAATAGCCCTTCTTATCAACCCCTTCAATGTTCCCCCCTAAAATAGCAAAAGGGCGCTCAGTGCGCCCTTTGCCGTACTTGCTGCTTACCTGACTGGATAATCAGGCACCTACGTTGTCGCGGTTCTTGAGATAGGCGTATTCACCCACGTCGCTAAACGGACGCAGTAGTTTCTGAAACGCCGAGTAAGATTCATACACGCGGCGGGACTCTTCATCGTCCTCGATTTGGCGCTGGATGGCATCCTGGGAGGAGGTGTAAAGCGCTGCCATCACGTCTTCAGGGAAGGTGCGCAGCTGAACGCCGTGCTCATCGACCAATGCTTCCAGTGCCTGGGCGTTGCGAAAGGCGAATTCGCTGATCATCGCCAGGTTAGATGCACGTGCGGCTTCGCGAATGACGTCCTGCAGGTCTTCCGGCAGCGCGTTCCAGGCATCCAGGTTGATCGTGCCTTCCAGTACCGCTGAGGGCTCGTTCCAAGCCGACGTGTAGTAGTAATCAGCGACCTGGTGCAGACCGAATGCCAAATCGTTATACGGCCCCACCCAGTCAGCGGCATCCAGAGCGCCAGTTTGCAGCGAGGTAAAAATTTCGGATCCCGGTATGTTGACGGTGCTGACACCGATGCCGTTCATGGCTTCACCCGCGAGGCCTGGCAGGCGTAATTTCAGCCCCTGCATATCGTCTAGCGAGTTGATCTCTTTCTTGAACCAGCCCGCCATTTGCGTGCCGGTGTTACCGACAGCAAAGGGTTTCAGGTTGTGATTGGCGTAGATTTCGTCCCACAGCTCTTGGCCGTCACCATGGTACAACCAGGCATTCATTTCGGTGGTGGTCATGCCGAACGGTACAGCGGTGAAAAATTGTGAAGCAGCCACTTTGCCGCGCCAGTAGTAGGACGCAGAGTGACCCATCTCAGCGGTTCCCGCCGCCACGGCGTCGAATACTTCAAGCGCAGGTACCAGCTCACCCGCGCCATGGACGCGAATCTGCATACGGCCGTTGGAAAGCTGCTCGACCCGGCGGGCAAAATCATTTGCACCGGTGCCCAGGGCGGGAAAGTTTTTCGGCCACGAGGTGACCATGTCCCAGGTATAGGTCTCTTGAGCGCGTACGCTAGAGGTAGTTACGAAGGGGGCGGCAGCGACACCCGCAGCGCCTAGGCCAACGGTTTTGAGGAAGTTACGGCGTTGCATGTGAGCAAAACTCCAAAAGTCATTATCTGTTTTTATAGGGCGCTAAGTGCGCCGTGTCTGCTGGTTAGTATGCTTTATAGCGAATTTAGCTCGCAAGCCTTCTGACTAATCATCCGCTGCGTCTTTCATACTGTTGCCGTGGCGCACCAGCCAATAGCAACCGCCTAACGCCAGGACTGCCACCGATAGCGCGCCTATTTGCCAGGGGTCGATGACTTCCATATCCAGCACCATAAACTTGCGCACCAGCGCCATAATGGCAATCAGCACGACGATTTCAACGTGAATGAAGCCTTTCCCGCTGGTCATTGTGCGGATAATGGAGTTGTTGAACTCCATGGCAATCAAGACGGTAAGAATCATGTCGAACAAGGCTTGAAACACGCGGTAGTCAAAGGGGTCGCGGCTTTGAATAAACAGCAGCTGTACCACATGAATGACCAGATAATACATGGCGACCAGCACAGCGCCGCCGATGGCGAGGGTCAGTACCATCGATACTAAGCGTTCAAAGCGCTGGTAGCCGCTGAGTGATTGCCAGCCGTTACTCACTTCTGGAAATAGGCGTTTTAAGCGCTGTTTCATAATGACCTCTACGTGGCGCCTGGGCGCATTCAATGGGACGTAAGTGAACAGATCGCTATAGCGGTGTCAGCTTAGCAAAGCCAAGTACCAGCCATTTTACCCCTTCGCCTTCAAAACTGACCTGTACACGGGCGCGGGCACCTTCGCCTTCCGCATTAAGGATAATCCCTTCACCGAACACCGGATGCTCAACGCCCTGGCCGACGTGCAGGCTGGGCAGATCGCCGCTACTTTCGACGCTTTGCTGAGCAAAAGAAGTGCGCGACGCGGTCACCGGGCGTGAAATATGCCCGCGCAGGCGGACTTCTTCCAGCAGGTGTGGCGGTAGCTCGCGTAAGAAGCGTGAGGGGCGTGGAAACACTTCTTTGCCGTGCAGGCGGCGAGTTTCTGCGTGGGTCAGGTAGAGCTTCTGCATGGCGCGAGTGACGCCGACGTAACAAAGTCTGCGCTCCTCTTCGAGCCTGCCCGGCTCTTCCAGGGACATCTTGTGCGGGAAAAGCCCCTCCTCGACCCCGGCAATAAACACCACGGGAAACTCCAGGCCTTTGGCGGAGTGCAGCGTCATTAGCTGTACGCTGTCTTCAAACTCTTCAGCTTCATGGTCGCCAGCGTTAAGGGCTGCTTCGGAGAGAAACGCTTCCAGTGCGGCCATGCCTTCGCCCGCTTCAGGGGCTTCAAAGACATCGCCTTGGGTAAAGGCGCGGGCAGCAGTGACTAGCTCTTCCAAGTTCTCCACGCGCGCTTGACCTTTCTCGCCGCGCTCACTTTTGTGATGTTCTATCAGGCCTGTATGAACGGTAACGTGATCGATAATCTCGTGCAGTGCCATGCCGGAGGCGTCGTTATCGAGCTGCTCGATCAGGTTGGCGAAGGTTTGTACGGCATTGGCAGCGCGGCCTTTTAAAGTGCCGTCGTTAATCGCATCGTGGAGCGCCTGCCACAGCGGAATGCTCTGCTCACGTGCACGCAGGCGGACAATCTCGACCGTGCGCGTGCCGATGCCACGAGTGGGGACGTTAATGACCCGCTCAAGGGAGGCATCGTCATCGCGGTTGAGCATCAGGCGAAGGTAAGCCAAGGCATTTTTGATTTCTAAGCGTTCATAAAAACGGTGGCCACCGTAAATACGGTAGGGCATGCCTTGGCGAATCAGGGTCTCTTCCAGCAGCCGCGACTGGGCATTGGAGCGGTAGAGAATCGCGATATCCCGGCGGTTAAAGCCTTCGTCGACCTTCTCTTTGATGGTATCAACGATATAACGCGCTTCTTCCAGGTCGTTAAACCCGGCGTAGATCGAGATCGGCTCGCCTTCGATGCCATCAGTCCACAGGTTTTTGCCCATCCGCTCGCTGTTGTGGCTGATCAGTGTATTGGCGGCTTCAAGAATCGCGCTGGTGGAACGATAGTTCTGCTCTAGACGCACGGTATGGGTTTGCGGGAATTCCTGCTCAAAGCGGCTGATATTCTCCACCTTGGCACCGCGCCAGCCGTAGATCGACTGGTCGTCATCGCCCACCGCGGTCATCGGCGTTTTCATGCCAGTGAGCAGTTTTAGCCAGGCGTATTGCAGCGTATTGGTATCCTGAAACTCATCCACCAGTACGTGACCAAAGCGCTCCTGATAGTGTTTTAACAGTGCTGGGTTATCGCGCAGTAACTCCAGGCTTCGCAGCAGCAGCTCACCGAAATCGACCAGACCGCCGCGCTCGCAGGTCAGTTGGTAGCGCTCATAGAGTTCGACCATCTGACCCATGTAGGCATCGCCATCGACATTTACCTGGTGCGGGCGCAGCCCTTCTTCTTTGCAGCCGGAGATAAACCCCTGCACCTGACGCGGCGGATAACGTTCGTCATCGATCGAGTAATCTTTCAGCAGCCGTTTAACCAGGCGCAGCTGATCGTCGGAATCGATAATCTGGAAGTGTTGCGGCAGCCGAGCATCCTGCCAGTGGGTGCGCAGCAGGCGGTGGGCAATGGAGTGAAAGGTGCCGACCCAGACATGTCGCAGCGAGAGGCTCAGCAGCGTCTCAAGGCGGGTACGCATTTCTTTAGCGGCTTTATTGGTAAAGGTAACCGCCAGCAGCGCGTAGGGAGACAACCCTTCGGCCTGCATCAGCCAGGCGATACGGTGAACCAACACGCGGGTTTTGCCGGAGCCTGCCCCTGCGAGCACCAACAGGTTACCTTGGGGGGCGCTCACTGCTTCGCGCTGTGCGGAGTTGAGCTGATCGAGAATCGCCGTGACGTCGTCCATAGTAGCCGCTGCCGGATCAAAAAATAGGCGGCTAGTCTAGCACAGCCAGCAAACTGGCTGTGTATACAGGTTAACGATTACGACTCTTCAGGAAAGCGCAGCGTATTGAGGCTCTTTTTAACCGCTTTAAGCTGTTCGGCGAGTTTTGGGCCGCGGGTTTTAGCGACCCCGACGGCGAGCACATCAATCAGCACCAGATGGGCAATGCGCGAACTAAGCGGCGTGTAGATTTCGGTGTCTTCGTGAACATCGATATATAGCGGCAGGCTGACTTCTTCGGCGAGCGGGGAGCCGCTGGGACAGAGGCCAATCACCGTCGCGCCTGCCTCTCGGGCCAAGCGCACGCTGGCAACCAGCGCTTTGGTGCGGCCGGTTTGAGAAATGGCCACCACCACGTCACCCTCTTTTAGGGTTACCGCCGACATATTCTGCATATGAGGGTCGGCGTAGGCGGAGGTGGAAATTTGCAGCCGGAAAAACTTGTGCTGGGCGTCAAAGGCGACCGCGCCTGAGGCGCCAAAGCCATAGAACTCCACGCGATTAGCCATCGCTAGCGCATTAACCGCTCGGCCCAGGGCGTCGTTATCCAGCCGGTCACGCACAGAGAGCAGCGTGCCCACGGTCGAGTCAAAGATGCTATGGGAAAACTCAGCGACCGAGTCGCTATCGTTCATGGAAAATTGTGCAAACTGACTGCCGCTGGCCAGCATTTGCGCTAGCTGTAGCTTGAAATCCTGAAAGCCGTTACACCCCAGCGCACGGCAAAAGCGCACCACGGTCGGTTCGCTGACGGTGGCTTCAGTGGCCAGATCCACAATACGCATGTGGATGACCTCTTCGGGGTTGCGCAGTACAAACCGCGCCACTTTTTGCTCGGAGCGTCGAAAGTGCTCCATGCGGCGTCTCATTTCATCGAACAGGGCGCGACTCACGTTCAGCTCCTTGGCTCTTCAGCACACACTTGGCTTACTTCTAGCATTTGCCACAGTATGCCTGACTGATAGCGCAAATGGGCATGAAAAGCGTTGTTTAAGGTTAGCGTTAAAATGCCGTTAGGCACTTTTTTTAAGAATGTTCATCATTTTGTCAAGTAGGTTATAGTAAGAAGTGAAGTGCCGCACTGCATCAAACAGTCGTCACGGATGCAGGTGGACGAAGGCATATTCACCTGGAGGAACGTCGATTATGAGAAACGTCGAACGCATCACCTCGGTTAAAAGCGAACTGCTCGACATCTTTATGAGTATGCAAGTAGATGAACATGCCCAGCGTCAGCGGAGCGCTGCCCAGCGTAGCCTAAGAGCGCGTCGTGGGATTGAATTGCATCGAGAATTTCAGAAGCTATCGCGGGACATCGCCCCCTTGCCCGATGAAGATCGGCAAGAGAGCGAATTGCACTGAGGTTAGCAAACAGCAGGGAAGTGACAGCTTACCTTAAATAAGCCCTGTCACGAACACCGCAATAACGCCAGCGGGCGCTACATAGCGTGCGATGATGTTCCATACGCTTTTACCGGTCGCTGAAAGTTCAAGCTCGGCTTCGACACTTTTACGATCCAGGCACCAAGCGGCGAAGAGAATCGCGCCTAGCCCGGTTAGCGGCAGCATTATTTTGCTGGTCAGCGTATCCAGCAGGTCGAATACGCCCAGCCCAAACATGAGCGGCTCGCTCCAAACGTTGAACGATAGCAGTGCCGCAATGCCGAGCAACCAAGCCCCCACGCCGGCCACAACCGTTGCCATGACACGTCTGAGCGGCGTGCGCTCTTCAACGAACTCAACCACCGGCTCAAGCAGTGAAATCGCTGAGGTCAGCGCGGCAAACGTGAGCAACAAGAAGAACATCAAGCCTAGGATCAAGCCACCATCCATATTGCCAAACGCCAACGGCAGCGTGACGAAAATCAGCCCAGGGCCTGAGGCAAGATCCAGGTTGTTGGCAAACACAATCGGGAAAATGGCTAGCCCAGCGCCTAGGGCAATGACGGTGTCCATGATGATGACCGTGCGGGCGGTTTGCAGCAGGTTGATCTCTTTGCCCAAGTAAGAGCCGTAAGCCATCATGATGCCCATACCCAGTGAGAGGGTGAAGAAGGCGTGACCTAAGGCGGCCAGCACGGTTTCTGCGCTGAGCTTGCTCCAGTCCGGGTTGAACATGTACGTCAACGCTTCACCAAAGTGGCCGGTCGACATGCCGTAACCGATCAGCACAACGAGCAGCAGCGCGAGTACTGGCATTAGAATGCGTACAGCGCCTTCAAGCCCTTTGGTAACACCGCGGGCGACAATGCCAATCACCAGTAGCATAAAGATCGAATGGCCCAACAGCAGTAAGCCTGGGTTACTCAGCATGCCATTAAACAGGGCGCCAATCCCGTCGGCGTCTTGACCGCTAAAGGCACCGCTCACTGAGTTAACGGTGTAGTAGAGTGACCAGCCACCAATCACGCTGTAAAACGACAAAATCAAAAAGGCCCCAACAATGCCGCTAATGCCGACAATGGCCCATGCTTTTGGCTTGTTTGCGGTGCGGGCCAGTTCTGACATCGTGCTGGCAGGGTTCTTCTGGCCACGCCGCCCCAGTAGCCACTCGGAGACGAGAATGGGCAAGCCAATCAGTGCGATACAAAGTAAATACACAAATACGAAAGCAGCGCCGCCGCTTTCACCCACCATATATGGAAATTTCCAGATATTCCCTAGACCCACCGCTGAACCAGCGGCGGCCAGCACAAAGGTCATTCGCGATGACCACTGCGCGTGTGCGAGCTTCGCCATACATCACCTATGAAGTCGATTATTGTGTCAGTCACAGCGTGGTGTGCACGCTAATTTTCGAAAAACAGCGTCATTGTTAGCGTCTTTTTCGAAAGTAAGCGCAATTTATCTGATCGACTGCGAGCATGCCAGTTAGCTGGCCTAAAAAGGCGGCCTAAAACAGCTGGCTTTGCTTTTCACCGGCAAAGGGCTCAAGCGGGGGTAAGGGCGTCTCTTCTCCGAGTGCGTTATAAAGTAGGCGAGCCATGTGGGGGGACTCGCGGTTATCCGCAGTATGCACAAATAAGAAAGGGGTTTTCCCCTGACTTATCCACAGTTTTAGGCGAGCTTTCCAGGCGGTGAAGTAGTCACTGTTTATGGTTTTGTCAATATGACCAATGAAGCGAATTACCGGATAATTTGCCGTGGAAAGCACGTGTAGTGGGAGTTTTGGCTTTTCTTGCTGGGCATGAGCCAGGCCCATATGATCATTTGACGGGGTTGAAAAGAGCGGACGGACATCAAGCATCACGCGGTTGGCCGAATAAGTTATCAACAGGCGGTTAAGGGCAATTTCAGCGGCCCCTTTGTGGAAAAAATCAGGGTGGCGTACTTCTACCGCGCAAGGCAAATGAGCAGGCCAATCAGCGAGCAACGCTTCCAACTGAGGGAGTTCTTGAGGGCCAAAGTCGCGGGGTAGTTGAACCATGGTGGGCCCAAGGCGATCGTGCAGCGGTTCAAGGGCGGCTAAAAATGCCCATGCGTCTTCTAAATGGGTAAGCCGTTGATCGTGAGTGACGGTTGCCGGTAATTTAAAACAAAAACGAAAGTGGGGTGGCGCCTGGCGTGCCCAAGCGGCGACTGTTTCCGGTTTTGGAATACCGCTATAAAACGTAGTGTTACCTTCAACGCTCGAAAACACCGCGGCATAATCGCTTAATAGCTCGGTTTTGGCATGGCGCGGATAAAGACTGCCGAGCCAGTCTTGATTGGCCCACATGGGCAAACCTAAATAAAGCGGAAGCGTCATTGATGGCGTGCCTAGGTTCATAAGATCAAGCGCTAATGTAACAGTTTAAAATACCTACTCGTTAAGGTGAGGGGGCTTTTAGGTGTAGCAAGGTGCGGAAAAAGTGAAATTGTTAAGGCACCGATAGCGCTACTATGTAGGTACAGCCTTTTATGGGCAGATATAGCCGTTTATAAATAGGACAATTCCATGAGTTCAGCGTACGTTAGCAGTGATGAAATCCGCGATCAGTTTTCCAGCGCGATGTCAGCGATGTATCAGCAGGAAGTGCCGCAATACGGCACCTTGTTGTCGCTGGTCGAGGCTGTTAATCGAGAGGTGCTAGCTGCTAATCCAGAACTTAACGGTGCACTGCAGGAGGGCGACGAGCTGGCCCGCATCAATGTTGAACGCCACGGTGCGATTCGCGTGGGCAGCGCTGACGAGCTTGCCATGCTACGGCGAATGTTCGCGGTAATGGGAATGGAGCCGGTGGGCTATTATGACCTGGCGGCGGCGGGCGTGCCGGTGCACTCCACAGCATTTCGTCCGGTCGCCGATCGTGCGCTCAAGCGTAATCCCTTTCGTGTCTTTACCTCGCTGCTGCGCCTGGAACTCATCGAAAAGGCCGAACTCCGCGAACAGGCAAGCGCCATTTTAAGCTCACGGGATATTTTTACTGATAATGTGAAAACGCTCATTGAAGGCTTCGAGCAGCAGGGTGGGCTTAGCGCCGCCGATGCCGAGCAGTTCGTTCAGGAAGCGCTGGAAACGTTCCGCTGGCATGACAACGCCACAGTCGATTTGGCGACTTATGACCGTTTGCATCATGAGCATCGCTTGATCGCCGACGTGGTCTGTTTCCGCGGCCCACACATTAACCACCTAGCGCCGAGAACGTTAGATATTGATGAAGTACAGCGACGTATGCCAAGCGTGGGTATTGATCCCAAAGCTACCATTGAAGGCCCGCCCCGCCGCAACTGCCCGATACTCTTGCGCCAGACCAGTTTCAAAGCGTTAGAGGAGACCATCGCTTTCGCAGATGCCGCCGAAGGCAAACATACTGCTCGTTTTGGCGAGATCGAGCAGCGCGGTATTGCGCTAACTAAAAAAGGGCGCGAGCTTTATGATCGCCTGCTGACGACGGCGCGAGAAAGTGCGCCCAAGGGGGCGGATAATGACACTCATCAAGCCCATTTAGCGGAAGTTTTCACCGCGTTCCCCGATGATTACGCCATTCTGCGTCGGGAAGCGTTAGCATTCTTCCATTACCACGCGGTGCAGGGCGTGCCGGTGCAAGGGCCTGTTTCGATAGAGCAGGTGGATAGCCTGATTCAGCAGGGCACCCTGTCAGTCACACCGATGATTTATGAAGGTTTCTTACCGGTGAGTGCGGCTGGCATTTTTCAGTCCAATCTGGGCGAAAGCAGTCGCGATAACTACGGCAGTAGCGCCAGCCAACAGCAATTCGAGCAGGCTTTAGGGACTACCGTCATTGATGAGATTGAGCTTTACACTCAGCGCCAACAAGCATCGCTTGAACAGGCGCTGGCGCAGTTAGTGGTTTGAGCGATAGATCAACCATTTTTATTGATATGTTCAATACAAGTAGGGTAGTAAAACGTTATGAGTAAAGGAAAGGTACTAGTATTACATGGGCCTAATTTAAATTTATTAGGTAGTCGTCAACCTGAAATCTATGGCTACACGACATTAGATGATGTGAATAATATGTTGCGAGAGAAAGCGGTAATGGCCGACTGGGACATGCTGTGTTTGCAAAGTAACCATGAAGGCGCCTTGATCGATGCTATCCATGCCGCCCGCCTGGATGGCACCCAAGCAATTATTATCAACCCCGCTGCCTATACCCACACCTCCGTGGCCATTCTTGATGCCCTTAATGCTTTCGATGGCACAGTGATTGAGGTGCATCTATCGAATGTGCACAAGCGAGAAGCCTTCCGGCATCACTCCTATGTCTCGCTGCGTGCCGATGGAGTAATCGCCGGACTAGGGGTTCAAGGCTATAAAGCTGCCTTTCAGGCGGTCATTGCAACAAACAAGATATGATGAAAGTAAGAAGAAAGATTAAAGTGGCGTGGCCTTGGATTATACGGCGCAAAAATCCAGAGAAGCGATACACTCTTAATAAGCCCGCGAGCGATATCTGTCTTTCTTCCTCAGCAAACATGGCATGTCTTTATCTCAACATCGCCTAGACGCAAGAGTGGAGGCTCAATGACAAAATTTTTCCAGGAATTTCGAGAGTTTGCGGTAAAAGGCAATGTGGTCGATATGGCGGTGGGCATCATCATCGGCGGGGCGTTTACGCTGATTGTGCAGAGCCTGGTGGCGGATGTGATGAACCCGCTGATTGGGTTGCTGGTAGGCGGTGTCGATTTTTCAAATCTGTTTGTGGTGTTACGCCAAGGGGCGGTGGGCGGCCCTTATGCGACGCTGGCGGATGCGCAAGCCGCTGGGGCGGTGACATTGAACGTGGGGCTGTTTATTAATGCGGTCGTCAGCTTTACGATTGTCGCTTTCGTGGTGTTCCTGTTGGTACGCACCATCAACCGGTTAAAGCGCGAAGAGGCAGTGGCGCCTGCGAGTCCTACGGAGCAGCCTTGCCCGTATTGTTTAATGGTGGTGCCTATCAAAGCCACACGGTGTGGACACTGCACGGCGGCCTTGCCGTCCCCAGAGGCATCGGCTGAACCTTTGTCTCCTCAGCCCACTGAAACGCCGGTTGCCAAGTAATCGTCCAAAGCAAAAAGGTGCCTATTCAGGCACCTTTTTGCGTGTTCTAAAGCCGCTTTTTCAATGATAGAAATGCTAGGTTAAGCGCGTTTTTTGGCCGCTTTCGTATCCGGCTTTTGACTATCGTTCGCATCGCTTGGTTGGGGCAGCGAAGGTAGCGACTTGGCCAGCATTTCAACGCTGTGGCGGTAGTAAAGCTGACTTTTGTTATGCTCACCAAGGCTTGCATAAAGGCGGGCAAGTTCAGCACATACCACGCCATTGGGGCGTTGACGCTGGCTGGCTTCGAAGTACTCCTGCGCTTTTTCCCACTGGCCAACACGCAGAGAGAGACGACCACAGGCGAGCAGCAGTTCAGGATCATTGGGGCGTTCCTGCAGCCACTTCTCAGCTTTCGCCAGTTGGCGTCCTGCGTCCACATTCAGCAGGCCATAGCGTTTCACCAAGCGCGCGTCCCAGTGATGATCCAGCGAGTGGTTGAGCAAACGCTCGGCAATCGGCTCCTCGTTAGCCTGAATCAGCGCTTCGGTGTAGAGCACGATTAGCTCGGTGTTGCCGCGCAGGTAGTCGGGCATGTCGGCCCACAGCCCCCGCACTCGTTCAATATTGGTGGGGTTTTGCGCTTCAAACACGATCAGTTCGCGGTAGGCTTTAAATTCCAGCTGCTCACGCTCTTGCTGGGTAATCAGCTTTTGCGCAGCTAGCCTTGGAATCAAGCGCCGTAAGCCTTCCCAGTCGTTGACGCTCAAATGCACCTGTTTGAGTAGCTTGAGTACCTGCGGGTGGTTCGAGAGCTTTTTATCCAACCGGTTCAGGATCGCCAGCGCCTCTTCCGGCTGCTGACGCTCAATCATCATTTGCGCCTGCATCAAGCCCACCGCGGTATCGGCGCCGTCGGTGGTTAGCTGCGCTTGGTTGAGATGCTCTTGGGATTTTGCGTGATGCCCTTGGTAATGCGCGGCCAGGGCCGCCGAGAGGTAGTTGACCAGTGGTGTGCTAGAGTCGTCAGCGGCATTCACCAAGGTCTTTTCGGCTTTTTTCCAGCGGCCTTCGGTGAGCGCTACCAAGCCACGCTGAGTGCGCTGCATGGCGCGGCGGTTGCGGGCACGGCTGTTCCAGGTGCGAAAGCGTCCCATGGGGCGAATAATGCCGCTGAGTAAGCGCAGTACAAAGTGCAGCACGACAAACGCCGCAAACAGCAGCACTAGGCCAAACCAGAAAGAGGTTTGAATAGATGAGTCGCCCACGCGGATCAGCCAGTAACCGGGTACCGACATCATCAGGTGCCCAAACAGGGCCCCGACGGCAAGCCCGGCGACAATGAGGAGAACGAGCTTTCTCATGCATCACCTCCGCTTTGGCCACGCGTCTCATAGCGATTCTCAATAAAGCGTGCCAGTTCCTGCTGAGAGGCGCTGATATCCGGCAGCTCCGGTTTAACCTCGGCTTGCTGTAGCTCCTCTAGACGAGTAATAACGCTTTGCGTCTCTTCGCGAGTGGTGTCGTAGTAGTCGTTTAGCAGCTGTAGCGCTTTATCGATACTCGCATCATAAAGCTCTTTTTCTTCATTGAGCAGGGCTAGCTGAGTCTGCTCCAGTACTAAGCGCAGGCTTTGGCGCAGGTAAGACTCTTGCTCCGGGGTAATCAGTGCTTCCAGGGCTTCGTCGTGATGGCGAACCACCACCAAGTCTTTGAGCTCTTCACCGAAACGCGCTAGCTGGCGCTGGAACGTGCCGGTAGGCGGCTGCTCGATACTCGACGTTACCGCCTGCTCTTCAATTTCTTGCGAGAGACGCAGTTCAGAAATGCGCTCCTGCTGCGCATTCAGTGCTAGGTAGAGCCCTGTACGGTCAACCTGGGGCACGGCGTCAAGCGCGGCTAGCTCATTGGCAATCGCTTCGCGAACGGGGGTCAGCGCGGGGTTATCCGCATCGACCAAGCGTGCATCGGCAGTGCGCAGTAGCGCGGCGGCGCCATCAACGTCGCCTTCTAGCTGCAGGCGTTGGTTGGCTAGGCGTAGTAGATAAGCGGCTTCGGCATGCAGCCATTCGCGCTCGTCGGTGTCCTGCTCTTGTGAGAGCTGGTCAAGCACTTGGCCCAGCGTCTCGTCGACATCACTACGGTAGCTGTCAAACTCACTACGCAGCTCTTCCATGGTGCTTTGAGTTGCTTCATTGCGCTCCGCTTCACCGCTGTCTAAACGCGACTCAAGGTCGCTGACTGCCTGTTGCGAAGCGCTACCTTCAGCCTGTTGCGCCAGTTCGTCGAGGCGTTGTTGCTGGCTTTCCAGACGCTGCCAGCCTTGCCAAGCAACGAGCGCTAAGGCAATGGCTAAGATAAGTACCAGGGCGATGGCGAGACCGCTGCCCTTTTTACCGCTATTCCCGCCGCTATTGTTTCCACCGCTACTATTTCCACTACCACTGTTTCCACCATCACTATTTCCACTGCCATTGCCCGCGCTACCAGCCTTGCCGGTAGCAGGTTTTGCAGCAGTGGAACCTGAAGAAGCGTTAGCAGTGGTGCTTGAAGGGCTTGGTGCAGCCGCGCTCGGCGAAGCTGTGCTGCTGCCTTTAGCCGCGCTGGAAGTCGTCGTCGGCGTTGCATCCGCTGGTTTTGCCCCCGCCTGTGAAGTGCCGGGCACGGCAGGGTTCTTTTCTGAGGCGCTGTTTGAGGTGCTATCTGAAGAGCTAGTAGCAGTTGAGCCCGTATTCTGGGATCCTTTTCCACGCCGCCGTGAACGACTATTTTTAGCCCCACTATTAGTAGACGGTGTTGCTGAGCTAGACGGGGGAGACTGCGTGCTAGGCTCAGTGGCGTCGGTAGTGGAAGCTGCTTTGTTAGTCGTCGTAGGGACGCCTTGGGAGGCATCGGCGGACGTAGGTTGTACATCGTCCTGATCGTTTACTTGTTTGCTCATCTGTCGCTAGCCCTTAGTAAGTTCCTTGATCGACATCGGCACCCTGTGGGTCGCAGGTCTCCAACGCCGCTATCAACGCAGCTGGCGTTGCTCCGGACGCCACCTTGAGGTTAGAAAACCCCAGTATGCCAGCCAGTGTAGCCAAACGGCGACTGGAAACGATTAGCGGTTGGTTCAAGGCCGCCTGATTACACCATTTTGCCAGATGTTCCAGCAGTTCGCTGCTGGTGACGATCAACGCCCGATAATTACCTGAAAAAAGGCGCGCCTGCTGAGCAGGTGCTAGAGCATGAAAGGTGCGCCGATACACGGCAATGCGCGTCACCTTTGCACCCCGCTCGGCAAGCGTTTCAGCGAGCAGGGGCCGGCCGCCTTCACCGGCCACCAGTAGAACACGCTGATGCGCTAATTGCTGCAGCGATGCAAGCGCCAGCAGCGCTTCGCTGGTATCTTCGCCCGCGGTGGGTGAAGGCACATGGACGCGGATTCCCAATTGATCGTAAAGCGTACTCGCGGTGGCGCTGCCAACACTATAGTAGTCAATTCCCACCGGTAGCTGCGGCCAGAAGCGATCCAGCGCCTCACTTAAGCAGGTGGCAGCAAAAGGGCTGATGACAATTATCTTACGGTACTGATCAATATCCAGCCAAATTTGCCGCATGGCGGTGTCTTCTGGCAGTGCTTCAAGCTGCATCACATTGAGTGATTCAACGCTTTCGCCCTGGTTGCGCAACGCCGCCGCTAACGCTTCGCCGCGTTCCCCTGGGCGGCAGATCAGTACCGGTTGGCTCATATTTCGCGGCCGTAAACCTCTGCCAAAATATCGCCAGCGCCTTGGTCGAGCAGCTCTTCGGCAATGCGAATACCCAGCGCTTCAGGTTCATGCATCGAGCCTCGCCCTTCGGCGCGTAGCACTTCTGTACCCTCAGGGTTGCCGACCAGGCCGCGCAGCCACAAGGTTTCATTATCCAGGTCCAGCACCGCATGGCCCGCAATAGGCACTTGGCAACCGCCTTCTAAGCGCGTGTTCATGGCCCGCTCTGCACGCACGCGCGTGGCAGTATCGGCGTCATCCAGCGGCGCCAGCAACGCAACGAGTTCGGGGTCATGCAGACGGCATTCGATACCTAACGCGCCTTGGCCGCAGGCGGGCAAGCACACTTCCGGTGGAAGCGCCTGAGCAATGCGCTCATCCAAACCCAAGCGTTTAAGGCCCGAGGTTGCCAGAATGATGGCGTCGAATTCGCCCGCATCTAGCTTGGCCAACCGCGTTTGCACATTGCCGCGTAGATTAAGAATTTGCAGGTCAGGGCGGGCTTCTCGCATTTGCAGGCCACGGCGTAGGCTGGCTGTACCAATACGCGCCCCTTCTGGAAGCTCATCAATGCTAGAGTAGTGGTTGGATACAAATGCATCAGTTGGGTCGGCGCCCTCTAGAATGACCGACAAGCCCAGTCCTTCAGGAAAGTGCATCGGCACATCCTTCATGGAGTGAACGGCAATATCGGCGCGACCGTCCAGCATGGCGTCTTCCAGTTCTTTGACGAACAAACCCTTGCCGCCAATCTTTGAAAGCGGCGTATCAAGAATTTTATCGCCCTTGGTTGAAAGTGCTACAAGCTCGACTTCCAGGCCACTGTGCTCCGCCATTAAGCGGTCGCGAACGTACTCAGCCTGCCACATAGCCAGTTGGCTTTTACGCGTGGCAATGCGCAGTTTGGTGATAGATAGCACGTTATTCTCCCTAATACCGCAGACACGGCGAGTCAAACTATGATAAACCTCATCATAAAGCACCGAGCGTCCCAGTAAAAATAACGGAGCCAATTATGCTCTCGCAACGTGTCTTTTCATTGCCTAGGAAATCGTATGCCCTCAGTGCTTACTAAAGGTCAGTTGGATCAGTTCTTTCTGCTCTCGCAGGATCTGTTCTGCTGTATCGACTTTCAGGGCACACTGCTTGAGGTTAATCCGGCCTTTGAATCGCTGTTGGGGTATTCAGCCGGTGCGTTGATCGGGCGCCGCTGCGGATTGGTGGTAGATCCGCAGGATTATCCGGTGATTGAAGCGGCGCTGGTGCGTATGCAGCACAGGGGAATTGTTGCCCCCTTTGAAGTCCGCGCCATCTCCGTGTCTGGGGAGGTCCATTGGATTGAAATCACCCCAACTGCCGGTGGTGATGTTATTTATATTATTGCCCGGGTCATTACACAGCGTAAGTTGGCAGAAGCACAGTTATTAAGCAACCAGCGGCTATTTAAAATAGCCGGTGAAACGGCGCTGATAGGCGGTTGGTACATGGACATGGCCGTAGGGCTGCCTAACTGGTCGGATGAAGTTTCCCGCCTGCATGGTATGGCTCCCGGTTTCCAACCGACCGTTGAACAGGCAATAGGGTTTTATGCGCCCGCCTCTCAGCCGCGTATTTTGGAAGTCTTTACCGCCTGCTGCCAACAGGGAGTAAGTTTTGACGAAGAGCTAGAGGTGATTACTTACCAAGGTAAGCATATCTGGGTGCGTGTTATTGGTAAGGCCGTGCGCGATGAGCGGGGGGAAATTAGTCAGGTGGAGGGCTCGACGCAAGATATTACTGAGCAAAAACAGCTGCGTGAAAATCTAACCCAGCTTGCGCAACGACTCACCATTACGCTTGACAGTATCACCGATGGTTTCTTCACTTTAGATACGGATTGGCGCTTTACCTACGTTAATAGTGAGGCGGAGCGTATTTTAAAGCGCCGCGAAGGCGAGCTGCTGGGCCAGCATATTTGGCAGAGCTTTCCTGATGCAAAAGGCAGCTACTTTGACGACGAATATCAACGTGCGGCTAGCCAACAAACGGCGGTACATTTTGAAGCTTTCAATCCGCGGTTAGAGTTATGGCTGGAAGTGCATGTTTATCCTTCAGCTGAAGGGCTTACCGTCTATTTTCGCGACATTAGCGAGCGCAAAGCGAGTGAGCATCAGCTGAAGCTGCTAGAGCGTAGTGTGGAATCAAGCACCAACGGGGTGATTATTGTCGCTGCCCAAAGCAGCGATCTCCCTATGGTCTACGTCAATGCCGCCTTTGAGCGCATAACCGGTTATTCGCGCAGTGAGGCGCTGGGGCGTAATTGCCGGTTCTTGCAGGGCGAAGATACCGACCCCGCTACCGTCAAACTGCTGCAGGAAGGTATTGCTCAGCAGCACGAAGTGCACGTAGTGATCCGTAACTATCGGCGTGATGGTTCGATTTTTTGGAACGACTTGTATATTTCGCCAGTGCGCGACGAAACAGGTGACGTGACTCACTATCTGGGTGTTCAAAACGATGTATCTGAACAGCGCGAATATCAGGCCCAGCTTACCTATAACGCCAATCACGATGCGCTGACCGGGCTGCCTAATCGAGTAATGCTTGGTCAGCGCTTGGAAGAGGGGTGCGTGTTAGCACGTCGCTACCAGCGCTTTATTGCCGTTCTGTTTATTGATCTGGATGATTTTAAACCCATTAACGATACGCTCGGCCATGAGGTGGGCGACTTTATCTTAGTCGAGGTTGCCAAGCGTCTTGAAGATGAACTACGCCCTTGGGACACCGTGGCGCGCTTTGGCAGCGACGAGTTTGTTGTTTTACTGCCCGACTTAGCCCATGAAAAAGACGTGATACAGGTGGTGGAGCGCGTGCTGCAGAGGCTTTCGCCGCCGTATTGGTACCGTGGCAGCGAGCTGCGTATTACCGCCAGCATCGGCATTGCTATCAACGATGGCAATATGAAAAACCCTCGCCAACTTATCCAACAAGCAGATTTGGCCATGTACAAGGCCAAGCGACGCGGACGCAACACCTACCACTGGTATACTGAAGACTTAAATCGCAAGGTAAGTGAGCGGGTCAGTTTACGCAGTGCGCTTCAGCAAGCCATTGAGCAACAACAGTTTACGCTTTATTACCAGCCACAAGTCCATGCCCCGAGTGGCCGCGTGGTAGGCGTAGAAGCATTAATCCGCTGGCAACATCCAGAGCGCGGTAATGTTCCGCCGTCTGATTTCATCAGCTTGGCAGAAGATACCGGGCAGATCATACCGATCAGCGATTGGGTGCTAGCGACCGCTTGCCGGGATGCCCAGCAGCTTAATGCCATGGGTGTTGGCCCGATCACCATGGCGGTCAATATCTCCCCGATGCAGTTTCAACGCCCCGGTTTTCTGGCCTCTATTCAACAGGTGCTGACCCAGAGTAGCTTAGCGCCAGTCCTGCTAGAGCTTGAAATTACCGAGGGGGTTTTAATGGACAGCGCCGAACAAGCAATCCAGGCATTAGCGGATTTGTCTGCGTTGGGCGTTCATATTGCCTTAGACGATTTTGGCACCGGCTTCTCTAGCTTGAGCTACCTTAAGCGCCTGCCGATTAATAAAATTAAAATTGACCGTTCGTTTGTGCGCGATGTGATTACCGATCGCAACGATGCGGCCATTATCGATGGTATTGTCGCCATGGCGGGAAAAATGGGGTTAGGAGTACTAGTGGAAGGGGTAGAGACGCTGGAGCAGTTTGCCTACCTTGAACAGCACCACTGCCACTACTTTCAAGGCTACTACTTCGCTCGTCCTATGCCCTTAGATGCCCTCTGCGCATTTTTGGCATCACCCCCTGTGTTTGCTGCTCGCTGACCGGCGACTCTGGTACACTTTCCGCAACGACTCCCACTTTCCGTAACGACTTTTACGTTTTGTCAGCAGGATATACCTTCGATGAGCCAAGCAACGAATCAGTCTTGGGGCGGTCGCTTTAGCGAGCCCACCGATGCCTTTGTCGCACGTTTCACCGCGTCTGTGACTTTCGACCAGCGCCTAGCGCGCCAGGATATTCAGGGCTCTATCGCCCACGCCACCATGTTAGCCCGTGTAGGCGTACTCACCGATGATGAACGCGACGCCATCATTAACGGCCTTAATGAGATTCAGGCCGAAATCGAGCGCGGCGAGTTTAACTGGTCGGTGCCGTTAGAAGACGTGCACATGAATATCGAGGCGCGGCTGACCGAAAAGATCGGCATTACCGGCAAAAAACTCCACACCGGGCGTTCGCGTAACGACCAGGTCGCCACCGATATTCGCCTGTTTATGCGCGACGAGATCGATGTGATCGAAGTGGAGCTAAAGCGCCTGCGCGAAGGCATGATCGAGTTGGCTGATCGTGAAGCCGAGACTATCATGCCCGGCTTTACCCACTTGCAAACCGCCCAGCCGGTTACCTTTGGGCACCATATTTTAGCCTGGCAAGAGATGCTGGCGCGTGACCATGAACGCCTGCTGGACTGTCGCAAGCGCGTCAACGTGATGCCGCTGGGCGCGGCCGCATTGGCTGGCACTACTTATCCAATTGACCGCCACGTGACCGCAGAGCTACTAGGCTTTGACCGCCCGTCAGAAAACTCTCTGGATGCCGTTTCAGACCGCGACTTTGCGATTGAATTTACCAGCTTTGCCAGCATTCTACTGATGCATCTGTCGCGCATGAGTGAGGAGTTGGTGCTGTGGACCAGCGCCCAGTTCGACTTTATCGATCTACCTGACCGTTTCTGCACCGGCTCTTCGATCATGCCGCAGAAGAAGAACCCTGACGTGCCCGAGCTGGTGCGCGGCAAAACCGGCCGGGTATATGGTCACCTGATGTCGCTACTCACGCTGATGAAATCGCAGCCGTTGGCTTACAACAAAGACAACCAGGAAGATAAAGAGCCGCTGTTCGATGCGGTGGATACCGTGCGCGACTGCTTAAAAGCCTTCGCCGACATGGTGCCCGCGATTGAACCCAAAAAAGCCAGCATGTATGAAGCGGCGCGGCGCGGCTTCTCCACCGCGACGGATTTGGCTGACTACCTGGTGCGCAAAGGCGTGGCCTTCCGCGATGCTCATGAAATTGTTGGTCAGTCAGTCGCCTATGGCCTAAAAACCGAAAAAGATCTGTCTGAAATGAGCCTTGATGAGCTCAAGCAGTTCTCCGCTACCATCGAGCAGGATGTGTTCGAGGTACTTACCCTGGAAGGTTCGGTAGCTGCCCGTAACCACATTGGCGGCACCGCGCCAAACCAAGTGCGGGCTGCCGCCCAGCGAGCGCGTGAGGCACTCAGCGCACTCAGGGCGGGCGCATGAAAACGTTGGCAATCTTGACCCTTACCACGCTGCTGTTAACCGGGTTGGCAGGCTGTGGGCAAAAAGGGCCGCTGTATTTGCCGGACGATGCACCTGCTGATGAGCAGTCTAGTCAGGCGTCTAAATAGACCGTTGCAGGCCAGGAGAAGGGGAAAGCACTATGGATCATTTTAATTACCGCGATGGCGTGCTGTATGCCGAAGACGTGCCGCTATCACGGATTGCCGACGAGCACGGCACGCCGTGCTACGTCTACTCAAAAGCGACGTTTGAGCGTCACTTTCGCGCTTACACTGAAGCGCTGGGCGGCCATCCGCACCTGATTTGCTACGCGGTGAAGGCGAATTCCAACCTGGCAGTGCTGGGCCTTTTGGCCAAGCTCGGCGCGGGGTTTGATATTGTCTCTATCGGCGAACTTGAGCGCGTGCTTAAAGCCGGTGGTGACCCGGTCAACGTGGTGTTTTCCGGCGTGGCCAAGCAGGCCCACGAAATGGCTCGTGCGCTAGAAGTGGGCATTAAGTGCTTTAACGTTGAGTCGCGTCCGGAGCTTGAGCGCTTGAACCGCGTTGCCGGTGAGCTGGGAAAAACCGCGCCGGTCTCGCTACGAGTGAACCCGGATGTGGACGCGGGAACCCATCCGTATATCTCCACCGGTTTGAAAGATAACAAGTTCGGCATCCCGGTAGATGAAGCGCTGGATGTTTACGAACTAGCCGCGAGCCTGCCTAATCTGAAGGTGAAGGGGCTCGATTGTCACATTGGTTCTCAGCTTACCGAAACGGCGCCCTTTCTGGATGCCCTTGATCGCTTGCTGATGCTCATGGAGCGCCTGCGTGAACGCGGCATCGAAATCGAACATCTCGATTTAGGCGGCGGTTTGGGTGTGCCTTACCGCGATGAAAAACCGCCCCAGCCGTTTGATTACGCCAGCCAGCTGTTGGCACGGTTATCGCGCTGGGAAGGTGGTGAAGCGCTGACACTGTTGTTTGAGCCCGGCCGTTCCATCGCCGCCAATGCCGGTGTCATGCTCACTCGGGTAGAGTTTCTCAAGCCCGGCGAAACCAAAAACTTCGCCATTGTCGATGCCGCCATGAACGACTTGATTCGCCCGGCGCTGTATCAGGCGTGGCAGGCGATTGTGCCCGTCGATACCCGCGAAGTGCGCGAAAGCGCCCTTTACGATGTGGTGGGTCCGGTATGCGAAACGGGTGATTTTCTGGGCAAAGAGCGCGAACTGGCAATTGCCGAAGGCGATCTGCTGGCGGTGCGTTCGGCGGGGGCTTACGGCTTTGTCATGGCGTCGAACTATAACAGCCGCCCTCGCGCCGCCGAGTTAATGGTCGATGGCGACAACTGCCACGTGGTACGTGCACGGGAAACTGTCGCCAGCCTGTGGGCGGGTGAGGCGCTGCTGCCTGAAGGGGAGCGCTGATGCTTTTACACTTCACCAAAATGCATGGTCTAGGCAATGACTTTGTCATGGTGGATCTGGTCACTCAGCGCGCCCGGTTGGATGCAGCGCAAATCCGCGCCCTGGCGGACCGGCGCTTTGGCATAGGCTTCGACCAACTGCTAGTGGTGGAGCCGCCCCGTGATCCAGAAATGGATTTTCGCTACCGCATTTACAACGCCGACGGCAGTGAAGTGGAAAACTGTGGCAACGGCGCGCGCTGTTTTGCCCGCTTTGTACGCGACCAGCGGCTCACCCATAAGCATGAAATCCATGTGGAAACTGCAGGCGGACCCTTGGTGCTGAACGTGCAGCACGACGGCATGGTGCGTGTGGATATGGGCCGCCCGCGGTTTAGTCCTTTGGCGCTGCCGTTCGATGCTCCAGGGGACCAACCACTGCACCGCTTAGAAGTGGGCGATGAAACACTGCAGATCGGTGTGGTTTCCATGGGTAATCCTCATGCGGTGATTCAGGTCGACAATGTGGACACTGCGCCGGTCGAGCGCCTGGGGCCGTTGGTGGAAGCGCATCCTCGTTTTCCCAAGCGTGTTAACGTGGGCTTTATGCAGGTCGTCTCGCCCAGCGAAATCCGTCTGCGCGTGTATGAGCGCGGCAGTGGCGAAACGCTGGCTTGCGGTACCGGTGCTTGCGCCGCCGTGGCCAGCGGTATCCGTCAGGGGCTGCTGAAAAGTCCCGTGAAGGTTCATTTGCCCGGTGGAGAACTCAGCATTGAGTGGCCTGATCCTGAAGGGGCGCTAACGATGGTGGGACCGGCTACACGCGTCTTCGATGGCCGCGTAGCCCTTAATTAATTCGAGGAGAACGGCGATGTCACAAGCCCCCGAACCCCGCAAAACGCTCGATCCTGATCAAGTGGCGTTCTGGCTGGCGCGTCATCCCGATTTTTTCGTCGGTCGCGAGGGGCTTTTGCAGCAATTGCAGGTGCCCCACCCGCATATCGACGGGGCGGTATCGCTGCTGGAACGCTTGGTCTTTGATCTACGCAAGCGCGCTGAAAACGCGGAAGGCCGCCTGGAGCACTTGCTGGAAACCGCTCGCCATAACGAGTCCCAATACCGTCGGTTGCGCGAAACGCTGATTGCGCTAGTGGAAGCGCAAGACCGCGATGCGCTGGCACAAGCGTTGGCTACCCAGCTCAGCGAGCGCTTTGAAACGCCGGCCATGGCGCTATGGTGCCCGGCCACATTAAGCGACAGTGAGCCAACGCCGCCTCAGCCACCGCGCCATGTGTTGGATCAACACGCCAGCGCACGGCTGACAGCGCTGCTGGATGGCCGCACCAGTCGCTGCGTTAAGCTTAGCGTTAGCGATTGGAAGTGCCTGCTGCCTCACGTTAAAGCGCCGCGTAAAGCGGGCTCCTGTGCCATTTCTCGCCTATCCGCAGGCGACCCGCTTGGTTATCTATTGCTGGCAAGCCCCAGCCCGGATGCCTATCGGGCCAGCATGGACACACTCTTCACCGAGTATTTGGGCGATATCGTCGCACGGCTACTGGTGCGCCTGGGTGATCATGGTTGAGGCTCCCTTGGGTGAAGTGTCGATAGCCAAGCACATTGACGGCTTTCTAGCCGCATTGTCATCCCATGCAAGTCCTGCAACGGTGGAAGCCTATCGGCATGATCTGGCCGCGCTGTGTGCCTTTACCGAGCGCCGGGAGGTGACGGACCCCGCGGCGTTAGATACCGCGCTGCTGCGGGCTTTTTTAGGGTCGGAGCGCAGCCGGGGTTTAGCGCCAAGAAGCCTTGCCCGGCGCCGGGCGGCGCTTTCCAAATTTGCTGATTATTTGGTTAAACAGGGCGTGCTGGCCGATAACCCGGTGGGGTTGTTGCGTACGCCCAAACAGCCGAGCCATTTGCCGCGTCCGGTGGATGTTGACGCCCTGGCGCGCTTTCTCGATACCCCTCACGACGGCTCGCCGCTGGGCGTGCGGGATCAGGCCATCCTTGAGCTGTTTTACTCCAGCGGGCTGCGTCTAGCAGAGCTTGCAGCCCTTGATTTGGGCGATTTGCAAAACAGCCGGGTAAGGGTGACCGGCAAAGGCGGCAAACCGCGCCAAGTGCCCGTCGGGCGGCGCGCCCAGCAGGCACTGGCGGAGTGGCTGGGCTGTCGCTCCGCGCTCGCACCGGTGGATGAATTGGCGCTGTTTGTGGGGCAGCGTGGCACGCGGCTAGGCCATCGGGCCATTCAGAAACGCTTAGCGCAGCTGTCGTTAGCCCGCGGCTTGCCCGAACATTTGCACCCTCACCGTTTGCGCCACTCCTTTGCTAGCCACCTGCTTGAGTCGAGCCAGGATCTGCGCGCGGTGCAGGAACTGTTGGGCCACGCTAACCTGTCGACCACGCAAATCTATACCCGGCTTGACTGGCAGCATCTTGCAACCAGCTACGATGCGGCGCATCCCCGGGCTAAAAGAAGCCCCAGTCCCAGAAACGGCGAAAACAGAAACAAATAGCCCAGGAGCAAACCATGACCAAGTTGAAGGCCATTACCTTCGATTTAGACGACACGCTGTGGGACAACCATGGCGTGATGGCGCGTACCGAAGAGGGACACTACCGCTGGCTGCTGGAGGCGCTTGAGGCTTGGCGAGCGGCAAGCCAGGAACCAGCCCTAACATTGACCCAAGAAGGCGGCCGGGAGGATTACCTTCAGCGTCGTCAACAGTTAGCCAAAGAGGTGCCCGAACGGCGCGGTGACTTTACTTGGCTGCGAATGCGCGCCCTGGAAGCGCAGTTAGAGGCGGAAGGCCTGACCCGCAGTGCCGCTTTGTTGTGGGCGGCAGCGGCGATGAATGAGTTCCATCGCCTGCGCGTGCAAGTCACACCACACCCAGAGGCGGCCGGTTTGCTGGCGGTGTTAACCGAGCGTTATCAGCTAGCAGCCATCACGAATGGCAATATTCATTTGGCGCGTCAGCCGCTGGCCGCCTATTTTCCGGTGGCCATCGCAGCAGGCGAGTTGTTAGCACCTAAACCTGATCCCACGCCGTTTCTGACGGCGCTTGCGCGCTTGAACGTGGCCCCCGAACACGCCATGCACGTAGGCGATTCATGGCAGGAAGATGTATTACCCGCCCAGCAGCTGGGTATGCATGCCGTGTGGATTTCCGCGCTGGAAGATCAACCACTTCCCCCGCGGGTACACCGTATTGCTCATATTAAAGAGCTGCCCCGCGTGCTTGAGATGTTAGAAAAGGCGGGCTTGGAAACGCATCATTCCGGCGGTGTGTACAGCCACTGATTGAGTTTCTGGGATAGTGTATCGACGCCGTCACGCTTGAGCGAAGAGAAGAGCTGTACAGAGACCAAGTCTTCCCACTCCTTCAAGCGCGAACGTACTTTCTGCAACGAAGCGCTGGCGGGCCCTTTTTTAAGCTTGTCCGCTTTCGTCAGCAGAATATGCACCGGCATTTCGCGCTGGTCGGCATAATTGAGCATCATCTGATCGAACTCAGTGAGCGGGTGGCGAACGTCCATTAGCAGTACTAAGCCGCGTAGACTAAAGCGATTGCGTAGGTATTCTGCTAAGTGCTTTTGCCACTCTAGCTTGACCGATTCCGGAACCTTGGCGTAGCCGTAGCCGGGTAGGTCGACCAAGCGCAGCGATTCATCGTTCATGACACTGAAGAAGTTAATCAACTGAGTGCGCCCCGGTGTACGCGACGTGCGCGCCAACGCATTTTGTTGTGTTAAGGCGTTGATAGCACTTGATTTGCCCGCGTTAGAGCGCCCGGCAAAAGCTACTTCAGCGCCGGTATCATCTGGGCACAAAGCCAAGGTGGGAGCGCTGATAATAAAACTTGCCGTCGGGTAGTTCAGCCGAGGGACTGGGCTATCGTGGGGGGTAGTCATGGACTTAATCCTGAAAAACGAACATAAAAGCGGCCTACTCAACGCACTATCATCAATGTGCTCATCAATGCGCTATCATCAACGCACTATCAACCCATTATGGCTACTTCAGCGCGTAAAGTAGAACGCTTGGTAGTGACGCATAATAGAGAAATGAGAGCAGGACTGCGACGAATTACCCCTAAAGCAGACCAGGACTTGCATTCCCGCCGCTGGGGTGATTCGTTATAATGCAAGCGGTTTATATCTGCGACCTGGGGCGCTAGTGTACCATCGCCCTCTAGCCGGCAGCGACCAACGCGACACGTTGTTCGTTTTGGCGGAGCTAACCCTGGTAATTTGTGGAGCCTGGGAAGCGCCCAGGGTGCGTACCAGTCAAACATAAAACGGCATAGTGGAAGAGCAATGAGAAAGTTACTGGCAAGCCTGGCAATTACCATGGGCGCCGTTGGCGCTGCCCACGCTCAAACGGACTATCAAGCCGATGCGGACGCATCTGCTGGTCAAGAAATGTCCCAAGTCTGCGCCGCCTGTCATGGGCAGCAGGGTATTAGCCCTTCAGGCGCGTTTCCTAACCTGGCTGGGCAGCAAATGTCTTACCTGGCCAAGCAGATTATGGATATCCGCGACGGTGATCGTGTGGTGCCTCAAATGGCGGGCATCGTGGATGACTACTCTGACCAAGACGCCTGGGATGCTGCGGCCTACTTTGCGGAACAAGACGCTAACTTGGGCCAAACCAACGACGAAGACGCTGAATTATTGGCGCGCGGCGAAGAGATTTACCGTGCTGGCGATATGGCTAAGGGTATCCCCGCCTGTTCAGCCTGTCACACGCCGACCGGGGTAGGTATCGGTAGTGCCGTGTATCCTGGCCTTTCCGGTCAGCATGCTCAATATACGGTTTCTACGCTGCAGGCATTTGCGTCCGGCGATCGCACCAATGACCCCAATAATATTATGGGCGATATTGCTTCCAAAATGAGTGACAGGGATATGGAAGCAGTGGCGAATTACGTATTAGGACTGAATTAAGGCTGCAAAATTTTATACCTCCTTGTGCCGTTTGGTTCCCTCATTTGTCTATGTGCTTGAAATGAGGGAACCCGCTAATATAACCACGGTCTTAGTCCTCGCTTACCCATGGAGAGATTTATACGATGTTTAAAACGACAATGTTTAAAACGCTAATGGTTACGATGGCCGGTCTAGGTTTTTCTGCGCTAGTGAGTGCCCAGGATGTGGTTGAAGGCCAGCACTATGAAGTGCTTGAGTCACCGGTAGAAACCCACGCTGAAGATGGGCAAATTGCAGTTACTGAAGTGTTCTGGTTTGGGTGCCCGCACTGTTACCGGCTACAAACACCGGTTAATGAGTGGTACGAGACGCTGGAAGACGACGTTAGCGTAGAACATATGCCAGCTACCATGGGCGGCGACTGGAATACCCACGCTACCGCTTTCTACGCGGCTGAGTCGCTGGGTATTGAAGAGGAGCTACACGCCGATTTCTTTAATGCTATCCATCAGGAAAATCAGTCGCTCACTGAGTCCGATGAGATTGCCGCTTTTTTCGCTAACTATGGTGTCAGCGAAGAAGAGGCCAAAAAAGCGCTGACCGACTTTAGTGTTCGTAGCGATGTCAATGAAGCCAACAACCGTATGCGTGAGATGAAGTTGATGGGGGTGCCCGCGCTGGTGATTGACGGACGCTACGTTGTTTCGCCGAGTTCAGCCGGTAGCCTGGAAAATATGCCGAAAATTGCTGATGCGCTGGTCGAGCAGGTGCGTGCAGAGCGCGCAGAATAACCGTGTTGCGTGAAGCGAGAGAGCGTGATGAGGCAGTACCCAGTAGCCATCGTCCGGTGCTGTTGGAAGAGGGCCATCTGCGGCTGTTAACGTTTAACCTGCAGGTGGGTATTCAGACGTCAGCGTATCATCACTATCTCACGCGCAGCTGGCAGCACTTATTGCCGCATCCGCGTCGACAGCAGCGGCTGGACATGATGGGCGAAGTGCTGAGTAAGTTCGACATAGTTGGGCTACAAGAAGTTGATGGCGGCAGCTTTCGCTCCAGCCGCGTTAACCAAGTGGAGTATCTCGCTACCAAAGCGGGATTTCCGCACCATGTTCAGCAGTTAAACCGCAACCTGGGGCGTATTGCCCAGCACAGCAATGGGTTACTGTCGCGCTTGGTACCTAGTCAGATCGTCGAGCACCGCTTACCGGGCGCAATGCCTGGCCGAGGCGCTATTCATGCCCGCTTTGGCGAAGGCCCGGATGCCCTGCATATTTTTGTTGCTCACTTGGCGCTTAGCCACCGCGGTCGTGTGCGCCAACTCAACTATCTAAGCGATATTATTCAGCCGCTGCGCCACGTCGTGGTGATGGGCGATCTCAACTGTACGCCTGACCAACTACACGCTCACGAGCGCTTTAGTTTGTCGCTGCCCCTGCACCCGGTTAAACCCCTTTTCAGCTATCCTTCCTGGCAACCGCGCCATGCGCTGGATCATATTCTGTTGTCGCAGTCGCTAGAGGCCGCGGAAGTACGTGTGCTGGATCATCTGTTCTCTGATCACCTACCGATAGCCGTCAATCTTCCGCTGCCAGAGGCTTGTTTAGCGGCTATTCGCTCAAGCGTTTAGGCTAAGTGTTTAGGCCAACAAGATAGCCTTTGTCGCCTGTGGGCGCTGCATTGTCCGCGTATATGCGCTATTGTCTGGGGCGCTGACTCCCCTTAGTCGTTTTACGCGAGACACTTCCATGTCGGACACAACACAACTACCTGCCTTTATTGGTGCGCTGGACCGCGCTTCAGAGTGGTTCGGCCGTACCCTTGCGTGGCTGATCATCATTATGATGTTGATTCAGTTCGCGATTGTACTGCTTCGTTATGCCTTCAGCGTGAACAGCATCTTTATGCAAGAGCTGGTGATGTATATGCACGCTAGCGTCTTTATGCTGGCTGCTGCTTACACCTTTCGTCACGACGGCCACGTGCGGGTGGATATCTTCTATCGAGGCATGACTCCGCGCCGCCAAGCGTTAATCAATGTCGTGGGTATTATTACGCTACTGATTCCCGTGATGATCTTTATCATCGCTTCCAGCCTGGGCTACGTTGCCAACTCCTGGCGTATTCTGGAAACCTCCTCCGACTATGGTGGCATTCCGGCTGTCTATGCACTGAAAACCTTAATTCCACTGTTTGCCGTGCTGATGATCGTGCAAGGCGTGGTTGAGATCGTGCGTAATAGCTATGTGATGGCCGGACGGATAGTGCCGGCTGCTGCTGGCGGCAACCATCTTGAGGAGCGTGTTTGATGCTGGAATTCATGCCGATTATTTTATTTGCCGTCATCTGCATTGTGTTGATGTTCGGCTTTCCCGTAGCGCTTTCGCTGGCGGGCACGGCGCTGCTGTTTGCCGGTATGGGGCTGGGCCTGGAAGCCATTGGTATCGATGCCAATTTTGATAGCGGCTATCTCGCCGCCTTGCCCAACCGGCTTTACGGCATTATGACCAACCAAACGCTGTTGGCGGTGCCGCTATTTGTGTTGATGGGCGTCTTGCTGGAAAAATCCAAAGTGGCGGAAACGCTGCTGGATGCCATGGCCCTGCTGTTTGGTTCCATGCGGGGCGGGTTGGGTATTTCGGTGACGCTGGTGGGCATGTTGATGGCTGCCTCTACCGGCATTGTGGGGGCCACAGTGGTCACCATGGGGCTGATGTCGCTACCCACCATGCTAAAGCGTGGCTACAGCACATCGCTTGCGACCGGCACTATCTGTGCCACCGGCACGTTGGGACAAATCATTCCGCCTTCTATCGCCCTGGTGCTGCTGGGTGATGTGTTGTCATCGGCGTACCAGCAAGCACAGCTGGATATGGGGATTTTCAGCCCTAAAACGGTCTCTGTGGGCGATCTGTTTATGGGCGCGTTGGTGCCTGGGTTGCTGCTAGTCGTGATATATATGATTTATGTGGCGCTGGTGGCATGGTTGCGACCGCACATGGCACCCGCTGCCGACCGTGAAGAGTTAATGGCCGAGCTTGGCCATACCTCAGGGATTGGCATGCTGCTGCTCAAAGGCTTAGTGCCACCCGTTGTGCTGATTGTGGCGGTGCTGGGGTCGATCCTAAGCGGCTTTGCCACACCGACTGAAGCCTCCGCGGTAGGGGCCTTTGGCGCTCTGGTGCTTGCACTGGCTTACCGTCAGCTCGACTGGGCGACCCTGAAAGACGTGCTGCGCTCGACCACTCACGTTACCACCATGGTGTTTCTGATCTTGATCGGTGCGGCGCTGTTTTCGCTGGTCTTCCGTGCCTACGGCGGCGAGCACATGGTTACCGAGCTGTTCGAGGGCATGCCTGGCGGCGTGGTGGGCGCAACGATTATCGTCATGCTGGTTATCTTCCTGCTCGGCTTTATTCTCGACTTTATCGAAATCACCTTTGTGGTGGTGCCCATTGTCGGGCCGATCTTGCTTGCCATGGGCCTTGACCCGATTTGGCTGGGCATCATGATTGCCATTAATCTGCAGACATCGTTCTTAACGCCGCCGTTTGGTTTCGCGCTGTTTTACTTGCGCGGTGTTGCGCCGCCGTCTGTGTCCACGTCAGCTATTTACCGTGGCGTTATCCCGTTTATTTTGATGCAGTTGGGTATGTTGCTCATGCTTAGCTTCTTCCCGCAGTTGGCAACCTGGCTTCCCTCGCAGTTCTAGTCAACAAAAGGTAAGTTGAAAAGCATCACTGTGATCAACGCAGCTATCAACGAATATATGTGGCAACCTAACTAAAAGCAGCAACGAGCCATTAGTGTCCTGTAGCAAGTAATGGTCTGTAGCAAACCGCCTGGCGTTCTACGCTAGGCGGGGTATTCCCTACTCATAATAGTAATAATAGAAAGTAAGAGGGTTATTGTATGAAAGCCAAAACACTCCCAGTCGCCATCGCCATGACGACCGCTCTCTCCGCCAGTTTGCTGGTGGTCTCTAGCTTCGATAACCACGCCCAGGCGCAAGAGGACGAGTTCCGTTGGAAAATGGTCACCTCCTGGCCGAAGAATTTCCCAGGTGTTGGCCAAGGCCCAGAGCGCCTATCTGAGCTGGTGGATGAAATGTCGGATGGCCGCCTGACTATCGAAGTCTTCGGTGCTGGTCAGCTGGTGCCGGGGTTTGAAGTGTTTGACGCCGTTTCCGACGGCACTGCTGAACTTGGCCATTCCGCTTCCTACTACTGGAAGGGCAAAGCCCCCGCCGCTCAGTTCTTTGCTGCCGTGCCGTTTGGCATGAACGCCCAGGAGATGAACGCCTGGTTAAGCTATGGCGGCGGTATGGAGTTGTGGAACGAGCTTTACGACGACTTTGGCGTTGACGTCATGGTCGCTGGTGCCTCAGGCGTGCAGATGGGCGGCTGGTACAACAAAGAGATCAACTCGGTTGATGACCTAGACGGCCTGAAAATGCGTATGCCTGGCCTGGGTGGCGAAGTAATGAGCCGTATGGGTGTAGCGATTGTTAACATGCCGGGCGGCGAGATCTTTACCTCGCTGCAGTCGGGCGCGATTGACGCTACCGAGTGGATTGGCCCCTATAACGACTTGGCGTTTGGCCTGCATCAGGCTGCTGACTATTACTACTACCCAGGTTGGCACGAGCCGACGGTCATGTTCGAGGCGATCGTTAACGAAGACGCTTTCGCTGAGCTGCCAGCGGATTTGCAGGCGATCCTGCGTACCGCTATTAGCGATATCAACCAAAGCGTACTGGATGAGTACACCGCACGTAACAACGATGCGCTGGAAACCCTAGTGAACGAGCACGAGGTTGAGCTGCGCCGTATTCCTGAAGACGTGCTTGCTCAAGCCCGCGAGCATTCGGCTGATGTTGTCGCCGAATTGGCGGAGTCGAGCGAATTAGCCACGCGTATCTATGACTCTTATCAAGCGTTCCAGGAAAAGGTCGAGGATTACCACGCTATCTCCGAGCAGGCGTACTACAACGCCCGTAACCCGGAAGGCGACACCGCGCAATAGACTGCTGTGCTTAACGCACACGAACACAACAGCCGCCTTCGGGCGGCTGTTGTGTGTCTGGAGCGTAGGTTTTAAGCAGCACAAAACGCATAGCTTGGGTATCCTAGGCAGACAGTGACGATTTTGTCGTAAAGGAGCCTCATGTCTACCCATTCCCGTCTGCGCAATGTGCTCACCATCGCTGGCTCCGACCCGTCCGGCGGAGCTGGTTTACAGGGCGATTTGAAGACTTTTTCGGCCCTCGGCGTGTATGGTACTAACGTGATCACCGCGGTGATTGCCCAGAATACCTGTGGCGTCGCCTCGGTGTATCCGGTCTCTCCCCAGGCCATTCGCGAGCAGCTTGAGCACCTGCTGGATGATGTGGCGCTGGACGCGGTCAAAATTGGCATGGTAGCCAGCCGCGAGGTGGCTGAGGTAATCGCCGACGTGCTGCGCCAGCGCCGACCGCGCTGGATCGTGCTCGACCCTGTGATGGTCGCCAAGAGCGGTGACATACTGGTCGATGACGCCGGTATTCGCGCCGTGCGTGACATCTTGGTACCGCTTGCCGATGTCATCACCCCGAACCTACCGGAAGCCGCGGTTCTACTCGATTCGCCATCGCCTACCAGCTTGGATGATATGGAAGCGATGTTGCCGGGACTGACCCAGCTGGGGGCGCCCTATGTGGTACTAAAAGGCGGCCATTTGCGCGGAGCGACCTGCCCTGATCTGCTGGCAACCCCCAACGGCCATGAATGGTTGCCCGCCTCGCGAATCGACACCAACAATTTGCACGGCACCGGCTGCGCGCTCTCCTCGGCGATTGCCGCCTGTCTGGCGAAACTGCCAGAGCAGTCAGGCCCTGATGCCCCGGTGGCGGCGATCGGCGATGCCAAGCGTTGGCTACATGCAGCGCTGGAAGCGAGTGTGCGCTTAAATGTGGGTAAAGGGCGCGGACCGGTGCACCATTTTCACGCCTGGTGGTGAGGCGCTGCCATCAGAGTAATAGGTAGCTTGCGTGAATGGGTATTGCACACCATGCTGAGGAGTGTCTGCTTAACGGCTTATAAGGCTGAGTTGCTCAGCTGAGGAGCGTTTCGCCATGCCTCGTACACTTCTGTTTGCCACCGATCTTTCTGCTGATAATCGCGCCGCCTGTGCCCGTGCGCTGCGTTTAGCCTACGCTTACGGGGTTCAGCTCGACGTGCTGCACGTGTTGGACCCTTACTTACCGCGGCGTGTCTTGCTTGATGTAGAGAGCGCGGTAGTAGAGGACATTACCACCACGTTGACCGATCTACGTGAAGACTACGCTTTGGAGGCGCCGAAAACGCTGATCCAAACCGTGACAGGTTCGCCCCACGTTGAGATTGTACGTGAAGCCCATGAGCGCAACGCCGAGCTGATTGTGCTGGGCATGCATCGCAAGCGCGGGCAAAAAGACCTGTTGATGGGTACAACACTGATGCGTGTGCTGCGCAGCGCTCCTTGCCCGGTGGTGGTGGCCTCTTATCAACCCACCCAGCCCTGGCAGCATATTTTGGTACCCATCGACTTTTCGCTCACCGCGCGGCATACCTTGAGAGAGGCGCTGATTCGCTTCCCTGATGCCTCGCTGACGCTGCTACACGCTTGGTCGCTTCCCGGCGAGCGTGAGCTGGGTTCGCAAGCGTACTACGCCCATTGGCGTGAGCAAGAAGTGCAGCGCTTGCGCGAACAGCTGACCAATGAGGTCGATAGCCTAATGCGCGAGCTAGAGGGGGTACCAGACGTTGAGCTAGTGCTAGAGCAGGGCGCACCCTGTGATGTGCTTCAGGCCTATATGAAACGTCATTCACCCGATCTCGTCATGATCGGCAGCCGTGGGCAACCCCATCACACTAGCCAGCTCACCGAGATGCTGCTGTGTGAGCCGCACTGCGATTTGATGCTCTGCCGCGCTTGGTAGGCGACACATCATTTAAATTGCTTTTGGATAGGCTGTATATTGTACGAAACCTTTATTGGGTGTATTGCTACGTATAGCAATGCTGCCACGAGGAGGTTTTATGTCCACGCCAATTCCCGCCCAAACTACGCTAATGTTAGTGGGGCTAATGCTGTCTCCTTGGGTAATGGCCAGTAGCGTGTCAGAAAACGGCGAATCGTTTGAACGCAGCGTAGTAGAGGATGGCCAACGCTACACGTTGATTGGCAGTGGCGTATTCCGTTACATGATCTGGACGGCCTACGCGGGGGCATATTATCAGCTTGAAGGTGAAACCCAGCCACAGCCGTTAGGCAATATTCCGCGGCGCTTGGAGCTTGCCTACTTTCATGCCATTGAAGCCAGCGACTTTGCCGAAGCGACTGAAAAAACGCTGCAAGACACTCTTACGCTGTATGAATTCACTCAGATCGAAGAACCACTTGGGCGCCTAAATCAACGCTATCGCAATGTCGTTCCCGGTGACCGCTACCTGCTTAGCTGGAACGGCGAGCAGCTGCGCCTTGCGCTCAATGGTGAGGTGCTGTTTGAAGAGGAGAGTGCCGAGTTTGCCAGCGCGATGTTTAGTATTTGGCTCGGTGAGCGCCCACTGGACGACGACTTCCGCGACGCGCTACTAGGGCGAAACTGACTCGGTGAAGGAAAAGCGAATGAGCGGCGGTTACAATAGCCGTTTCTTTGCCGGGGAGAGGCGTTGTGAAGGCACTCATTCAGCGCGTAAAGCGCGCCAGCGTAGAAGTGGAAGGGGAAATTGTCGGTAGTATCGATCACGGACTACTTGCGCTGATAGGCGTTGAGAAGCACGATGATGCGGCGGCGGTAGAGAAGCTGTTGCATAAAATGCTGCACTACCGGGTATTCAGCGACGCCGAAGGCAAAATGAATCACAACCTGCAGCAGGTGAGTGGAGGCTTGCTGCTTGTTTCTCAGTTCACGCTGGCGGCGGATACCCGCAAAGGGCTACGGCCCAGCTTCTCCAGCGCCGCTCCCCCCGCCCAGGGTGAAGCGCTGTTTGATTTGCTGGTTGCCCAGGCGCGCACTGCCTGGCCACATGTCGCTACCGGTGAGTTTGGCGCCGATATGCAGGTGGCGCTAATCAACGATGGCCCGGTAACGTTTTTACTCGAAAGCTAGCTAGCCGTCTCTTCGCTGGCGAGCAGCTCGGCTTCCATTGCTTCCAGCGCCTCTTCGGCGCTAAGCCATTGCTGTTCTGCTTCATTCAGTCGTGCTTTGATTTCAGCTTGTTGACTAAGCGTCTTGGTCAGCTCGGGTTTGCGGGCGCTGTCGGTGTAGAGCTCGGGGTCTGCCAGCACTTGTTCTACCTGATCAAGTTCCTGCTGGGTCTTTTCCATCGCTTTTTCCGCTTGATCGCGCTGTTTTTTCAGTGGGCGTAGCTTCTCACGCAGCTCGGCTGCTGCTTTACGCGATGCCTTGCGCGCTTCACGGCTGTCGCCACTGGGTTGCTGGTTCTGGCGCTCGGCTTTTTCGCCGCGGGAATCCCGACGGCTCTCTTCCAGGCGCGCTTTGAGCCAAACGCGGTAATCTTCTAAATCGCCATCGAAAGGTTCAACGCGGTGATCCGCTACCCGCCAAAACTCATCGACCGTGGCGCGTAGCAAGTGACGGTCGTGAGACACCAGAATCACCGTGCCTTCAAAGCTTGCCAGCGCCTGGGTCAGCGCTTCGCGCATTTCTAGATCCAGGTGGTTGGTCGGCTCATCAAGCAGCAGTAGGTTAGGTTTTTGCCAAGCAACGAGCGCCAGCGCCAAGCGGGCTTTCTCACCACCTGAGTAGTTGGCGACTTTGCCGAAGGCGTCGTCGCCCTTAAACCCAAAACCGCCCAGGAAGTTACGGATATCCTGATCGCTGGCGGTGGGCGAGAGGCGTTGGACATGCACAAAAGGCGTCGATGAAACGTCCAGGCTCTCAAGCTGATGCTGAGCAAAATAGCCAATCGCCAAATGCTCGCCAGGCACGCGCTTGCCGTTAAGTAGCTCAAGTTCGCCGGTGAGCGACTTAATTAGCGTCGATTTACCCGCCCCGTTGGGGCCTAACAGGCCAATGCGGCTGCCGGGCAGCAGGGTAACGTTGACCTTGTCCAACTGGATGTTGTCGTCACTTCCATCGCCCGTTTTGCCGCGATAACCTAACTGCGCCTGATCAAGCACCAGTAGCGGGCGCGATGTTTTATCGGCAGCAGGCAAGGTGAAGTGGAAGGGAGAATCCACATGGGCCACAGCGATATCTTCCATCCGCTCCAGCATCTTGACCCGGCTTTGCGCCTGCTTTGCCTTGGTCGCCTGGGCTTTAAAGCGGGCGATAAAGCGCTCGATCTCCTCACGGCGGGCCTGCTGCTTAGCGGCTTCGGCTTGCTGCAAGGCGAGCTTTTCGGCGCGGGTGCGCTCAAACTGGGAGTAATTGCCGCGGTAAAGCTCCAGCGTTTGGTGATGCATGTGCACGATGTGATCACATACGGCATCCAAAAAGTCGCGGTCGTGGGAAATCAGCAGCAGCGTGCCAGGGTAGCGGGTCAGCCACTGCTCCAGCCACAGCAGGGCGTCCAGATCCAGGTGGTTGGTGGGCTCATCCAGCAGCAGAAGGTCAGAAGGCATAAACAGCGTACGGGCGAGGTTGACCCGCATCCGCCAGCCGCCGGAAAACGCCGAGAGTGGGCGGGTGAGATCGGTCTGAAGGAAGCCTAGCCCCACCAGTAGCTGTGCTGCGCGCGATTCCGCGCGGTAGCCATCCAGGGTTTCAATCAAGCCGTGCAGTTCGGCTTCACGATGGGCTTCTCCGGCCTCCCGAGCGGCCAGCAAGTCGGCTTCTGCCTGGCGTAGCGCTACATCGCCATCAAGTACATACTCAATAATGGGGCGATCAAGGGCGTCAACTTCCTGGGCCATATGCGCGATGCGCTGGCCGCCGCTCATCTCGACATCGCCCTGGTCAGGAGCAATCTCGCCCAGCAGCAGTTTGAACAGGCTCGATTTGCCGGCGCCGTTTGCCCCGATAATACCGGCCTTCACCCCGTTATTAAGGGTAACGTCTGCATTGTCGAGTAGCGTTTGCGTGCCGCGTTGCAGGGCGACTTGGCGCAGTGCGATCATGCTTTCTCCCGAAAAAAGTGGGTCATACGATGCAAAATTCTATTGCGCTTGATTCTACCCGATTGCAGCGCCTACAGCAGGCACCGTTATGGGAATTTGCGCTGTCGCTTTACGCCAAGCCGGGTGTTGAGACTGCTTGCCTGACGCTGCAAGAGGAGGGTGAGCTGGATGTTTGTGAGCTACTATTTCATTGCTGGCTCTACTCGTGCGATTTAGAAGCGATCCCCCGCGCGGTCGCTCGCCAGCGCGAGCAGCGTCGCCAATGGCAGAGCAGTGTCACGGCAGTTTTGCGTGGTTTACGTCGCGATTTAAAAGCCTCGGCAGCGTCTAGTGACTCTGTGGCAGCGCTGCGCGAAACCATTAAGCAGGCGGAACTAATGGCCGAGCGTGAGAACCTTCAACGTTGGCAAGAATGGGTTTTAGAAGTGCATGCTGATGAGCAGCGTGTAATGAATATCGTCGAAATTCCGCAAGATTCGGCTAAATGGCTGCGAAATCAGCTGCTTTTTAGTAAAGCTAACACCCACTCGGAGAGTAGCTTAAATACCACGTCGGCACTGTGTGAGGCGCTACAAATGCTTACTTGCCAGCTTGACCCTCATCAAGGAGCGCGCTAGCCTGAATTTAAGCTGATTTTGAAATACCTAGCGTTATTCGCTCGCTAGCACACCTTTAAGAACAGTACTTCAGTGTTTGTTAGTGAACACCAATTAGCGAATAACAGTGTCGTAAATGACAGTGTCGTGTTTAGAAAAGCAAAACTGACCTAGGTTTTTGCGCACTTGAATAGCGCGCTTATCACTGCAAGGGGAACACCGTATGAAGGCAAGCAAACCCGTATTTAATCGTTCTGTAACCACCAAATTAGTGACAACAGCAAGCGTGGGTGCACTGTTGATGGGCATGACAGCTGTCGCGCAAGCGGATAACTGGCGTTATGCTCATGAAGAGTACGAAGGCGACGTACAGGATGTCTTTGCCTATGCTTTTAAAGAGCATATCGAAGAGAACTCCGATCACACGGTTCAGGTTTACCGCTTTGGTGAGCTGGGTGAGTCTGACGATATTATGGAGCAGACTCAGAACGGTATTCTGCAGTTTGTGAACCAGTCACCCGGCTTTACCGGTGCATTGATTCCTGAAGCGCAAATTTTCTTCATTCCTTACCTGCTGCCGACCGACGAAGAGACCGTACTAACGTTCTTCGAAGAAAGCGAAGCAATCAACGAGATGTTCCCAGAGCTTTATGCCGAACAAGGCCTTGAGCTACTGAAGATGTATCCGGAAGGCGAAATGGTCATAACGACCGACGAGCCGATCAGCTCACCGGAAGATATGGATAATAAGAAAATCCGTACCATGACCAACCCGCTGCTATCGGAAACCTACGACGCCTTTGGTGCGACGCCTACGCCGCTACCGTGGGGTGAAGTCTATGGTGGCCTACAGACCGGCATCATCGATGGACAAGAGAACCCGATTTTCTGGATCGAGTCCGGTGGTTTGTATGAGGTGTCTCCGCACTTGACCTTCACTGGCCATGGCTGGTTCACCACCGCGATGATGGCTAACCAGGACTTCTATGAAGGCCTGTCTGAAGAAGACCAAACACTGGTTGATGAAGCTTCACAAGCAGCTTATGACCACACCATCGAGCATATCCAAGGCTTGGCTGAAGAGTCGTTAGCGAAGATTCAGGAAGCGTCTGATGAAGTGACTGTAACGCGTCTGGATGAAGAGCAGATTCAAGCCTTCCGTGACCGTGCTCCACAGGTTGAAGAAGCCTTCTTGGAAATGACCGGCGACAAAGGCGAAGAATTGCTTGAGCAGTTCAAAGCCGATTTGGAAGCCGTAAGCAACGAGTAATCATCCTTAAGCCGCATTTGCATGTTGGATGATTTACCCGAGGGGCAGCAAAGGCTGCCCCTTTTTTATGCTGCCGCGGTAAGCTATGGGTTTTCGGTTTGGAATTTAGCATCATTACGCTGGGTTACGTATATCTAGCGTTGAATCACTAGCGGCGGCATACCGTTACGCTAGTAGTGATTCCTTGCTGAATAACGCGGGCAGGTTTGCAATAGGTAGGTCTGTAATAACGCTGTGTTAATTGTGCTAACGGCACTGAACTGATGCCGTTAAAGCCGTTAGAAAGGAGTCCGGCCATGACCGATGAAGAGATGGAAAAGAGTTATCGCTCCGGTTTGCCGGGGATTTTAGGTGTGATCGACACTGCAATTAGCAAAATGGAAGCCGTGATCCTGGCGATGGGCGTTTTGCTAATGGCGCTGAATACGGTCACCAACGTGGTTGCCCGTTTCGTGTTTGGCAACAGCATTATGTTTTCTGGTGAATTAAACCGAATTTTGATCATCATGATCACCTTTGCCGGGATTGGTTATGCCGCCCGACATGGCCGTCATATTCGTATGTCGGCTATTTATGATGCATTGCCGGTGGGTGGCCGCAAAGTGCTGATGATTGGTATTGCACTATTCACATCGATGGTAATGTTTTTCCTTCTTTATTATTCAATTATTTATATTGTTGACCTGTATAGCAAAGGGCGCGTGCTGCCCTCCCTGGGCTTACCGGTATGGATCATTTACCTATGGGTACCGCTGGGCTTTTTGGTCACTGGGATTCAATACTTATTGACTGCTGTTAAAAACTTTACTTCCCACGATGTGTATCTCTCGACGGGCGTGGTGGATGGTTACAAAGACACGGAAACTGAAGTCTAACGCGGGACACTGCACCCTAGGGGAACAGCTATGACGACAATAATGGTTACTACCATGATTGCCCTGCTGCTGCTGGGCTTTCCAATGATGATTCCGCTGATTACCGCTGCGATAATTGGCTTCTTCATGATGTTTAACGGCTTCGGCCAGATGGATACGTTGATCCAGCAGATGATGGCGGGTATACGCCCAGCCTCACTCATTGCTGTGCCAATGTTTATTCTTGCTGCCGATATTATGACTCGCGGGCAGTCTGCTAATCGCTTAATTGATATGGTGATGTCGTTTATCGGCCATATTAAAGGCGGCTTAGCGGTGAGCACGGCGGCCTCTTGCACACTGTTTGGTGCCGTGTCCGGGTCAACGCAAGCGACCGTGGTGGCCGTTGGTTCACCATTGCGCCCGAAAATGCTTAAAGCGGGCTACTCAGACTCGTTTACGCTGGCGCTGATCATCAATGCCAGCGATATTGCTTTTCTGATTCCGCCTAGTATCGGCATGATTATCTACGGGGTTATCTCGGGCACTTCTATCGGTGAGCTATTTATCGCCGGGATTGGTCCAGGCTTGATGATTCTATGTATGTTCTCGGCTTACTGCATTATCTACGCCATTGTTAAAGACGTACCCACAGAACCAAAATCGAGCTGGAAAGAGCGCGCAAAAGCAGTACAACAAGCGTTATGGCCGCTCGGCTTTCCGGTGATTATTGTTGGTGGTATCTATGGCGGTATCTTTAGCCCGACCGAAGCCGCCGCCGCCTGTGTGCTGTATGCCATCTTGCTTGAGTTTGTGGTCTTCCGCTCGCTCAAAATGAACGACATTTACGCCATTGCCAAATCCACCGGTTTAATCACCGCTGTGGTGTTTATTTTGGTGGCAGTGGGTAATGGCTTCTCGTGGATTATCTCTTTTGCCCAGATCCCGCAAATGATTCTGGAGGCAGTGGGCATCAATGAAGCAGGCCCCACGGGCGTGTTGATTGCCATTTGTATCGCCTTTTTCGTCGCCTGTATGTTCGTTGACCCCATCGTCGTCATCCTGGTGCTAACGCCGATCTTTACACCGGCGATTGAAGCCACCGGACTCGACCCTGTGCTGGTGGGTATTTTGATTACGCTGCAGGTGGCGATAGGGTCGGCAACACCGCCCTTTGGGTGCGATATCTTTACTGCGATTGCGATTTTCAAACGCCCTTACTGGGATGTCATCAAAGGCACACCGCCGTTTATTTTCATGCTGATTTTAGCGGCCGCCTTATTGATCATGTTCCCGCAAATTGCGCTGTTCCTGCGCGATGTTGCCTTCCGCTAAACAGCCACAAGGAGTACGCGAATGTTTAATCGCATATTAGTCCCGGTGGATGGCTCAAAAGGCGCCTTAAGGGCGCTGGAGAAGGCGGTAGGCTTACAGATGCTAACGGGCGCCGAGCTTTATCTGCTGTGCGTGTTTAAACACCACAGCCTGCTGGAAGCCTCCCTTTCCATGGTGCGGCCTAATCAGTTGGATATTCCTGACGATGCGTTAAAAGAGTACGCCACCGAGATTGCCGTACATGCGAAGGCGCATGCTATTGAGCTGGGCGCTGATGACTCCCGCGTGCGTGCCTTTGTAAAAGGTGGGCGCCCCTCGCGTATTATCGTGCGTTTCGCCCGTAAGCGAGAGTGCGATCTGATCGTAATTGGCGCTCAGGGCACCAACGGCGAAAAGAATCCGCTGCTGGGCAGCGTCTCTCAGCGCGTTGCTGGCGCCGCTCACTGTCCTACGTTGGTCGTCTAAATCCGTTAAACCTCTTGCTTGCTTTATGGTCTTATTAACACCCACCGCCCAAAGATGCAGCTTGGGGCGGTGGGTGTTAATCTTTAAGTGACACAGATAGGCGTTCGGCGCCGCTATATAAAAGATAAAAGGATCTTTCATGAAACTACTGCTCTCTACAACGGCTCTGACAGGTTTGCTTTTGGTCGCCCCTTTTGCAGCGGCAGCGCCCGAAACTGACGAACAGCGTTTGGCTTACAGCCTGGGTGTTACCTTGGGCGAAAGCATGCAGGCCGATATCGAAGACCTCGACTTAGATGCGTTTCATGACGGCATGAGTGACGTTTTTGAAGGTAATGACTTAGCGCTTAGTGAAGAAGAGATGACCGAAGCATTGATGGCCTTCCAAGAGCAATCAATGCAAGCACGTGAAGCCGAAGCTGAAGAGATGGCGCAAACGAATCTCGAAGAAGGCGAAGCTTTCCTGGCCGAAAACGCTGAACGTGAAGAAGTAACCGTGACGGATTCTGGCCTTCAGTATGAAGTGCTTGAGTCGGGCGATGGTGCGACACCTGGCCCTGAAGACACTGTTGAAGTGAACTACGAAGGCATGCTGTTAGACGGCACTGTATTCGATAGCTCCTTTGAGCGCGGTGAATCAGTCAGTTTCCAAACCAACCAAGTGATCGAAGGTTGGCAGGAAGCGCTGCAGATGATGAGCGTTGGCGATAGCTGGATGCTATATATTCCCGCTGATATTGCTTACGGCGAAAATGGTCAAGGGCCGATTGGACCCAATGAAGTGCTGACCTTCCGCGTTGAATTGTTAGGCGTCGAATAAGCAATGACTTCAGCCGCCCCTTCCATGCTTCGCCCACTTGCATACGCTCTGGTCTGCCTGAGCCTTGGTATCCCGTTGTTGGCACAGGCCGAGCCGGAGGTTGAGCCTGAGGCATTACCCGCCCTGGGTGCCGTTAGCGAGCAGGCAAGCGTGGTGGGGGTATCGTCAGGCGGCTATATGGCAACCCAGCTAGCGGTCGCTTGGCCAGAACGGTTTAGTGGCCTGGGCGTACTGGCGGCGGGGCCTTGGAGTTGTGCACAAGGCTCGCTGAGTTTGGCGCTTAACCAGTGCATGATGACGCGCCGCGGCGCGCCATCATTAGACGAGCTGGCGAGCCGCTATGATCGCTATATAGCGCTTGAACAGGTCGGAAGCACAGAGCGCCTTAGCCAGCTGCGGGCCTACTTTTGGCACGGCGAAGAAGATGACGTCGTTGAACCGCTGCTGGGCGATCTCCTTGCCGAGCAGTGGACGCAATGGCTTGCCTCGCCAGATCAACTGCGCGTTGCGCGTAGCGAAAATGCCGGGCATGGCTGGCCGGTACGCTTACCTGATGATGTATCGCCCGGCCCCCAAGAGTGGGGCGATTGTCGCCAAGGGGGCGGTAGTTATGTATTAGCCTGCGATGAAGATATCGCTGGTGATATGTTGAACTGGCTTTATCCCGAACGTGAAGCCTCTGAGGCGAGCGGCAAACTGGGTGGCGAGTTAGCCGCGTTTGATCAGTCGGAATTTGCGGTAAAAGGCCTAGCCGACACAGGCTATGTGTTTATACCGGAAGGCTGTGAAGCGGGTAACTGCCCGGTAACGTTGGCGCTGCATGGCTGCCAAATGAACGCAGAGGCGATTGGTGAAACGTTTGTACGTTACACTGGGTTAAACGCCTGGGCGTCAGCGCATCAGCAAATTGTGCTTTATCCCCAGGCGGAAAGCAGTATGGCGAATCCGCAAGGCTGCTGGGACTGGTGGGGATTTGCCGAAAGCACTTGGCAGTTAAGCCCTCAGCACGATACCCGTAGCGGCACCCAGATTGGTGCGCTGATGGCGATGTTGGATCGCTTGCAAACTGCTCCCGAAAACGCCTCGCCAGAGTAAAGTCGACTAACTGCCCAGTTCGCTCTCTAATGCCGAGACTAACCCATGGGGAGTTGGCGAATAGAGCACTCGCTGCAATATCTCGCCTTCGCGATTGACTAAAAAAAGCGAGGCGCTGTGATCGATAGTGTATGCCATTGCCGAATCCGGCGCTTCGACTTTTCGCCATATCACGCCATAGCGCGACGCAACATCTTCAAGCTGCTCCTGACTACCTACCGCACCAATGAACTCCTCGCCGAAAAAGCCCATGTACTCCTGCATGCGCTCTATGGTGTCGCGTTCGGGGTCAACGGTAATCATCACCGGCACCACCCGCTCGCGCTGTTCCTCAGAGAGTTGAGCCAAGGCTTGGCGTTTGACCGACTGGGTCATCGGGCATATGTCGGGGCAGAACGTGTAACCAAACGACAAAATGGCTAGCTGATCGTCATCCAGCTGGGTCAGCGAAAAATCTCCCTGGGTCGAAGGCATTTCCACAGGGCCACCTACAGGTTCGCCATCCTTGGGGGCAAAAGCGTAGTGATAGAGGCCGATGCCACTGACCACAATTAATACAGCGGCGACACCAGCGCCCAGCCATAACGGTTTACGTGCCATGTGCGTTAACTCCGAATAACGTCAAAATCGAACCAACTACCCACTTTACCTTCTGCAGTGTCCAGTATGACACGCGCTCGCCAGGGCATAACGGTTTGGGTGCAAATCCCCACTTGGCCTTGGCCTTGAAAATGGCCGGGCGCGCCTGCGCTGAGGGCAAAACGGTGCAGCCCTAAGTCCATATCACGGCCAACAAAATCAACGTCAACCTGAGTGGCCGTAACGCCGTCAACCTCAACTTCCAGTGGTAATACCTCTAATGCATCAATCTGCCCACTCGCTTGAACATGGAGGGTGATGCGGCCTTTATCGCCCAACGTGGCGGAACAAGGCGCTGTATGCAAGTTGCAGCTTGCCGCAGGCGGAAACCAGGTCACATCGCTATCGCGGTGCAACCAATGGGCAAAGGCATACCAAGCACAGGCAGCCAGCGCTATACCAGTGACCAGTATCAGTACCCTTAAAGCAGGAAAGCCTGCCGGGTGTGCAGGTTTTGATATCATCTTCATGGCAGAATAATCGCTACGCAAGCCGTGAGGCGGGTGTTTCGCCATGGTAACAGTAATCGAGCCGATATCGCTGTGCTGGGATGTCGCAGGCAAAAGGGACGCAAATGGAGAGTATCACTGGCGCTTTAGGCCCCCTGTTTTTATTGATTTTACTGGGCGCCATGCTCGGCTATTGGCGTTGGCCTAGCGATACTTTCTGGCCGCAGATGGAGCGGCTTATCTATTTTGTACTGTTCCCCGCCATGCTGGTGGGAACGTTGGCGACTGCCGATGTGAGCCAAGTGCCTGTAGGCCGCCTAGCACTGGTATTGCTGGGCGCAATGGCATTGTTTGGCATACTGCTTTGGCGTTTACGAGGCTGGTTACGGCTTACACCCGCTGCGTTTACCTCGGTGTTTCAAGGGGCGGTACGCTTTAATACTTATGTGGGCGTTGCTGGTGCCGCTGCGCTACACGGCAGCTTAGGAGCGACCACTGCAGCCGTCGCGGTGGCACTAATGGTACCGGTAGTTAACGTGATGTGTGTGGCTAGCTTTGTGGCCGCTGGCACTCTGGGCGGCGCTAGCGTGGGTAAAAGCGCAATGGCGCTGATTAAAAATCCGCTAATCCTTGCTTGCCTTATTGGTATTGGCCTGAACCTTTCCGGTGTCGGTTTACCTGGTTGGAGTCAGGACACGGTCGAGCTATTGGGGCGTGCGGCGTTGCCACTGGGGCTGGTAGCGGTGGGGGTAGCGCTGCGCCCGGCGGCGTTGCTGCGGATTGACCGCGGCGTGCTGGCTACCAATAGCGTTAAGCTGCTGCTGATGCCCGCGTTTGTCTTGGTATTAACCTGGGTGTTGCAACTAGATCCGGTCAGTCGTGACGTGGCGCTCCTGTTTGCAGCGCTGCCCACCGCTACGTCTGCCTATATTTTAGCCCGCCAACTGGGCGGCGATGCTGAACTGATGGCGGCCATTATCACCGGACAAACCCTATTGGCCATGGCGACGCTACCGTTTTGGCTGCGATTGGTAAGCTGATGGATAGGCAGACTCAAAAGGTAAATAAAAAATATTCGTATTTGTATTGACGAGGTAAATGAGAATGATTATAGTGTGATTGTCAGCGTTTGATGAGACGCTTGGCAGCCAAGACAGCTACTCGGTAAACATTATCGCCAGTTAACTGTCATGGTTTCTCCCTCTCATTGCTAGTCACGGTCTTTTTTTGCCGCTCCAATGGAGCGGCTTTCTTTTTTCTACACCCTGCTAACCTCCCCATTTCTAATGCTGGCTTTTCGGCGACCTCCAAAGGGCATTGCTGAGGTGCGTTTTGGCGTCTACGTTTTATACGTAATGCTTAAAAGCGCTTTTTAAACGCATGCTAATGGAGGAGTTGACCATGAACGATACCCAAGATCTTTTCCCTACTCGCTTGGAGCGAAAATTGGGAATGTTTGAACGCATCGATCCCGTGGTATATGGCGATGAATCCCAGCTTGCTGATGGGCCGCTGAATAGGTCGCAAATTGAGGAGTATGAGAAAAAGGGATTTCTCTCCTTTGAAGGTTTTTTTGACGCCGACGATATGCAGGTGTTTCTTCAAGAGCTGCGTGAGTACGAAGATGATGCCGATCTTAAGCTTTCAGAAGGCACGATTCTTGAACCAGGGCGTGAAGAGATACGCACCGTGTTCGGTATTCATGAAGTGTCCAAGCGTTTCCAACGTCTGACCCAGGACCCCAAGCTGTTGGCGATCGTCAAGCAATTGCTGGGCAGCGATGTCTATATCCATCAGTCACGAATCAACTATAAGCCCGGGTTCAAAGGCAAAGGGTTTGATTGGCATTCAGACTTTGAGACGTGGCATAGCGAAGATGGCATGCCGCGCATGCGCGCGCTTAGCTGTTCCATCGTGCTCACCGATAACGGTGAGTTTAATGGGCCACTGATGTTGATTCCTGGTTCGCACCGCTACTTTGTTCCCTGTGTAGGGCGAACGCCGGAGAATAACTACAAAGAGTCACTCAAAAGCCAAGAGGTGGGAGTGCCGCCAGCCAGCAGCCTGCGCGAATTAATGTTGGAGAACGATATTGAAGCGCCCAAGGGGCCCGCTGGTTCGCTGGTGATTTTCGAAAGCAATACTATGCACGGCTCCAACACGAATATGTCCTGCTGGCCGAGAAGTAATCTGTTCTTTGTTTATAACAGCGTTGAAAATACCCTTCATGACCCTTACTGCGGTAATCGGCCCAGGCCTGAGTTTCTGGCCAATCGTTCAGATTGGGAGCCGATTGAACCGCTTAAAGAGTAAGGCGTTACCCCTCTCGCCGATAAATCAAATCCCACACGCCGTGGCCGAGTTTTTCGCCGCGGGCTTCAAACTTGGTGAGCGGGCGGAAGGCCGGGCGCGGCACGTAGGGGGCGGTCTCTGTGCTAGCGGTATTGGCATAACCGGGGGCCGCTTCCATCACTTCCACCATCCACTCCGCGTAGGCTTCCCAGTCCGTAGCTAGATGGAAGGTGCCGCCGGGCATCAGACGAGTGCGAATCAGCTCAACAAAGGCTGGCTGCACGATACGCCGCTTGTGATGCTTTTTCTTCGGCCAGGGGTCAGGGAAGAACAGCTGCAGCGTGGTTAGCGAGCCTTCCGGCAGGCACTGCTCTAGCACGGCCAGGGCATCTTCGCGGTAAACTCGCAGGTTAGTCAGGCCGCGTTTATCCACTTCATCTAATAGTTTGCCAACGCCAGGGGCGTGCACTTCGATACCGATAAAGTCGGTATCCGGGTGGGTTTCGGCCTGCTCAATCAGTGAGTTGCCCATGCCAAAGCCGATTTCGACTACGCGCGGCGCTTGGCGCCCGAACAGCACGTCCAGGTCTTGACGGCCGTCGGCAATGGTCAGGCCGAAGCGTGGCCAAACGTCTTCTAGCCCCCGGTTTTGTGCCTGGGTCATGCGGCCCGCGCGGATTACATAGCTTTTAATGCCGCGACGATGCAGCGGGGCATCCTGGCTTTCGGGGTTGGTGGTGGCGTTGCCTTCGGGCGCGGCATTGTTCGTATCGGTCATGGTGTCTCTGTATCAGCCGTTAATACGGCCGGCGAAAGGAGAAGAGGGATCGGCGGACTGGCGGCGCGGCATACGGCCAGCTAAAAACGCGTCGCGGCCGGCTTCCACGGCTAGTTTCATGGCGTTGGCCATGCGTAGCGGGTCGCGAGCATGGGCAATGGCACTGTTCAACAGTACGCCGTCACAGCCGAGCTCCATCGCCATGGCGGCATCCGACGCCGTGCCAATGCCCGCATCCACCAGCACCGGAACGTTGCTCTGCTCAACAATCAAGCGCACGTTGTGCGGGTTTTGAATGCCGTGGCCAGAGCCAATCAGCGAGCCCAGTGGCATGATGGCGCAGCAGCCCATGGCTTCGAGTTCGCGTGCCACAATAGGGTCATCGCTGGTGTAAACCATCACGTCGAAACCGTCGGCAAGCAGCGTTTCAGCGGCTTTCAGGGTCTCTACCACGTTGGGGTAGAGCGTGTGGTCATCGCCGAGCACTTCCAGTTTGACCAGGTTGTGGCCATCAAGCAGCTCGCGGGCCAAACGGCAGGTGCGCACGGCATCTTTCGCGTTGTAGCAACCAGCGGTATTGGGCAGCAGGGTGTAGCGCTCGGGCGAGATAACATCTAGCAGATTGGGCGCCTCGGCGTCCTGGCCCAAGTTGGTGCGGCGTACGGCAAACGTCACGATCTCGGCACCGCTCTGGGCAATGGCAGCGCCGGTTTCGGTAAAGTCTTTGTATTTGCCAGTGCCCACCAGCAGGCGCGAACGAAAATCGTGTCCGGCAATGGTTAGCGGCGTATCAGTGAGCGGTTCATGCGTTAATTGCGTCATAGTATTTCCTTTAGCCACCGCCAATCGCGTGAACCACTTCCACGTGGTCGCCATCGGCCAAGTGGGTGTCGGCGTGTTGGCTGCGGGGGACAATCTCTTCGTTAATTTCCACGGCTATACGACGGCCACTAAGACCCAGCTGTTCCACTAGGTCGGCGGCGGTTAGGCCGGTGGCCAGTGTATGCGGTTCACCGTTTAGACGTATCTGTATAGACATAATAGGGCGCGTCTCATTCGTCATGGCAGTTCATTCTCTATTGTAGCGGTTTAGCGGCGCGCAAGGTACGCCGTGGGTATAATCAGCGCGGTGGGCGAAGCGAAGTTGGGAGCATGAAAGTGAGACAGGAGAGCAGTGTGCAACAAACAGATAAAGTGTGGTGGTGTATAGCGGCGATTTCAGGCGCCATGCTGGTGATGCTGGGTGCCTATGCGGCACACGGCTTGGCGGCGCGCACGACCGAGGTCATGGTGAGTGCCGTCGAAACCGGCGTGCGTTACCAGGCGTGGCACACCCTAGCCATGATGATCGTACTGGTGTGGCGCCGAGTGCATCCGCTGGCGGGGCAGCGCTGGGTGCTGGCGCTGTGGTCGCTGGGGGTGGTGAGTTTTTCAGGCTCACTCTACTTAATGGCCTTGGCTGGGCTAAGCCTCGGCATTGTGACGCCTATTGGCGGCGTTTTATTAATGGCCGGGTGGCTGGCGCTGGCGGTCGTCGCACTGATGGCCAAGCAGTAAGCACCTTTGTAGGCCAAATATTCGCGTGGCTATGCGCCGCGCTTCTTCCTTTTCATGAGCATCTCTATGTTTCATTTTGTCGTCGCCATACCCTGCCTGATTGTTATTCTTCGCTATTTAGTGCCACTCAAATGGCCGCTCTGGTTTAAAGGTCTGCTCAGCGTTGCGCTGTTACTGGTAGCTCAGCATCATTGGCTTACCTTGATGGCGTTTGGCTCCATGTTCTCTCCCGAGGTGCCAAGAGCCATCGTACTGATCGTCAATTGGATTTTCGGCACGATGCTGTTTCTAGCAGTGTTTCAGCTAGTGGTTGATGCGATAGCGCTGATGCTGATGGCGGTAAAAAGAAGGCGTGTCGCCATTCCTTCTTCATTGCGTTACAGCATGGGGGCATTGGCGTTAGGCGTGGCTGCTTTCGCCGTCAGCCAAGCAGCGCGGGTGCCGCTGGTGAAGGATATCGAGGTTACCATTCAAGGGTTGCCCTCTCAGTTTGAAGGCTACGAAATTGTGCAGTTAACCGATCTGCATATTAGCCGACTGTTTGAAGCCCCGTGGGTTGAAGCGGTGGTGTCGCAGGCCAATGCGCTGGAGCCAAATTTAATCGTCATCACCGGCGACCTGATCGATGGCGACCTGGATTTGCGTCGCGCAGATGTGGCGCCTTTACAAGCGCTTTCAGCGCCCGACGGTGTCTATACCATTCCGGGTAATCATGAGTACTATTTTGGTTACCCGCAGTGGATGGAGTATTACCAGTCGCTCGGCATGCAGGTATTGGCAAATCAACATGTTGTGATCGACAACGAGGGGGCGAACTTGGTCCTTGCGGGAGTGACGGATTTTACGGCCGCCAGGCATGCTTTTGCTGCGCCGAATGTCGAGGAGGCGATAGCAGAGGCACCGAGCGACTCGCCGATTATTATGCTGGATCATCAGCCCCGCAATGCGGTGGCTGCGGCCACGGCTGGTGTAGATCTGCAGCTCTCCGGACATACTCATGGTGGGATGATACTAGGCTTCGATCGACTGGTTGCCAGCGCTAACAATGGTTTCGTTTCAGGCGTTTATAATATTCAAGACATGACGCTTTACGTCAATAACGGTACAGGCTTATGGCCAGGGTTTGCTTTACGCCTCGGCAAGCCCTCAGAGCTAACCCGCATTACGCTCCGTCAGGGGTAGCGTGTTTTGATGACGCTAAGTGAGCGGGCACGTCGATATCCATCATCGTGCCCGCATCCTGCACGTGATACTCACGGTAGTATGCGGCGTTGTTGCGAATAATCTCTTTGGCCCCCGTATGGCCGTTTAGCGTTGTAAACGCGGGCCAAAGCGTACGCCCAAATATAACCGGATGCCCCGGCTTGCCTTCATGGCAGGGCCGCACGATAGTGTCGCGAGTGGCTAGCCGCTGTAACGACAGCAGCGTCTCCTGCTGAATCCAGGGCATATCGCCCAATAAAATCGCGACTGCCTCGACGCTATTCAGGCGGGCGTCGTGGCTAAGCGCGGCCACCGCCTCGGCGAGGCTTGCCCCCAACCCAAGGTGCGCCTGATGGAGTCGAATCAACGACGTGCTTTCTGTAAGGCCGAGCGAGGCCGCATCATCCTCTTCGCGGATTGCCACGCGCAGTATAGGAAAGGCTTGCTCGGCATTCGCGACAGAGGCTGCCAACAGCGAGCGTCCGTCGGTTAAGGTCGCGCAGCGCTTGTCATCCTCACCAAATCGGCGCGAGTAGCCAGCCGCCATCACCAGGGCGACGACATTGCTAGAGCTCATTGGTAGCTTTTCCGTATTGGACCCGGACGATATCCGCCATGATAGCGAGGGCAATTTCCGCCGGGGTCATGCTGCCTAGCGCTAGACCAATCGGCATATGCAATCGCTCGACTTGCTCTTCGGTCAGCCCTCCTGAGCGAATCAGCCGCTCAGCGCGCGCAGTAGAGGTGCGCTTTGAGCCCATCACGCCGATATAAAACGCAGGTGTGCGCACCGCTTCCATCATCGCCAGGTCATCTATACGTGGATCATGGGTGAGCGCCACAATGGCCGTGGCGCCGTGGCAGCCGTTGGCGGCAATGTACTGGGAAGGCAGTTGCGCTATGACTGTTACCCCTGGAACATCAAACGCCTGACAGGCGGCTTCGTCGGGGTCGCAGACAATGACCTCAAACCCTAACGTGGCGGCAAATGAGGCACAGGCGCTGGAAACGGGCGAAATGCCAGCAATGATCAGCCGCCGTGCGGGCGCGAGCCGCATTGTTACCCGGTTCGGCGCACCCTCTTCACTGGGCCAGACCACCCGCGGCCCCAGTGTGGTGTCGTCGGTAAAGTGTCGGGTGCCAGCGTGAATATCGACATGGCGCATCAACTGGCGGTGGCCTTCAAGCGTCGCTTTCAGCGTGCCAAGGTGCTCCCGTATATCCGGTGTGGCCGGCAGGCGCTCAACCAGTACCTCTAGAATGCCGCCGCAGGGCAGCGCGATATGTCCGCCCTGAGCGTCCTCTGCATCGCCGTAGCGTATAATGGTCGCCGGTGTTTCAAACTGCCCTTCGGCCAGGCGCTTGATGAAATCATCTTCCACACAGCCGCCGGAGAGCGACCCCAGGTGCCTGCCGTCCCTGGTCACCGCCATCCAGGCGCCGGGGGCGCGGGGCGATGAGCCAAACGTGGCGAGCACGGTGCACAGCCAGACCGTTTCACCCTCCTGGGACCAGGTAAGCGCTTGATCGATAACCTGCAAGTCCAAATGCTGCATTTCAAACGTTTCCAATAGTGAGCAAGCGGCATCCATGGCCTGTCTTGCGTGGATAGACGTGTCATAGCGTAGCGCAACTGACGCCGTTAGAGGTTTAGTTTTACAAGGTTTGGACACAGAGTTGGGCTGCCTGGCGTAATCGTGTCTATGCTAAAGGCCTTATGGCACTAAATAAGCGAAAGCAACGCGCAAGGAAGGCATATAGCAATGAACCCCTCTAATAACGTCGAAAGACACCCCAAGACCGTGAACCCCGATAGCAGCACCTTTTCACTAACCGTCAATGGTGAACGGCATACGTTAACCCTGGATAACCGCACAACGCTGCTGGATGCCCTGCGTGAGCATCTAAAGCTTACGGGCACCAAGAAAGGCTGTGACCACGGCCAGTGTGGCGCCTGCACGGTGTTGGTGAACGGCGAACGCATCAACGCCTGCTTGTCCCTTGCGGTCATGCATGAAGATGATGATATTTCGACCATCGAAGGGGCGGCTGAGGTCGACCATCTTGATCCCATGCAGCAAGCCTTTGTCGATCATGACGCTTTTCAGTGCGGCTACTGCACGCCGGGGCAGATCTGCTCGGCCAAGGCGGTGCTTGAAGAGATTCAAGCGGGGCTGCCAAGCCATGTTACCAAAGATTTGAATGCGCCTATTGAGATCAGCGATGCGGAAATTCGCGAGCGGATGTCAGGCAATCTTTGCCGCTGCGGCGCCTACGCCAACATTCTCAAGGCCATCAACCAGGTTGCGGAGGCGCGCTCATGAAAGCCTTTTCCTATGAACGCGTCAGCGACCCAGCCCAGGCGGCAGCCCGTGCGGCGGAAGTGCCGGGCGCCAAGTTTATTGCGGGCGGCACTAACCTGCTGGATTTGATGAAGCATGAGATCGAAATTCCCAAGCACCTGATCGACGTAGGGGGCACGGGTCTTGACGATATTACACCAACGGATGAGGGCGGGCTGCGCATTGGCGCGCTGGTTAGCAACGCCGCGCTCTCGGCGGATACCCGGATTCGTAAGGACTACGCGGTATTGAGTCGGGCGCTGGTGTCGGGTGCCTCCGGCCAGCTGCGTAACAAAGCGACCACCGGCGGCAACCTGCTCCAGCGCACGCGCTGTGGCTACTTTTATGACACTGGCATGCCCTGCAATAAGCGCTCGCCTGGGGCGGGCTGCGCAGCGTTAAGCGAAGGAGCCACCACGCGTCAGCTGGGCATTATCGGCACGTCCGATGCGTGTATTGCCACGCACCCCTCTGATATGGCCGTTGCCCTGCGCGTGCTGGATGCCGAAGTGGAAACAGTGACGTCAACCGGTGAAACACGCCGCCTGACGCTGGATGAGTTCTATCAACTGCCTGGCGATACGCCGGAGGTGGAGACAGCGCTGCAAACAGGCGAAATGATCACCGCCGTACTGCTGCCGCCCCCCGTTGAGGGCCGCCACGCCTACTACAAAGTGCGCGACCGGGCCTCCTACGCCTTTGCGCTGGTGTCCGTTGCGCTGATTCAAGCCCCCGATGGAACGGGGCGCGTTGCCCTGGGCGGTGTAGCTCCCAAGCCCTGGCGCCGTGATGACGCCGACGCGGCGTTACCGCAGGGCGCATCCGCTGTCATGGCCCGTTTACTGGACGGCGCCCGCCCAACGCAAGAGAACGCCTACAAGCTTACCTTAGCAGAGCGAACGCTCGCCGCGCTGCTGGCTCAGGAGTGACCCATGGATTTTAATCAATCAACGGAAGATAACCTGTTCGATCATGCCCGCGTTATCGGCAAGCCCCACGCGCGGATCGACGGTCTGCTCAAGGTAACCGGCCGCGCGCCCTACGCTTACGAGCGGCATGACGTGGCAGCCAACCAACTGGTGGGTTACCCCGTGTGCGCAACGATTGCCCGAGGGAAAATCACTCATATGGACGCCTCGGCTGCCCGCGCTGCCCCCGGCGTGGCGGCCGTTATTACCACACTGGAGCTTGAGCCCCTGGCGCGTGCAGACAGCAACGTGGCCCACCTGTTCGGCGGCGCCACCGTTGAGCACTACCATCAGGCCATCGCGGTGGTGGTTGCCGATACCTTGGAGCAGGCGCGTGGTGCGGCGTCATTGATCGAGGTGCGCTACGAAGAGGCGAAGGGCGTGTTTGATCTTGAAGATGCCTGGACGCGCCTTCAGAGCACCGGCGAGCCGGTGGCAAACGTCGGCGATGTGGATGCGGCGTTTGCCGCCGCGCCGGTCACGCTGGATGAAACCTACCGCACCGCCTCGCAAAGCCACGCCATGATGGAGCCTCACGCCTCGATTGTTGACTGGTCCGATGGTGAGCAGATGACGGTATGGACCTCGAACCAGATGATCGAGTGGACGCGCCAGGCGCTCGCCACCACCTTTGATATTGATGCTGACAGAATCCGCCTGGAAAGCCCTTACGTGGGCGGTGGCTTTGGCGGCAAGCTGTGGCTACGCGCCGATGCGGTGCTGGCGGCGCTTGGCTCGCGCGAGACCGGGCGGCCGGTCAAGGTGGCTCTGCCGCGCCCAATGATCTTCAATAACGCCACGCATCGTTCCGGCACTATTCAGCGTCTGCGCATCGCGGCCGGGTCAGATGGCAAGATTACCGCTTTCGACCATGCTGCCGTTTCCCATACGCTGCCCGGCGGCAGCGGTGAAGACGCGGTCAACCAGACCCGCTGCTTCTATGCGGGCGAAAACCGTCGTGTGGCGCACCATCCTATCGATATGGGGCTGCCCGAATCGGCGGACATGCGTGCGCCCGGCGAAGCCTCGGGGCTGGCGGTGCTGGAGATCGCCATGGACGAGATGGCGGAGAAGCTCGGCATGGACCCCGTGGCGTTCAGGATTCTCAACGACACCCAGGTCAATCCCGAGGAGCCATCGAAACCCTTCAGCGATCGCCACTTTGTGGAGTGCCTGCGTAAGGGCGCCGATGCCTTCGGCTGGGCTGAGCGTAACCTTCAACCGGGCGGTCGGCGCGAAGGCCAGTGGCTGATTGGCCACGGCATGGCTGGTGCCTATCGCGGTGCGCCCACCATGACCTCGGGCGCGCGGGTGCGCTTGCAGAAAGGGCGGCTGATTGTGGAAACCGATATGACCGATATCGGTACCGGCTCCTACACCATCCTGACCCAAACGGCGGCAGAAACCATGGGCATGGAGATGCAGGATGTAGAAGTGCGCCTTGGCAATAGCGCCTATCCAACCTCCTCCGGCTCAGGCGGGCAGTTTGGTGCGACTAGCGCCACCGCTGGCGTATATGCTGCCTGTGTGGCGCTTCAAGAGCAGATCGCCAAGCGCCTAAACGTTGACGAGGCGCGCTTTGAAAATGGCCGCGTGGTTTCCGGACAGAAAGATCTGGCGCTGGCCGACATAGCCGATGGCGAAGAGATAGTGGCTGAGGATTCGATCAACTTTGGCGACTTCAAGGATGAGCTGGAGATCGGCACCTTCGGCGCGCACTTTATCGAGGTGGCCGTGAATGCCTACACCGGGGAAACTCGCGTGCGGCGTATGCTGGCCGTGTGCGATGCAGGGCGCATCCTCAATCCCATCACGGCGCGCAGCCAGGTAATTGGCGGCATGACCATGGGCGTAGGCGCTGCCTTGACCGAGGGCATGAGCGTGGATACCGGGCGCGGCTTCTTCGTCAACCACGACCTAGCAGGCTACGAAGTGGCGGTACATGCGGATATTCCCGAGCAGGAGGTCATCTTTTTAGAGACCACCGATGCTGCTTCATCGCCCCTAAAAGCAAAAGGGGTGGGTGAGCTGGGTATTTGCGGCGTAGCGGCTGCGATTGGCAACGCGATCTACAATGCCACCGGTGTCCGGATACGTGAGTACCCGATGACGCTGGATCACATGATCGATCAACTCCCTAACACTGAGCGTTGAGCTAGCTTGACCTTGGGGCGACACACAGGTTGTAAGCTTTCAATTGGATGTTGCGTCGCTTACCAACGTTTTTTATTCGCTCTTAATCAGGAGGGTATTTATGAGCCGCTTAACCACCTCAATATTCCTATCTAGTGCTCTAATTCTCGGGGCGACCTCGGCGCACGCGGCACTGCCCGCCGAGGCGACCTTGTACAAAAACCCTCAGTGCGGCTGCTGCGATGCTTATGCACGCCATCTTGAAGAGCTGGGTATTGATGTCACTATCGTGGATGACGCTGAACTGAGTGATATCAAACAGCAGGCGGGTGTTCCCTATGGTTTAGGATCGTGCCATACCATCGAAATAGGTGAGTACTGGATTGAGGGCCATGTGCCGATGGACGCGGTGCAGGCACTGTTTGAAACGCAACCTGATATCGACGGCATTGGCTTGGCCGGTATGCCCATTGGTACGCCGGGCATGCCGGGGCCGCAAGAGGCCCCTTACAATGTGTATGCGTTTACCGACCAGGAAGATACCCCGTTTATGACCCTGGCGCCTTAATCAGCGGTTGCATTAAGCGTTGTTGGGTAGGGTGTCAGGCAGTGCATAGCTGGCGGTGACATGCACTACGGGGCGTGTGTCATCGCTGGCTGAAAAAATCTGTACTTCGCCCACCGCTAGGCGGCGGCCGAGTTTGATCAGCTTGGCGTGGGCGATAATGTCGTGGTCACCGGAAGCCGCGCGCAGAAAGTGGCAGTTAAAATCGCTGGTGACCGCCATCGATTCAGGGCCAATCTGGGCCAAAATAGCGACATACATGGCCACATCCGCAAACCCCATCATCGTAGGTCCGGAAACGCGCGGCCCAGGGCGTAGATGTTCATTATCAATCGCTAAGCGCATTGTGGCGCGCATCTCGCCCACGCTCTCTATCTTGCCCATTCGCTGGGGAAAGACTTCATCCAGAAAGTGCTCAATCTGCTCAGCAGTCATCACGGTCATTGTTATTATTCCTCACGTTTTCTTTAACGTTAACGTCAATCAGCCTAAATAAAAAGCCCCAAGGCGCGAGCCTTGGGGCTATATGGATAAGCTAGCGGGCTTACTTAACCTTATGCACGTTTAGCTTTGTGCACCTGGCGCCATTCGTGGAGTAGCGGCTCGGTGTAGCCAGAAGGCTGGACGCGACCTTTGAAGATCAGGTCGGAGGCAGCTTTGAACGCGGTAGAGGCTTCAAAGTCCGCACTCATAGCGGTGTAGGTCGGGTCGCCTGCGTTCTGCTCGTCGACTACCTTGGCCATACGCTTAAGGGTTTCTTCCACCCGCGGCGCATCGACAATGCCATGGTGCAGCCAGTTGGCAATGTGCTGGCTTGAGATACGCAGCGTCGCACGGTCTTCCATCAGGCCGACGTTATGAATGTCCGGTACTTTCGAACAGCCTACACCGTGCTCTACCCAGCGCACCACGTAGCCCAGAATACCCTGGCAGTTGTTATCCAGCTCCTGTTGCTTCTCTTCATCCGACCAGTTGGGATTTTCCGCGACCGGCACGGTGAGCAGGTCATCGAGATAATCGGGCTCGCCCAGGGCTTCCAGCTCGCGCTGAACGTCGGTGACGTTGACCTGATGATAGTGCAGCGCGTGTAGCGCGGCAGCCGTGGGAGAAGGTACCCAGGCGGTGTTGGCGCCCGCTTTCGGGTGGCCGATTTTCTGCTCCAGCATGTTGTGCATCAGGTCCGGCATGGCCCACATGCCTTTACCGATTTGCGCACGACCGCGTAGGCCACAGGCAAGACCGACTTGCACGTTGCTCTTCTCGTAGGCCGCTATCCATTTGGCGCCTTTCATGTCGCCCTTGCGTACCATGGGGCCTGCTTCCATGGCGGTATGCATTTCGTCGCCGGTGCGATCCAGGAAGCCGGTATTGATGAACGCAACGCGGGAAGCGGCTTCGGCAATACACGCTTTGAGGTTGACGGTGGTACGACGTTCCTCGTCCATAATGCCCATTTTCAGGGTGTCACGGTCCATGCCCAGAAGGTCTTCAACGCGGCCAAACAGTTCATTGGCAAAGGCGACTTCTTTAGGGCCGTGCATTTTCGGCTTCACGATATAGACCGAGCCGGTCCGCGAGTTACGCGGCTGGCTATCATCCTTTTTCAGGTCGTGCAGCGCGAGTAGCGAGGTAACCACCGCATCCAGGATACCTTCCGGCAGCTCGTTGCCATTTTCATCCAGAATCGCTGGTGTGGTCATCAAGTGACCCACATTACGCACGAACATCAGCGAACGACCGGGTAGCGTTACACTGCCGCCATCGCTGGTTTGCCAGGTGCGGTCGGCGTTCAGCTTACGCGTAAACGTCTTGTCACCTTTCTCGATCTTCTCTTCCAGGTCGCCCTTCATCAGGCCGAGCCAGTTGCTGTAAACGCCGACCTTGTCTTCTGAATCCACCGCAGCAACGGAGTCTTCACAATCCATGATCGTGGTCAGGGCAGCTTCGACGACAACATCCTTCACGCCTGCTGGGTCGGTTTTACCGATGGAATCGCTGGCGTCGATCTGGATTTCCAGGTGCAGACCATTGTTACCCAGCAGAATCGCGTCGGGTTTGGCTCCTTCGCCAGTGAAACCGATCAGCTTGCCGGAATCCTTCAAGCCGGTTTCACGGCCACCTTCCAGGGTGACGACCAAATGCTCATCACGGATAGCGTATTTCACCGCGTCACGGTGTGAACCAGTGGCCAACGGTGCCGCGCGATCCAGCACGCCGCGGGCGTAGGCAATCACCTTGGCGCCGCGTTTCGGGTTGAAGCTGGTGCCTTTCTCGGCGCCGTCGTCTTCTGAAATCGCGTCGGTGCCGTACAGGGCATCATAAAGGCTGCCCCAGCGCGCATTGGCAGCGTTCAGCGCATAGCGCGCATTGCTTACCGGCACTACCAGCTGCGGGCCTGCTTGAACAGCTACTTCACGATCAACATTCGTCGTTGTCGCTTTGACGTTAGCGGGGGTTTCCACCAAGTAGCCGGTCTCTTTCAGGAAGCTGCGGTACGCAGGCATATCGGTGACTGGGCCGGGGTTTTCCCGGTGCCACGCATCTAGCTTCTCTTGTAGCGTGTCGCGCTCTTCCAGCAATTGACGGTTTTTAGGGGTCAGATCATGAAACAGGGCATCCACACCGGCCCAAAAGGCATTTTCATCAACGCCTGTTCCCGGTAGCGCCTGCTCATTAATAAAACGATCTAAATTGGCTGCCACCTGTAAACGGTGGCGCGTGATACGCTCACTCATGGGGTATCTCCTGTGAGGATGCCCGTGGGCACTCTGTTTTTTAGAACATGTTTTTTTATAACATGGGTTCTTAAAACATGGTTTGCCGTGGGCAGAGTAAAATGTATTTATGGAAAATAATTCCACATTTGCTCGGGCATGTAAACAGCGTAGACCCTAAAGCGGTAAAATGCGCGACCAAATGACTAGCCATTAGAAGTTGATAGCGCGACTCGCCTGCCGCGTCTAGGCCAACGTAAAATGGCGATATGGAGAAACAACGATGCGTGATTTCCAACATCTGGAAGGCTTGTTTCGCCATGCTTCGGGCGAGACCGCCCTTAGCCGTCTGCTGCCAGGGGAAATATTGACCGACGCCATGCAGGACTATTTTCAGCACTATGGTCTGGAAGTCCTGCTACTGGATACCAGTGAAGTACACGCAGGCTTTATTGATACTGGACGCTTTGCGCTGTGGTGCCAAGTGTGGAGCCCGCCGCAGCCGGTAGGCACCGCTTTCGTGGTGCACGGTTATTTTGACCATATGGGCCTTTATCGCCATCTGCTCAAGCGTTTGCTGGCCAAGGGCTGGCGGGTGGTGCTGTGGGACCTTCCGGGCCATGGCCTTTCCAGTGGTGCGCGCGCGGAAATAGAGGATTTCGATGATTATCAGCACTGTCTGACCCACCTGCAGACCATCCTCAAGAGCCAGGGAATGGCGCCGGCCCCGTGGCTGGGGGTGGGGCAGAGTACCGGCGGGGCAATTCTAGCTACCGATGCGCTCACCCGCCGAGAGGATTCGGGCTGGTCAGGCTTGGTGCTTCTGGCGCCGCTGGTGCGGCCTTGGGGATGGAGCCAAACAAGCTGGCTGCACTTGATTGCCAGCCCCTTTGTAAAAGAGCTGCCGCGTAAATATCGGCCCAACTCTACCGACGAACAGTTCACCGAATTTCTACGCGAGGGAGACCCTCTGCAGCCCGAGCGCTTGAGCGTTGCCTGGGTGAGCGCTATGCGTCGTTGGATGCCCCGGCTACTGGCGCAGGAGCCAAGCCAGTTACCGACGTTGATTTTGCAGGGCGAGCAGGATTTGACCGTTGATTGGGAGTGGAATTTAGCGATTCTGGCGAAGAAGTTTCCCAATGCCGAGATTCATCGCCACCCGGAAGCGCGTCATCATCTGGTCAATGAAGCCGATTCCATCCGGGAGGTGCTTTTTGAAGCGCTGGATGGGTTTGTAGACCAGTTAAGCGAAAATCAGGCCTAGTGCCGCTTTTCGCTAAGCTCCCTTCAGCATCCGATCCAACTGCCGGTAGCCAATCGCTTCAATAAAGTGCGGTTGAGTGGGTTTGGGTTCACCCTGCAGGTCGGCTAGCGTAAGCGCCACCCGCAAAACGCGGTGGTAGGCGCGGGCGGAAAGCTTGAGCTTTTCGAGCACGCCTGCAAGCCAGGCGCGTTCTTCATCATTCAGGTCGCAGGCGGCTTCCAGGGCTTTGCCGCTTAACTGACTGTTAAGCGCGCCGCGCGCCATTTGGCGCTCCCGCGCCGCGATTACCCGCCCACGCACCGCTTCTGATGATTCACCTTGGGTCTGCGCAGTAAGTTGTTCAGGTGGCAGCGCGGGCACTTCCACTTGGAGGTCGATGCGATCCAGCAGCGGCCCGGAAAGACGTGCTTGATAACGATGAATTTGGCTGGCGGTACACTGGCAACGCTGGCGCGGGTCGCCTAAGTGGCCGCAGGGGCAAGGATTCATGGCGGCTACCAATTGAAAACGAGCTGGATAACGGCGTTCATGGCTGGCGCGGGCTAAATGAATCGTACCTGTTTCCAGTGGCTGCCGAAGTACTTCTAATACGTTGCGGGAAAACTCGGGGAGTTCGTCTAAAAACAGCACGCCGTGGTGGGCGAGTGAAATCTCGCCGGGTTTGGGTTTCGAGCCGCCGCCGACTAGTGCTGCAGCGCTGGCACTGTGATGGGGTTGGCGAAACGGCCTTTTGCCCCAGTCAGCTTCCAGTGGCAGGCCGCAGACCGAGCGCACGGCGGCGACTTCCAGGGCATCCTCTTCGGAAAGCGGCGGCAGAATGCCCGGCAGGCGACTGGCCAACATGGTTTTGCCGGTGCCTGGCGGGCCTGCGAATATGAGATTATGACCCCCAGCAGCGGCGACTTCGAGCGCCCGCCGCGCCTGCTGCTGGCCGCGCACATCGGCGAGGTCATCCACCGGGGCGGTGGTTTTCACCGAGGCGCTGAGCTTGTGCGGGGGAATCTTCTCTTGGTCGAGTAAGTGCGCCACGACTTGCCAGAGCGTGTCGGCAGGCAGCACCGGTAAGTCGCCTGCCAGGGCCGCTTCATCGGCGCAGTCGCGGGGAATAATCAGCGCTTTTTTCGCCCGCCGCGTAGCCAGTGCAAAGGGCAGTATTCCCGGCACGGCGCGCAGTTTGCCATCTAGGGCCAACTCACCGGCACACTCCATACCTTCCAATGCTTCCACCGGAATTTGCCCAGAGGCGGCCAAAATGCCTAATGCAATAGGTAGATCAAAGCGGCCACCCTCTTTGGGAAGATCAGCGGGGGCGAGGTTCAACGTGATTCGTCGCGTATTAGGGAAATCAAAGCCTGCATTGACCAATGCACTGCGCACCCGTTCACGGCTCTCTTTGACGGCGGTTTCGGGTAAGCCCACTAACGTCAGGCCCGGCAAGCCATTAGCCAGATGCACTTCAACATGCACCGCGGGTGCGTCTAAACCTACGCCTGCGCGGGTGGCGACAATGGCTAATGTCATTGCAATTCCTCGCTGATGATGGGGGCCAACGTTACGCTTATATTATCTAAGCCTGCTTTACCATTATGGCTAAACTACCTTAGTTAAGCCCGCTTTGGTAGCGCTCAACGCTACTCCTCTTAAGGCTGCTCGCTGTCTGCTGCAGCGTCTTCCAACACCGCGGTCAGTTCCTTGGCAAAGCGTTGAGCCGAAGGTAATGCGCCGAAGCTCCATACCGGCGGTAGGCGTAGCAGGTTGTCATTCTTGACGCTGGGAAGTTGTTGCCACAGGCCGCTTTTTGCAAGCTGCTCTTCTACCCCGGCGGGGAGCGGGTCGATGATAACTAACATTGCCTCAGGGTAGCGTGCCAGCGCTTCAACCCCTACCAGCGCAAACCCCCAGGCGTTGGTGGGCTTGTCCCAGGCATTAGGGAGTTCGAGCTGCTCTAGAACAGCGTTGTAAAGACTGTTATCGCCAAAGACGCGCACGTGGCGGGCATCCATGAACTGCACCATGAGCAGTGGCGCGATTTCTGACTGTGAGCGGGACCGGGATTCGCGCAGCGTGGTCATCAAGGTTTGGGTTTCTTCGATCAGTTGCTCTGCCTGAGGCTGACGCTCGGTTAACTCGCCCAACTGGCGGGTCAGGGTTTGCATCTCTTGCCAGGTATCGGTGCCGGGCGAATAGAGCGCGAACGAGGTGACCGGTGCGATTCGCTCCAGGCGCGGTGTTAAGCCAGCGAACATGGGGGAGATCAGTATCTGTTCGGGCGGTACTTGGGCCAATAGCTCCAGATTGGGTTGGGTGCGCAGGCCCATATCAGTGGCACTGTTAAATATACGGGGCTCACCTACCCAGTCGTGGTAAGCGTCCTGTTGGGCAACGCTGCTAATAGGGGCGTCAATGGCCAGCAGGGTTTCGGCGATAGTCCAGTCGACCGTTGCCCACTGCGCCTTTGCCGTTGAAAAAGTCATTAGGCAAACGGCGAACAGCCCACAGCGTACAAATAAAGAGAGCAGGGTGGTTTGGCGCATGATGAAGAGAGGCCATCCAGAAAAATAAGAGCTGTATTTAAACGATAATATTTATTGTTTGCAAACATGAGTGCAGGTAAAAAAGCCCAGGCGCGGCGGCCTGGGCAAATATGTTCATGATTACTTCTCGATACTTAGGCAATGGCTCTGAGCGGAGGCTTAGAATCGGTAGTGAACGCTGGCAGTGATGCCCCGCTCGGCGCCAAAGTAGCAGTACTCCAGGGAGTTGCAGGAAGCCACGTACTCTTTATCCAGCAGGTTGCTCACATTCAGACGTGTCTCGACCCCTTCAACACCGAGTTGGCTAAGGTCATAGCCAACGGTGGCATCGACCAGGGTGTAGTCGGGCACGCTTTCGGTGTTGGACCGGTCAGCGGCGATATCCGCGTAGTGGCGTACGCCGACACCCATATCCACGCCGTTTAGCCAACCCTTGTTGCCCTCGTAGTGGCCCCACAGTTGAACCTGGTGTCGGGGTGAGTAAATCGCGTTATTGCCCTGGTTGCCGTCATCGCTTTTGGCGTAAGTGATATCGGTGAAGCTGTAGCCCGCCTGTAGCGAAAGGGTGTCGCTCAACCGTGTTTGCGCTTCCAGTTCCAGCCCTTGGGATTCGATTTCACCCACGGCCCGGTAAGGGTCAGTGGGCTGCTCTTTGGTGGCGACGTTCTCCTGGCTGATGTGGAACAGGGCCGCGCTGTACTGGCTGGCGCTGCCGTTTGGTTGGAATTTGACGCCGGTTTCCCACTGTTCGCCTTCCATCGGTTGCAGCAGATCGCCACTTTCATCCACGAAACTGGTGGGGGTGAACGCGGTGGAGTAGCTTAAGTAGGGCGCCACGCCGTTATCGAACAGGTAGACCACCCCGGCGCGGCCACTGAACTGGGTATCGCTGAGCGAGCTGGTATCCCCACTGTCGCGGTTGGTATTGTCGATATTCACCCAGTCGTAGCGGCCGCCCAGGGTGAAGCGCCAGTCATTGAGGGCGATTTGGTCTTGCAGGTAAACGCCGGTTTGGTCGATTTCGTGGCGTTCCCGCACCGGGGCGTAAAACTCGATGGGTTCGCTGCCATACACAGGGTTAAACGCATTGATCGACGGAAAATACCCGGATGGCCAAGAGACGTCGTTTTCCCGCTGCTGGTAATCCACCCCGAACAGCAGCGTGTGATCCATAAAGCCACTGCTAATGTTGGCTTCTAACTGGTTATCGAGCGTCCAGGCGTCTAGCGATTCATTGCTGCCGGAGTAGTAGCGGGTGAGTTCATCAGACGTAGGCGAGGTCCAGCCAAAACCGTAGACCTGATTGAGCACCACATCTGAATTGAGGTAGCGCATCAACTGCCGACCGGTCACCTGATCGTTAAAGCGGTGCTCCAGGGCGTAGCCGACCATGCGCTGGGTGCGCTCATAGGTGTCGTAATCCTCTTCGCCATCAAAGAAGTTGTTGCTGATCTTACGGCCATTGTGGGCGACCACGGCGCCTTCATAGGGGACGCCGGAGTGGTAGCCGCCTTCGGGTTCATCCTGCAAGTAGGCTTCTACCGTTAGGCTGGTGTCATCGGTGATATCCCAAGCGAGCCGGGGCGCAATGGCGTAGCGCTCCTCTTCTGCCGGGCCAAACTGGGTGTCCGCGGCGCTGGCAATGCCGGTCAGGCGAAAGGCCACCCGCTGCTCAGCGCCAAGTGGCCCGGTAAGGTCAAAAGCGGCGCTGCGCTGGTTATTATTACCCACTCGAAAACGCAGCTCACCGCCCTGTTCAAATTCGGGCCGCTTACTGTTCAGGGCGACCACTCCGCCAGGGGAGGCACGACCATAGAGCACCGAGGCGGGCCCGCGCACTACTTCGATACTTTCTAGAAACCACGGGTCGATATGCATGCTGCTATGGGAGTTGGCATCGCCCATGATCTTCAAACCATCTAAGAAAGTATTGCTCAAGCTACCGTCCGAAAACCCGCGCAGCACGAGATAGTCAAAACGGTTGGAGGCGCCGATTTGATTGCTATAAACGCCGGGCGTGTAGTCAGTGGCTCGCTGAACGGTGCTTACACCGCGGTTATCCATCTGTTCGCGCGTAATGGTAGAGACGCTCTGGGGTGTTTCGATAAACGGCGTCTCGACTTTGGTGGCGGCCTGCTGAGCGGTCACCGTGACGGTACCCAGCGTGGTGTTTTCCTGTGCATAAAGCGGTGATACCGACAGTGCTGCGATAACAGCGGCGCTAAGCGGAGAGCGTAGAAAGCGATGATGGGAAGTAAGCATGGGTGGTACCTGCAATAAAAAGCAATGAAGCAAACGTGTTAATGAGAATTATTACTTTTTATTGCAGTGGAAAGGTATGCGCAATGACAAAGGTGTTATGCCTGATGCCAAAAAATGCCTGGGAGAGGAACTTACTGCTAAAGACAAGTGAGTGGTGTCTTAATGGCGTTTCAACACAGCGTGGGGCGCCATCCCAAAAGCGCGCTTGAAAGCGGTGGCAAAATTAGTGGCGTGGCGATAACCGCTCGCATGGGCAGCCTGCTGCACACTATAACCACGCTGCAGATCGTGATATGCCTGGGTTAAGCGGCATTGGCGCAGGTGCTCAAAAAGTGAGTAACCGTAATAGGCGCGAAACTTCTGACGCAGGCTGCTAGGGCTCATGGCTACATCACGGGCCAAGCCATCCAAGCAGTAGTTCTTCATTGGTTGATCGGCAATCTGCTGGTGAAGCGTCGCCAGACAGCCGCGGTCTCGAGAGGTTAAGCGTGTTTCACGGTGATGGGAGGCAGAGCGTGCCGCCAGCGGCGATAACGGGTCAGCGGGTAAGCCATGACCGAGTAGTTGTAGCGCTAGCCCTTGCCACACCAGCGGTTGCCGGCAAGCACTTGTCGGCTGGTCGATGTTGGCGCGCAGGGCCAGAAGCAGCGCTTCAGGTAGCCGCCAGCGATGCAACAGCGGGGCTGCGGGGGATAGAGGAAGCCCATGAGGTTCTGTTGCGAGTACTGCAAGATTCACCGTGCGTAGGCGCGGCTGGGCGGGCTGACAGACCGTGAGCGAATGCTGAGAATTGAAGTGCGCGCACAGCCCATCGCCTGCCATGAGGGCAAAGCATTCAGAACCCACCGTGGCGGTGATATGACCTTCGAGCACAACGCTAATGAACCAGGGCACTGACTGGCGGGAAGTCGACCAGTAGGTACGCTCAACCTGTAGGTCCGAGAGCGTTAAATGGAGCGACGGGGAAAGGCTGACATCATGTACTTGGCCTTGGGCGACGGGCGCTACTTTTGCACACCTCCCCTCAATTCGATAATCGATGCCGAAGCGCAACCCCAATTGTTCCAGCGACTGCGACGTCAGGGTCTGCTGTGTTTGGTTTATAGGCGGGTGAGTCGCGAGTGATTTCATAGGTCATGCGCTATTGTTTTCAATGATATGCATCAAATTGGCGCATCAGTACGCAAGACGACTCGTCAAAATGAAAAAATCTGCGCTGGCAGAGGCCATCCCGCAGCGGCGTCGGCACCGGTTTGATCTATCTTGGTGCTTGCACGCGACTTATTTTTACCAGGTCGCCTTTCTCAACGGCTCCACTAGCGAAGAACGAATGGCGCTTGAAGATAACGGCTACACCAGGAAGGTATCATTGACAGCTAAAATGTCAATGATATTGATTCGTATTTATGAGGATGGGGAGGGCTGAGAGGGCATGATAGAGCAAGGCGACCATCATGACGGCAGACGTCGGCAATAGGTGATGTCACGCTATTGCCGATAACCGCTAACTAATTGACTAGGCAGTAAATGGGTTTACCGTTTGGTCGGTTTTTCGTCTTCATTGCTGTCACTGTCTGGCTCTGGCGTCGGCACCGGCGGTACTTCTGCTTCTACTGGCGTGGCGGTTGGCGCTGTGGAGGCTTCAACGGCTGCTTCAAGGTTAGCCACTTGGCGCTCTAACGCCTCTACCCGCGAACGCGTGCGCTGCAGTACGTCCATCAAAATATCGAAATCTTCTCTGGAAACAAGCTCAAGGCGGTCGAAGGCGCCACGCACGACTTGCTGTACGCCTTTTTGGATATCTTCCGGTGCCTGAGAGGCGTTTTGTAAACGGTCGCCAATCTGCTGGGCCAGTCGGCTGATGCGGTCTTGAGGCGCCATAGCTGCTCTCTCCTTAATAACTCACTAAATGAACATATATAAAAACGGCTTACCGTAAGGATACGCAACAGTTGGCGAATTCGCATGTGTCGAATGGATTAACTGCTCAGCGGGTGGTTTGCATCGAAATGGAGCAGGCAACATTTGCTTACGCCTTTTTTTGGTGCAATAGCCGTGGTGTGACGATGGATTTGACGAGATTAAGCGCTTTGAAAGACTTTCCTTGTTGTCTAATTAGCTGAATTATAAGAAAAAAAAGTCAGCTGGCACGGTATGCGCATTAACGGTTCAGGTGCTTATTCTGGCGGCTGTGCCGCTACCAATCTAGCAGGACTTATCCAGCAGGGGAGATCCGGGATGAAACTCATCACCGCTATCATCAAGCCATTCAAGCTCGACGATGTTCGTGAGGCACTCGCCGACAACGGAGTTCAGGGCATCACCGTTACTGAAGTTAAAGGGTTTGGCCGTCAGAAAGGGCATACCGAGCTGTACCGTGGCGCCGAATACGTTGTCGACTTTCTGCCCAAGGTAAAAGTGGAAGTGGCCGTCGACGATGCACGATTAGAAAGCGTGCTGGACGCAATCTGTAGCGCAGCCAACAGCGGAAAAATCGGTGACGGCAAGGTGTTTGTTACGCCACTGGAAGACGTGATTCGTATCCGCACCGGTGAGCGTGGCGCTGACGCCGTATAACGGACGCCACGCGAACAGGGCTGCATAGCCGTCTTTTGCGTATAACTTCTCATAGAATAACGGGGAACACCTTATGAATGAGTTAGCTGATTTGAGCTACGCGCTCGATACGTTCTACTTTCTAATTTGCGGCGTGCTGGTGATGTGGATGGCCGCAGGCTTCTCCATGTTGGAAGCGGGCTTGGTACGCTCCAAAAATACCGCTGAAATTCTGACCAAAAATATCGCGCTGTTTGCGATTGCCTGCACCATGTACCTGCTGGTGGGCTACTACATCATGTACTCCAGCAGCGCTGGCGGCTTTCTGCCTAACCTAGGCTTCCTGATTGGCGCTGAAAACAGCGTTGATGCGGTGACCGCAGGCGGCGATGACGCCCCCTACTACTCCATGCGTTCTGACTTCTTCTTCCAGGTAGTCTTTGTCGCCACCGCCATGTCGATTGTGTCGGGTGCCGTGGCCGAGCGTATGAAGCTGTGGGCATTCCTGGCCTTTGCAGTGGTGATGACCGCGTTTATCTATCCGGTGTCTGGCTACTGGACGTGGGGTGGCGGCTGGTTGTCTGAAGTTGGCTACTCTGACTATGCTGGCTCAGGCATTGTGCACCTTGCCGGTGCAGCTGCAGCACTCGCTGGTGTCATCGTGCTCGGGCCGCGTAAAGGCAAATATGGCAAAGATGGTTCTATCCACGCGATTCCCGGTGCCAACATGCCGCTGGCAACGCTGGGTACCTTCATTCTTTGGATGGGCTGGTTCGGCTTTAACGGTGGTTCCGAGCTCAAGCTGGCGGCCGTCGATTCTGCGAATAACGTGGCGCAAGTGTTTGTAAATACCAACGCTGCAGCAGCAGGTGGTGTGATTGCGGCACTGATTCTGGCCAAACTGTGGTTCCGTAAAGCGGACCTGACCATGGCACTGAACGGTGCGCTGGCGGGTCTGGTGGCAATCACCGCTGATCCGCTCTCTCCGACCGCACTAGGCGCCACGATTATTGGTGCAGTGGGCGGCATCATCGTTGTCGCTGCCATCGTCACCCTCGATAAAGTGAAACTGGATGATCCGGTCGGCGCGATCTCAGTGCACGGTGTTGTCGGGATCTGGGGCGTGCTGGCGGTGCCATTGAACAACGACGGCGCGTCATTTGGTGCTCAAATCATCGGTATTGCCGGTATCTTCGGTTGGGTCTTCCTGGCAAGCCTGGTGGTATGGCTAATCCTGAAAGCCATCATGGGTATCCGGGTCAGCGAAGAAGAAGAGTATGAAGGCGTTGATATCGCTGAATGTGGTCTCGAAGCCTACCCCGAATTTGGTATTAAGAAATAAGGTAATGCCTACCCATTGAGCTGGTGTGCTCCTTATAGCCTCCCCTAAAGTGGGAGGCTTTTTTATTCTCTGTCGATAGCGGTGTATGCTGGTGAGTAGCGGTTATCGGTTGCGATACTTGCAGCCCTTCAACTCAACCCCATCACGGCCACCCAGTTAGAGGATATGGTAATGAAATTGATCACAGCTATTATCAAGCCGTTCAAGCTTGACGATGTGCGCGAGTCGCTCTCCGACATCGGTGTACAGGGTATTACGGTGACGGAAGTGAAAGGTTTTGGGCGTCAGAAAGGGCATACCGAGCTGTATCGTGGCGCTGAGTATGTGGTGGACTTCCTGCCCAAGGTGAAGCTGGAAGTAGCCGTGGACGACGATATGGCCGAGCAGGTGATCGATGCCATCACCCAAGTCGCTAACACGGGTAAAATCGGCGACGGCAAAATTTTTGTGATGCCGTTGGAGCAGGTAATTCGTATCCGTACTGGTGAAACGGGCAAAGACGCCGTTTAACAACGCACCAGAATACAAAACCCCCGCTAGCCGGTTTATATCCTCAAACCGATTAGCGGGGGTTTTTAATGGCTAGTGGTTAACTTACTTTTCGACGAAAGCGCGTTCAATCACGTAGTCGCCCGGCTCGCCCATGCGCGGCGAGATATTGAGCCCCAGCTCATCAAGCAGTGCGCTGGTATCATCCAGCATGGCGGGGCTACCGCAGATCATGGCACGATCCTGGCGCGGGTCGATGGGCGGCAATCCAGTATCTTCGAACAGCTTACCGGTACGGATATGGTCGGTCAGGCGGCCCATGGTGTGGAACTCTTCACGGGTAACGGTGGGGTAGTAGACCAGCTTTTCAGTGATATCTTCACCCAGGTACTCGTGCGCAGGCAGCTCTTTGGTGATGAAGTCGGCGTAAGCCAGTTCAGAGACCTCACGGACACCGTGTACCAGCACGATTTTCTCGTAGCGCTCGTAAACGTCGGGGTCTTGGATCAAGCTCATAAAGGGCGCCAGACCAGTACCAGTCGAAAGCATGTAAAGGTTACGACCAGGCAGTAGATCATCGGTCACCAGCGTGCCGGTTGGCTTGCGGCTGACCATGATCTGATCGCCCACTTTCAAGTGCTGTAGGCGTGAGGTTAGCGGGCCATCGGGCACTTTGATGCTGAAGAACTCAAGGTGGTCTTCATAGTTGGGGCTGGCAATTGAGTAAGCGCGCATTAGCGGCTTGCCATTCACTTCCAGACCAATCATTACAAACTGACCGGTTTTGAAACGCAGGCTGCGCTCGCGTGTGGTGCGAAAGCTGAACAGGGTATCGTTCCAGTGATGAACACTAAGCACTTCTTCCAGAGCAAACTTACTCATGCCGCTTCTCCCTTAGCCGATGCGGACGCGCTACTGCATCGGGCATATTCTTAAAAAGAATAAAAATGATTAAATAAGTTGCCAGCAAGTCTAAGCAAAGGGTGGTATATCTGTTAAGTGAATTATATTGATATCGGTTATCTGAAAAATAGATATAGATCAAATAAAGGTCAGGCTCTATGCACTACACTTTGCGGCAGTTGGAAGTTTTTGTAGCGGTCGCCCAGCATGAGAGCGTCTCCCATGCGGCGCGGGCGCTCTCCATGTCTCAGTCAGCGACCAGTACCGCGCTTGCCGAGCTGGAGCGGCAGTTCGATTGCCAGCTGCTGGATCGCATCGGCAAGCGCTTAAAGCTCAACGCACTCGGCTTTCAACTGTTGCCCAAAGCGGTGGCGCTGCTCGACCGCGGGGAAGAGATAGAAGAACTCCTGCGTGGTCAACAGGGGGTTGGGTCGCTGGAGGTAGGCGCCACGCTAACCATCGGTAACTATCTCGCCACGCTGCTGATCAGCGACTTTATGCAGCGCCACCCCGGCAGCCGAGTGCGCTTAGCAGTGCGCAATACCCGCCATATAATCGAAGGTGTGCGTCAACATTCGCTGGATTTAGGGCTGATTGAGGGGCAGTGCGACGATGAGATGATCATCAGCCAGCCCTGGGTCGAAGATGAGCTGTGCGTGTTCTGCTCGCCGCGCCACCCACTGGCAGGCCGTGAGCACCTTGAGTTAGAGCAACTACTGCGTGAAGACTGGATCATGCGTGAAGAGGGCTCGGGCACGCGGATGACGCTGGAGCACGCCGCACGCCACCGGCGCAGCCGGTTTAATACCCTGCTGGAGCTTGAACACACCGAAGGTATTAAACGGGCGGTAGAGTCGGGGCTAGGGATTGGCTGTGTTTCACGCCTCGCTCTACGCGATGCCTTCCGGCGCGGCAGTTTGGTACCGCTGCCCACGCCGGAGTTGGATTTAAAGCGTCAGTTCACCTTTATCTGGCACCGCCACAAGTACCTCACCACCGGTGTGCGTGAGTTCTTGCGGCTATGCCGTGAAATGACCGCTGGGGCTAAACGCAGTGACGATATTGCGCTGCCGCCGATTCCTTAACATCTCCACTGGCTTTGCTCTTGAGATTAGGTGGTATAGGCTCTGGCGTTGCTTAATGCTAACGGAGCAGACGCTGATTCTGAAAGTTTGAAGCCGCCCACTGCATCTGCCAAGCGTAGTGACTGATCTTTTAGCTGCTCAGCTGCAGTGGTGGATTCTTCCACCATGGCGGCATTCTGTTGCGTCATGCGGTCGAGTTCGGACACGGCAATATTGACCTGACTGATACCATCACTTTGCTCACGCGTAGCGGCGGTAATTTCGTTCAATACATCGGTTACACGAGTGATGCTAACGACAATCTCTTGCATGGTAGAGCCCGCGCTCTTAACCAACTGAGTACCGTTGGTAACAGTTTGGTGAGAAGTATCTATGAGCGTTTTGATCTCACTGGAGGCATCGCTGCTGCGCTGAGCCAATTTACGTACTTCATCGGCTACCACGGCAAACCCACGGCCATGCTCACCAGCGCGTGCAGCCTCTACAGAGGCATTCAATGCCAGCAGGTTGGTCTGGAAGGCGATGCCATCCATCAACGTAACAATCTCGCTGATTCGCGTAGATGACGCCGAAATATCGTCCATGGTGGCAACAACCTGGCCCACTACGTCACCACCGCGGTTCGCTACTTTAGATGCGTCTAACGACAGTTGGTTAGCATGTTGTGCCGAGGAAGCGGTATGTTCGATAGTGCTGGTGATTTCTTCAATGGAAGCAGAGCTCTGCTGAAGGCTTGAGGCCGCATTGTCGGTGCGCCGCGATAAATCCTGGCCACCAAGGGCAATTTCACTGGCCGCGGTTTGTACCGATTGGCTGCTGTCGCGAATGGTGAGCATGACACCATCCATTTTAGCGACAAACTGGTTAAAGGCGCTGGCGATTTGTGCCACTTCGTCGCGTCCATCTTCTGATAAGCGCTGAGTTAAATCGCCGCTGCCGCTGGCTATGCTCATCAATGCATTGCGCACGCTAAGCAAACGACGCAGTAGGAAAGTTAACAACAGACCAAATGTAATTATCGTGACGCCAGCAACGATGATTAGCGTCACAATGGAGGTTGTCGCGATTGCCCGAAGGCCCGTTGTGGCTTCGGCTTCATCTAACGCCACCACCAATTGCCAATCGCTATTACCGCCTACTGAACGTGCCATTAGTAGCTTACTGCTACCTTCCAGGGTGATTTGTTGTGGGCTAGTCGCAGACGTGAGTTGTTGTAAGTAAGCAGCGCTTAATTCATTACTCAAGGCGGTAGAGGGCTCAAGCGTCAGCTCACTATTGGGATGAGCCACAAGGGTACCGTCGCCCGTTACCAGGAAGCCGAAGCTGGAAGGCGTGGGAGATATACCATCAACAATAGCCACCATATCACTGATGTTAACGTCGGCGCCTACTACCGCCTGTAATTGATTGTTTTGGTAAAACGGCCGGGCAAAGGTAACGACAAGATCCCCGCTCTGGGCATCGACATAGGGGGCAGTCACAATGGTGTCTTCGGCATTTACAGCTGCCTGATACCAGGGGCGCGTGCGAGGATCAAAGTCAGCGGGTGGCTCCCAGCCATTAAAGAAAATCGTTTCACCGCTTTCCGCGTAACCTATATAGGTTGCCATGAAGTCGCCAGAAGTCGTTAGCTGGCGCAGCGCAGCACGAGGATTGCGGCTAGAGGCAGCTTCTTCCATGCCTGTTAGCATAGTGCTACGTGACTCCATCCATTCATGAAGCGCGCTGGTGTTGCCGCTAACCACAGCGTTAAGATTACGGGTTATTTGTTGATTATTATGGTGTTTTACCGTGGTATAGCTGGCAATGCCGTTAATCATCAGGGCAAGAGTAATCACTACTAGCGCAGCTAGTAGAATGCGTGCTCGGAGGGTAGAAAACATGATCGCTCTCGACGTCGAAGTGCATGTCAGTACCCAGGGAGGCACTGTTGATAGAACTTCTTAGTATCGGCGAGAGCGACCACTACTTTAGGTTAGTAAGGAGATTGTAAAGTTAATACGTCTAACGTAAGTCGCTCACGGCAGTTTGAATTTCTGCTAGCGAGGCTTTGCTTAGGTCTTTCGAAAGGGAGTGAATGACCAGTTTCTGGGTCGGGCCATCAAGCTTGTCACGCAACAGGCCTAAAAATTTAGGGGGTGCGACCATGATTAACTTCTCCAGGCTGTTCTTAACCCGCGCACTATAGAGGTGTTGAGCGACCTCTTTAGCAAACAGTTCATTCTCGTGCTGTGAAGCAACGTTTTCTTCTCCAGAAGAGCGTGACGTGGAGGATGTCGACTCATGCACATCGGCGCCGCGGCGATCAGTGATTAAATCGCCCTCATGAAGTCTTCCTGCTGCATGTACCAGACTTTCCTTTTCGGCAAGATTAAGCGAATCACGGGTAAAAATACGCGCGCGAGCGGCGTCGGCTACCACGATATAAGTTGTCATCGCTGTGCATACTCCTTGTCGTTGATGATCCTTTAAACATGGCAAGCGTTTGGCGCTAGGTCAAACGCTTAGGCCACCTACAGGACTTTGCCGCGCAGCAAACTGGTGATGGCTTCGCCAATCAGCACCAGCACAATAATGGCAATCAAAATGGTCGCCACGGTTGGCCAGGCAAAGGTGTCAATCGCACCTTGCAGGATCACCCCAATACCGCCCGCACCCACTAAGCCAAGCACTGTCGATTCGCGGATATTGATATCCCAGCGCAGGATCACAATGGCAAAAAAGGCTGGCATGACCTGAGGCACAATCGCATAGGCAACCACTTTGGCCTTGGAGGCGCCGGTGGCTTCCATCGCCTCTACAGGGCGTCGGTCGATTTCCTCGATTGCCTCGCCCATCAACTTGCCGATAAAGCCAATGGAGCGAAATACGATGGCGAGTATCCCTGCTAGCACGCCAGGACCAAAAATTGCCACGAATAGCAGCGCCCAGATAATGGTGTTTACCGAACGGCTGGAGACGAGAATAAAACGCCCCAGCCACAGGCAGGTACGGTTTGGCGTAGTGTTTTGGGCCGCAATATAGGCCACCGGTAAGGCCAAGAAGATGGTTAAGAAGGTCGCCAGGGTGGCGATATGCACGGTCTCAATGAGCGCCGCGATGATGCCCTTAAATCCCGCTGCACTGGGTGGCCACATGCGCCCCCCAAGCGCAGAAATTTGGTTGGGTGCATCCCATACCCAGGGCCAGAAAATATCAATATCGCGCACCGCCCAGACCACTACTATCAAGGTGGCTAAGAGCACGGCGTAGCGAATAAGGCGTTGCTTGCGGTCGTAACGTTGCCAAACACGGTCGGCAATCTGCTGTGCGTGATCTACCATATTTTTTTCCTTACCCAGCCGCTGACACCTTCGCTGAGCAAAATGACCGCGATAATAACGAGCAAAATCGCAAAGGCGAAATCGTAATCGTAGCGCCCAAAGGCGTTCATGAGCGTGCCGCCAATGCCGCCTGCCCCCACGATGCCAACCACCGCAGAGGCGCGCAGGTTGCTGTCCAGCTGGTACATGGAAAGCCCGACCTGGCGTGGCAGTATTTGCGGGAAAACCGCATAAAACAGAATAGCAACATAACCCGCGCCTGCGGCTTTCATCGCTTCTACCTGGCCCCAATCAATCTCTTCGATCTCCTCGGCAAGCAGCTTGCCGACAAAACCAATCGAATAGAGCGTGAGGGTAAGGATACCCGCCAGCGGACCAAAGCCGACAGCAGCGACGAACAGAATCGCCACGATCACCGGGTGGAAGCTGCGTGAGACAATAATCACTGCTCGGCCAATGATGTAAATCGGCATTGGAGCGATATTGCGCGCCGCCATCACGGCAAAAGGAATAGAGAGCAAAACCCCCATCAATGTGGCCAAAATGGCGATTTGAAAGCTCTCTTTAAAACCTGTCAGCAGTAGCTCGTAGCGCTCTAAATTGGGCGGGAAGCCGCCACTAAAAATACGCGCGGCGCGAGGCAACCCTTCAGAGATTCGCGCCCAGTTGAATGGCAGCGAGCCGAACGCCCACACCAAATAGACTACGGCGACGATGATCAGCCCATAACGTAGCAACGGATTAGCGATAAACGGCGGCTTTCTCCAGGTGCGGGGCGCTGTTGACGGGGCGTCAGGCGGAGTCATGGGCGCGCTCCTCCGCTGGATTCTCGGTGATCGCATCGTCCGGTGCTTCAATGCCGCCGTAAATGGCGTCTAGCGCGTCTTTGTTGAAGTCGGCAGGCAACCCATCAAAGATCATCTTGCCGTGGCGTAGACCCACTATGCGCTCGGTATAGGTTTTGGCCTGTGCCACGTTGTGGATATTAATGAGCACCGGCAGCGACAGCTCGCTGGCCAGGCTCTGCAGCAGTATCATGATCTGCTCGGAGGTGCGTGGGTCGAGAGAGGCCGTTGGTTCGTCTGCCAGCAGGACTTCAGGTTCCTGCATTAGCGCACGAACCACGCCTACCCGCTGGCGCTCACCGCCGGATAGCTCATCAGCGCGCTTGTTGGCGTAGTGAGCGATTCCCACCCGCTCCATCAGCACAAACGCACGTTCAATATCTGCCTGGGGATAGCGGCGCGATATCGCTTGATAGAGATTGACGTAACCCAACCGCCCGGCCAGCACGTTCTCCATCACGGTCAAACGATCCAGCAGATTAAAGCCCTGGAACACCATGCCGATTTTGCGGCGAGCACGGCGCAGCTCGGCGCCTTTCAGGTTCACCAGCTCATTGCCGTTGAGCTTGATCGAGCCAGAGGTGGGCTCGACCAAGCGATTAATACATCGCAGCATGGTGCTTTTACCCGCACCCGAGGCGCCTACGATAGAAACAACACTGTTTCCCTCTACCTTGAGGTCAAGCCCTTTCAGCACGGCTTCATCGTGACCATAACGTTTGACCAGATTGGTAATTTCCAGCATGTGTCCGCTTCCATCGTCGAGAAAATAACCGCACCGCCGGTGGCGGTGCGTTACGTTTACTCTTCCAGATTTTCTGGCGTATAGCTCACATCATTAGCCGCCTGAATGGTGCGGATTACCTTCCAATTATCCTGGTAATTGATGGGAATAAATTTCTCGACGCCTTCAAACTCCTCGCCTAGCTCGGTGCCGACAAAATCAAAGCTGAAAAAGGCTTCTTCGATTTTTTTGACCAGATCTGGGTGCAGGTTATGGGCGTAGTTGTAAGACGTGGTGGGGAAGCGGTCGGACTCAAAAATCAGCCGCACGTCCTCTTCATCGTAAAGGCCGCGGGCGGCCATCCGCTCGACGACTTCAGAGGCCACAGGAGCGGCGTCATAGTCTTGGGCCACAACACCTAGCATGGACTGATCGTGGCTACCCGAGTAGACCACCTCGTAATCTTCATCGGGCGTAATGCCGAGTTCAGGCAGCAGGGCGCGAGGGGCCAAGTTCCCCGAGTTGGAGGTGGGCGAGGTGTGGGCGACACGCTTACCTTTGAGGTCTTCTACCTCGTGAATGTCGGAATCGACGTGGGTAAATAGCTGCAGGGTATAACCAAATTGGCCGCTATCAGAGCCCATCAATGCAAATGGCACAGCACCGGCCAAATTCACCGCAAACGGTGTGGGGCCGGTAGAGAACCCAGCAATATGCAGCCGCCCGCTGCGCATGGCTTCTACCTGCGCCGCGTTGGACTGCACCGCGAAGAAGCGCACATCGCGCTCGGTGACTTCCGCCAAGTGATCGATAAAGGGCTGCCAGATATCTGAATAAATGGCCGGATCTTCTACCGGGGTATAGGCAAAGATCAGCGTATCGGGATTAACCCACTCAGACTCGTCAGACGGACGATCAGCGACCATATCGCCATCTTCGTCGCAATAAATGGCAGCCAAATCACCCCGCTCACACTCAGCGAAAGCAGGTGTTGTTAACAGGGCGAGCGGAAGGAGTGATGCGGCGGTAAGCATTGCAAGCGGGCGCTTGCGGAAGAGCGAAGTTGCCATGGTATGCCTCGTTTGTACGGTTATTGTTGTGTGCTTGCTATGGTTAATGCTGTGTTCTCTTCACTGCGATTTGCTACTTATGAAAACGAAAAATGGTTCGTAAGTGGACATTCCGCGCGAAGGATGGTTATTTTCGAAAGCAGACACCTTCAATCTAGGGTTTGTGACAAACTTATGTCAAATACTTTACAGTCTCCCTCCGACCATTGGCGCAATCGCTATTTATTAATGCGCCACGGCCACAGCCAAGCAAACCAACAGGGGCTAATTATCAGCAGCCCTGAGCGCGGTATTAACGAGTTTGGTCTCTCGGCGATCGGCGAGCGCCAGCTTGCCCAGGCGGTGGCTGAGAGGGGGTGGCCTGTGCCCACCAAAGTGGTGCATTCAGATTTTTTAAGGACGACCCAAACGGCTGCCCAGGTGGCGAGCGCTTTTAAGCTTGAGATGGCAGTAGATAAGCGCTTGCGGGAGCGTTATTTTGGCGAATTCGATGGGCAGACTGATGCGCATTATCCTGACGTATGGGCACTGGACAGCCGTAATGCCGATCATACTCATCATCAGGTGGAAGCCGTTAGTTCAGTAGCGGCGCGCATGAGCGCCGTGATGGAAGGGCTAGAACAGCAATACGCAGGTGAAATCATCCTGTTGGTAAGCCATGGCGACCCGCTGCAAATCCTGCTCACGGCGCTAGCCGGGAAACCGCTGACGACCCATCGTGAGCAAACGCCGTTAGCACCCGCTAGCATCACTCTTTATGGGCATGGTGTGTAATCCACAGAAAGCTGTGTGATAGTCTCTAAGAAAAGTAAAGAGATCCTGTTATGCCTGCTCCTTTTTCGCCGGATGCGCCGAGCCTGCTAAATGCCCTTGCCGTGGGTAGCCGTGCGTTAATCGACGCGCACTTTTGGAGTGAAGGAGTCGATAAGCTATTGGCGGCGCTAGGAGAGGCATCGGGTGTCAATCGCGTGTGGATATTTTAAACCATAGAACGCAGCCCAAACGGTGTCCTGCAGGATTATGTTTTTGAGTGGGCGTCTTCCTCGCACTATCGTGAGCGAACGCAAAAACGCTTTCGCTTTTTTACCACGCTGATCGACGATGCCGAGTATGAGGAAATGGTCAATCGTCGTGAGCGCGGTGAATCGCACACCTGTATTACCTCGAAGGTGGATCTGGGAACGCTGCGCGACAATTTGGAAAGCCAGTCGATTCAATCAATGGTCACTGTTCCGATTATGGTGAATGGTCAGTGGTGGGGCACCTTGGGCTTTGACGACTGTGAGCGCGAAGTTGACTGGGAGGGGGCGGGGTTGCAGGCGCTAGTGATCGGCGCCGAACTGATCGCCTCGGCTATCTATCGTCAGCAGCTTACCCGCAGGCAGCGTCAGGTTGATCTGCTGCAGCAGGTCGCCGCATGCGGCACCTGGGAGATCAACACGCGCAGCGGCGCCACCTGGTGCTCTTCGGCGTTGTTGCTTTCGCTGGGATACCCTGGCGATTACGCCATGCTCCCGTTGCGTCGCTTACTGGCCCATGCCATGCCCGCCGACCGATTAAGGGTGTTTGGTGTGATTCGCGAGTGCTATCAGCGACTGCAAACCCATTGTCGTATTGATGTCCAGCTTAGGGTCGCATCCGGGCAGTGGCGCTGGCACGAGTTGGTGATGGAAAGCTATTACACCGAGGATGGCTATTTGGCGCGTATCGGCGGTCTAGTCATCGACATTAGCCAACGCAAAAATATCGAAGAGCAAGCCTGGGCAGCAGCGGAGTTTGACGCCTTGACCGGCACGCGCAACAGACGCGGCTTGGCTAATCACTTAGCGCAACTCAATGAGCGCCCTGTAGCGGCAGCCTATTACTTGCTGATGATTGATATTGATTACTTTAAAAATATCAATGATCGCTACGGCCACCCCGCAGGGGATGAGCTATTGGTGGAGATGGCAAAGCGTGTCCATGATGCCCTGCGGCCCGAGGATTGTCTGGCAAGGCTTGGCGGTGAAGAGTTTGCCGTTACGGCAGGTGATTTATCGCACCAACAGGTAGTCCAGCTAGGCGAGCGTATTCGCGAACGAATAGCCCGGGAGCCGTTTTATCTGACGGCGGGCGAGTCCCAAACGCCGACGGTGGTGACACTCACGGTCAGCGTGGGGATTGCACCACTGGCGCTCACCAGTGATTTAGACCACAGTCAGGCAGTCGCCGTTGCCCAGGCCGACCAAGCGCTCTATGCCGCCAAAGAGGCGGGGCGAAATTGCGTTGTGGCGCACTGGCAGCCGTGAGAATAGCCTACTGATAAGGTTTATTGTTGCGACGGCGGAATCCAGGCAATCATATCGACTTCCACATCGGCACCGCCCGCAAGGCCGGTCACCCCAATGCAGGTGCGGGTAGGCAGCGGCTGGGGGAAGTAGCTCGCATAAACCTTATTGACCTCGTCAAAGTGGCCCATATTGGTAATAAACACCCTTGACTGCACCACATACTCGAAGGCGCTGCCAACTTCTTCCAGCACAATCGCTAGGTTCTGCATCACCCGGTGGGTCTGCTCGGTGAAAGTCCCCAATAGCATTTCGTTGGTTTCCGGCACCGTCGGCATTTGCCCCGTGATAAACACCAGATCACCTACGCGGCACGCATGAGAAAACGGTGCGATAGGCTGTGGCGCGCGGTCAATAAACAGCTTTTCAATCATGCCTTTGTCCTTTATTTGATAGCCATTTTTTAAAGTCTGTTAACCATCATGGGCCTCAAATGAGACCCATGATGACGTACTTATCAACAGCTGCTTTGTCGATTGGGCTGTGGATTAATGCCCCAGAATCTGGCTCAGGAACAACTGGGTGCGTTCAGACTGCGGGTTATTGAAGAATGGTTCAGGCGCGTTTTCTTCAATGATTTGACCCTGATCCATAAAGATCACTCGGTCAGCGACCTTTTTGGCGAAGCCCATTTCGTGGGTGACACAAATCATCGTCATGCCCTCTTCCGCCAGTTCCACCATAACGTCCAGCACCTCTTTGATCATCTCGGGGTCTAGGGCGGAGGTGGGCTCGTCAAACAGCATCACGTCAGGGTGCATGCACAGTGAGCGGGCGATGGCCACGCGTTGCTGCTGGCCGCCCGAAAGCTGCCCGGGGTACTTGGTGGCCTGCTCTGCAATGCGCACCCTTTCAAGGTACTCCATGGCCAGCGCTTCGGCTTCTTTACGGGGCTTCTTCTGAACCCACATTGGCGCGATACAGCAGTTTTCCAGCACCGTTAAGTGAGGAAACAGGTTGAAGTGCTGAAACACCATACCCACGCTGCGGCGAATCTGCTCTATACGCTTAACGTCCTGGGTTAGCGGTACGCCGCCCACTACGATTTCACCTTTTTGGTGCTCTTCAAGGTGGTTAATGCAGCGAATTAGCGTTGATTTGCCCGACCCCGAAGGGCCGCATACCACGATCCGTTCGCCGCGTTTTACTTCAAGGTAGATATCGCGCAGTACGTGAAAATCGCCGTACCATTTGTTGACGTTGCGCATCTCGACCATCAGGTCAGAAGTACTGGCGTCAGTGGTGTTGGTGGCTGCTTGTGTCATGTTGAAATCCTACTTAAATCGTAAAGAAATGCGGCATCAGTGCTTATGGCCGGTATTAAGCTTGCGTTCCAGGTACTGGCTGTAGCGCGACATGCTGAAACAGAAAATCCAGAACACGAACGCCGCAAATACATACCCCTCGATTGAGAAGCCCAGCCAGCGCGAGTCGGAAAGCGCCGCTTGCACAATGCCCAGCAGGTCAAACAGCCCGATGATCATCACCAGGGTGGTGTCTTTAAATAGGGAGATAAACGTATTAACGATACCGGGAATCATCATCTTAAGTGCCTGCGGCATGACGATGAGCCCCATACGCTTCCAGTACGTCATCCCCAGCGCTGCGGCAGCTTCGTCCTGGCCTTTGGGGATCGCCTGCAAACCACCGCGAATCACCTCCGCCATGTAGGCGCTTTGGAACAGCGTGAGGCCGATCAGGGCGCGCACCAGGCGATCCACGCTGATTTCTGAAGGCAAGAACAGCGGCAGCATCACCGAGGCCATAAACAGAATGGTAATCAGTGGTACACCGCGCCAGAACTCAATGAAAATCACGCAGAAGGTTTTGACGATGGGCATGTTCGAGCGTCGCCCAAGGGCGAGCACGATACCAATCGGTAGCGCGCCAATCATGCCTACGCTGGCCAAGAGCAGGGTCAGCATCAAGCCGCCCCAGCGGTGGGTCGAGACACGCGGTAGGTCAAAGTAGCCGCCGTGGAGCAACACGTAGGCGATGACCGGGAAGATTAGCAGCGCAAACAGGGCCATCCAGCGCTTAAAGGGCAGGCGAGGAATGACCATCCAAGCAATAATGGCCGCAAACATGGCAAACACGATGTTGGCACGCCAATACTCTTCGCTTGGGTAGAGGCCATACATGAACTGGGAGAAACGCGCGTTGACGAAGACCCAGCAGGCGCCCGCCCGTGTGCAGTCTTCGCGGCTGTCGCCCACCCAGTTGGCATCGATAAACGCCCACTGAACGGTTGGCACCACCAGCAGATACAGTACGTACAGGCCCAACAGCGTGAAAACACTATTGATAGGACCGTTGAACAGGTTGCCTCGTAGCCAGGCAACCGGGCCGATCGTGCCTTTAGGCGCCGGACGCTGAGGTATGGTTTCTTTGTTGTGAATCATGGGGTCGCCTCCGGCCTAGCGTTCGACCAGCGCAACGCGAGCGTTGAACCAGTTCATGAGCATGGACACCAGCAAGCTGATGATGAGATAGACCGCCATGGTCATGGCAATGACTTCGATTGCTTGACCGGTCTGGTTGAGCGTGGTGCCAGCAAAAACCGACACCAGGTCGGGGTAACCAATGGCGGTGGCCAGAGAGGAGTTTTTAATCAGGTTGAGATATTGGCTGGTGAGCGGCGGAATGATGACGCGCAAGGCTTGAGGAATCACCACCAGGCGCAGAACGAGTTTTCGCGGCAAGCTAAGTGCTTGGGCCGCTTCGGTTTGGCCATGGGGAATCGCTTGAATGCCCGAGCGCACAATCTCAGCAATAAACGATGCGGTATAAATGGAAAGCGCCAGCCACAGGGCCAAAAATTCGGGAATGATAGTAATACCACCGCCGAAGTTAAAACCACGCAGTACCGGCATTTCCCAAGTGACCGGAACGCCGGTCGCCACCAGTACCAGCAGTGGTAGGCCAAAAATAATCACCAGCGAGATCCAGAAAACCGGTATGCGTTTGCCGGTCGCTTCGTGGCGGCGCTTATTCCAGATGACCAACGCAATGCTGGCAATGATCGCTACCACAAAAGTAGCAGGGATCAATCCAAAGCCTGATTCAAACAGCGGTTGTGGCAAGTACAACCCGCGCACGTTCAGGAAAATGGCTTCGCCAAACGCCATGCTCTCTCTAGCGCTGGGTAAGGTCCGTAGTACCGCGAAGTACCAGAAGAAAATTTGCAGCAGCAACGGGATATTACGAAAGGTTTCGATATAGGCGTTGGCTAACTTGGCGATCAACCAATTGGGCGATAGCCGTGCAATGCCGACGATAAACCCGATAATTGAGGCGGCAATGACACCCAGCCCTCCGACCAGCAGCGTATTGAGCAAGCCGATCACGAAGGTGCGGCCGTAGGTGCTCTGGGAGGAGTACTCGATTAAGGTTTGACCAATACCAAAGCCGGCTGTGTTGCCCAAAAAGCTAAAGCCTGTGGTGATGCCGCGGGCATTCAGGTTGGCTTGGGTATTGCCGATAATATAGATCAGGAAAGCCGCCACAACGGCGACTAAAATGATTTGAAAAATAAGTGCGCGCTTAGCGCGGTCTCGCCAAAACGGCGGCTTGTGGCCGACGGGGCGAACGTTGGGTCTAACAGACATGGATGGCGTCTCCGCTACACGGAAGGTCAATCAGATGGCCCGCCATGCCCTTTAAACAGATACCTGCAAAGAGAGCGGCGGGCCGGGGTCAAGCGAGACGCTTAGCGAATCGGGGGAGCGTACTGGAAGCCGCCGTCTGTCCACAGAGCGTTAACACCACGCTCGATTTCAAGCGGAGAGCCCATGCCGACGTTACGTTCAAAGCTTTCAGCGTAGTTACCTACTTGGCTAATAATATTGTAAGCCCAGTCAGCTTCAAGGTTCATGCCTTCACCGTAGTTGCCGTCTTGGCCCAGCAAACGAGCGATGTTGGGATCTTCAGAGTTAAGCATCTCTTCAGCGTTTTCACTGGTGACGCCGTACTCTTCAGCATTGATCATCGCAAACAGTGACCATTTCACGATGTTGAACCAAAGATCGTCACCCTGACGAACCACAGGACCTAGCGGCTCTTTGGAGATGACGTCAGACAGGATCATCGAGGCAGAAGGATCGTCTAGCTGGATACGCAGCGCTGCAAGCTGAGAAGTATCAGAGGTCAGAACGTCACAGCGGCCGGCTTGATAGCCACCCACGGTTTGCTCAGAGGTATCAAATACGATCGGGTTGAATTCCATGTCGTTAGCACGGAAGTAGTCCGCCAGGTTCAGCTCGGTGGTGGTACCCGACTGGATGCAGATAGAGGCGCCGTTTAGCTCATCGGCACTGGTAATACCCAGATCGCGTGAAACCATGAAGCCCTGGCCATCATAGAAAGTAACGCCGGTGAAGTTTAGGCCCAGAGTCGTGTCGCGCGTGGTGGTCCAGGTGGTGTTACGTGACAGTACATCGACTTCACCAGACTGCAGGGCGGTGAAGCGCTCAACGGCATTTAGAGAAATGTAGTTAACGGCTTCTGAATCGCCGAGAACCGCTGCGGCGACTGCACGGCATACATCAACGTCCAGACCTTGCCAATTACCGTCGTCATCCGGTGCTGAGAAGCCCGGCAAACCATCGCTCACACCACACTGAACGGCGCCACGCTCAATAGTATCTTCTAAGGTGTCGGCTTGAGCAGTCGCCATTCCCGCTAGGCTCAGTGAACCAGCGGACGCCAGAAGCGCCAGGTGTTTTTTATTGAACATTTAGTTTCCCTCGAAGTGATTAACAACCGTCATTAAAATAGTTATGCATGCCGTAGCATGTAACTAAACCTAGCAAGGAAGATGCCAACAAGGGTACAGGCGTGAATTCAGCGCTTTTCAACGCTACTCAATGAATTCGAGACGAACGTCTAGGTGCAAAAAAATGTTACCACCCACCTCGCTTTGCACCTTTGTAGGGCAAGCTGAGGTGAGTGGTGACAGAAAGATACGCGGTGGGCGGACGTTTATTCGGTCGCGAATGCCTTGCGCATAAACGGAGGAAGGGCGAGCGCGCCGCGATGGGCATCAATGCTGTAGTACTCAAGCGGCAGCTCGTGGCTGGCGGCTGCCTGCTCGCGGAACGCATTCACATCAATGGCTTTACCCGCCAATGTCACACTCCACCAGCCTGATGGGTACACCGGCTGCGGGAAGGGCAGGGTGGCGACGCTGTCAAAACCCGCTTCCAGCATATCGTGGCGTAGCTCACGAATGATTGAACCCGTGTGGTAAAGCGGTGACTCGCTCTGCTGTACCATCACGCCGCCGCTTTTCAAAATACGGTGGCAGCGCTTGAGAAAGTCGGTTTTAAACAGCCCTTCCGCAGGGCCGACCGGGTCGGTTGAATCGATAATCAATACATCAATGCTCTCATCAGGTGCATCGTCTACCCACTTCACGCCATCAGCGAACAACAGCTCAGCGCGCGGATCATTATTCGATTCTACCAATGAGGGGAAGAAGCGCTCAGAAGCTTTCGTCACTTCTTCATCGATATCAATCTGGGTGACTTTCTCAACGCCTGGATGACGAAGTACCTCTTTTAAAGTGCCACAGTCGCCACCGCCGATAATCACCACCCGTTTAGGGTCTTGATGGGTAAACAGGGCCGGATGCGCAATCATCTCGTGATAGAGGAAGTTATCGCGATCAGTCAGCATCACACAGCCGTCCAGCACCATGAGGTTGCCGTAAGTCTCTGTGGCGTAGACCTCCAGGTGCTGGTATTGGCTCTGCACATCCAGCAGCTTTTCAGAGATTTTCAGCGAGAAGGCGCTGCCATGGCTATCAAAGACTTCGGTAAACCACTGGTCGTCGCGTAATTCGCTCATCAATTGGCTCCTGAATGCGGGGTGTGTGATTGGGTGGGGATATCCCGATGGTATTGTGGGCTGAGCTCATGCAGCGCCTCCATGAAGGCGGTGACGTTATCCGGGTTAGTAAACTGGCTAATACCGTGGCCCAGGTTAAACACATGGCCAGGGCCGTGGCCGTAGCTTTCCAGCACACGGGCCACTTCAGCGCGGATAGCCGAGGGGCGGGCAAACAGTACGTTGGGATCCAGGTTGCCCTGCAGTGCGACCTTATGGCCAACGCGGGCGCGGGCATCGGAAAGCTCGGTAGACCAGTCGATGCCCAGGGCATCGGCACCGGCGCAAGCGATATGCTCAAGCCACTGGCCGCCGTTTTTGGTGAACAGAATCACCGGCACGCGACGACCGTCGTGTTCGCGAATCAATCCTGAAACGATCTGCTCCATATAGCGCAGCGAAAATTCCAGGTACGCAGGCGTGGATAGCGCGCCGCCCCAGGTATCAAAAATCTGTACCGCCTGGGCGCCAGCGCGAATCTGCGCATTCAGGTAATCGGTGACCGCATGGGCCAGTGTATCCAGCAACTGGTGCATGGTATCTGGCGTATCGTAAAGCATGGTTTTCAGGTGGCGGAAATCCTTGCTTGAGCCGCCCTCCACCATGTAAGTCGCCAGGGTCCAGGGGCTGCCGGAGAAGCCAATCAGCGGCATGCGGCCGTTCAACTCGCGGCGAATGGTCGACACCGCACGCATTACGTAATCCAAGTCACGCTCGGCATCGGGCACGCTCAGTGCAGCGACTTCTTCCTGCGTGCGCACGGTTTTGCGAAATTTGGGGCCTTCGCCGGTTTCAAAGTAGAGCCCCAGGCCCATGGCATCTGGAATGGTTAAAATGTCCGAAAACAGGATCGCGGCGTCCAGCGGATAGCGCTCTAAAGGCTGCATGGTGACTTCACAGGCCAGATCATGATTACGGCACAGGTCCATAAAGCTGCCCGCATCGGCACGGCTGGCGCGGTATTCCGGCAGGTAGCGGCCCGCTTGGCGCATCATCCATACGGGTGTGCGGTCAACGGGCTGGCGCGCTAATGCGCGAAGGAAACGGTCATTTTGTAACGGTGTGGTGGTCATAAATGCTTGCTCTTAAGAAATTTGCCCGCATGGTACTTGTAACAGTGCTTGGCATCGTACTTGAAACAGTACTTGAAACAGTACTTGGGGTCGTATTGGAAACCATATGCGAGCAATTGTACTTGAAGATAGGCGCTAGGGCGGCGTAACCGGTGGCAAAAAATCGTCGCACCCGATCAATTTTTCTCCTCTAATTAGCCAACTTTAGCTGCGTTGCCATCGTGAGGCGGGCGCCGCTTCCTGTTAGAATACTTGCCCATTTTGCCAACACTGGTGTGGTTAACTGGTTTGGTCAATCAGCGAGGTAACCTGTGACCATTCGCTTTATTGCCGCTTCCCAACTGCCCACCCCCTGGGCAACCTTTACGATGCATGGCTTCGAAGATGAGGCCACTGGCAAGGATCATATCGCCTTAACGCTGGGTGATGTGACCGGCGACGCACCGGTACTGGGGCGGGTACATTCTGAATGTTTGACCGGCGATGCGCTCTTTTCCATGCGCTGCGACTGCGGCTACCAGCTGCAGGAAGCGCTCAAGCGTATCGCGGAAGAGGGGCGTGGGGTGCTGTTTTATCTGCGCCAAGAGGGCCGTGGCATAGGCCTGTTAAATAAAATTCGCGCTTATCATCTGCAGGACCAAGGAGCTGACACGGTCGAAGCTAACGAGCAGCTTGGCTTTGGTGCTGATATGCGCCGTTATGATCTGTGCGTGCCTATGCTCAACCATCTCGGCATTACCTCACTACGGTTGATGACTAATAACCCACGCAAAGTGGATGCTTTGACCCGCGATGGAGTGAACGTGGTGGAGCGCTTACCGATCACCACCGGTCTGAACCCGCATAACGAGCAGTACCTTGCCACTAAAGCGGGCAAGCTCGGCCATATGATGGCCCTGGATGACTTTACCCAAGCCAGCGATGTGGATATTGAACGTAAGGGGTGATGATTAGCGAATAAGGCGATAACCGATCCGGAAACTTGCTTTTTTTTAAGCTTTTTTGCCCGGCAACTGAGCTATGTTGATACATAGCAGGATGCTAACCCAGGGGTATAAAGGTTAAGGAGAAGCGACGATGAAAGCACTTTGCTGGCATGGTAAAAACGACGTTCGCTATGACACGGTACCGGATCCACAAATTGAGCACCCACGCGACGCTATCATTAATGTAAGTAGCTGTGCTATTTGCGGCTCTGATCTCCACCTTTACGATCACTTCATACCGTCTATGGAGTCGGGAGACGTGCTTGGCCATGAGTTTATGGGCGAAGTGATGGAGGTAGGCAGCGAAGTAAAGAATTTAAAGGTAGGTGATCGTGTCGTAATTCCCTTCACTATCTTTTGTGGTGAATGCGAGCAGTGCCAGCGTGGCAATTATTCAGTCTGTGAGCGCTCTAATCGCAATAAAGCATTGGCTGATAAGGCGTTTGGGCATGGTGGTGCGGGATTATTTGGCTATTCCCATCTCACTGGCGGGTACGCAGGCGGCCAAGCTGAATTTGTCCGGGTACCATTTGCTGATACCACCCATATTAAAGTGCCCAGTACGCTCACTGACGAACAAGTACTCTTCCTAGGCGACATTTTCCCCACCGGTTGGCAGGCGGCGGTGCAGTGTGACATTCAGCCTACCGATACGGTGGTTGTTTGGGGCGCTGGGCCGGTAGGCCAGTTTTGTGTTCGCAGCGCTGTGCTGCTGGGCGCAAAGCAAGTGGTGGTGATCGATAATGTCCCCGAGCGGCTCGCCATGGCAGAAGCGGGCGGCGCTATCACCATTAATTTTGATAAAGAGAGCGTGCTGAGCCGCCTGCAAGACCTGACCAACGGTAAGGGGCCAGAAAAGTGTATTGATGCGGTGGGCCTGGAGGCACACGCTACCCGTTCGCTGGACTCCATGTACGATCGCGTTAAACAAGCCATGTTGTTGGAATCCGACCGAGCCCACGTATTACGCGAAATGATCTACGTCTGTCGCCCTGCGGGAGTGCTCTCTATTCCCGGCGTCTATGGGGGCTTGGTGGATAAACTCCCTATTGGTGCGTTAATGAATAAAGGGCTGACGGTGCGTACCGGCCAGACACACGTTAATCGCTGGACCGATGATCTGCTGCGGCGTATTGAAGAGGGCCAAATTGACCCCTCATTTGTTATTACTCACTCCGTTGGCCTAGAGCAAGGGCCCGAAATGTATAAGACCTTCCGCGATAAACAGGATGGTTGCGTCAAGGTAATTCTTCAGCCTTGAATACACCGACATGGAGGTAGGTATGCATAAGCACACAGACATGACCCAGTCGCAAAGCTCAGCGGATAAACTGGCGCGGGGGCTCGGCTGGCTAAGCCTGGGTGTCGGGCTTTATCAACTGCTAGCGCCAGAAAGGATTACCCGTGAGCTCGGTATGCAAGGCAGCGAAAACAGCCTGCGTGCCTGCGGGGCGAGAGGTGTAATAAGTGGTATCGGCGCGCTTTCAGATAACCCTACACCTGCAATATGGAGCCGCGTTGGCGGCGATGTGTTAGATCTTGCGGCCCTCTCCTTTGCACTAAAGGATAAGCATAATCCCAAGAAGCAGAACGTTTACCTGGCGTTAACCGCGGTGGGTATTCTCACTGCCATTGATTATGCCTGTGCCAAGGCGTTGAGCCAGCGCCATGCCTATCAAGGGGGCGCTACTCCTGATTACCGCTATCGAAGTGGCTTTCCCCAAGGGTTAGCAAGTGCGAGCGGTGCTGCGCTAGGTTTTCAAGTGCCCGCCGATATGCAGGATGCTTTACCCTCGCCAACGCTTTAAAAAGATTCCCATTGCGTGCATTGGTAGAATTTCTTCTCCAATCAATACCGAGCCTGGCTTTATTTTTCGGGCTCGGCTTTAGTTGCTTTGTTTCTATTTGCTTAAACTAAGGAACAAACTGCCGCTAGCACTCTCTTTATAGTCAGCTACTCGCTATTTTTTACATGACTGATATAAGTTAATAAGGGCGTTTAGAGGTGCCAAGTTTGAAAAATACCGATATCGACGACTCGCTGGGCGAATTCAGCGTTATTGAAGAGTGGCTGCACAGTATTACCCACGGGATTGGTGCCGCGCTTAGTTTGGTAGGTATGGTGGTCTTGCTCGTAGTGGCGAGCTTAGCGGCGCACGTCGACCCATGGAAGGTGGTTAGCCTTAGCCTGTACGGCACTACGCTGGTACTGCTGTATACCGCTTCGACCCTTTATCACGGCATTCCGCATCGGCGTTGGAAGCTGCGTTTTCAACTACTTGACCACTGCGCGATTTATCTCCTCATCGCGGGTACTTACACGCCTTTTTTATTGGTGAACATGCGCGGCCCCACCGGGTGGATACTATTTACTGCTGTATGGTCGCTCGCGTTGGCGGGCATTGTCTGCAAACTATGTTGGCCGCATCGCTTTGCGGTATTGCGCGTCACGATTTATTTGCTGATGGGTTGGATGATATTACTCGCCGCAGAAGAAATGGCGGCCAATTTGTCATCAACCGGCATCACCCTACTGGCCGCGGGCGGCATCACCTACACGCTCGGGGTTATCTTCTACGCCGTGCGTGCCATCCCCTATAACCATGCTATTTGGCATCTGTTTGTGATCGCTGGAAGCGTCTGCCACTACTTTGCTATTTATAGCGCGGTTCTCCCCGCTACGTCTGCTTAACCCTCAGCGGCGGCTTTCTCACGCGCGACGGCTTTAGCCATGGCGGGACGCTTGATATGCCGCTCGCGGTAAGCTAGTAGCGGCTCGGGCAGGCGATGCTTCATGCTGGCCGCCCAGGAAAGGGTATGAGTCAGAAACAGATCCGCCAGAGTAAAGGTGTTACCTACCAGATATTCCTGTCCGTTATAACGGCGCGCCAGGGCACTTATTGCACGCTGAAATTCCCAGGCACAAACTGGCAAAATAGCAGGAACGCGCTTATCAGCGGGCAAGGCAAACTTATGCTTGGCCTGATTCCACAGCGGCTGCTCAATTTCCGTCACGATAAAGCTGAGCCATTGATCAACTTGGGCACGGGCCGCGGGGTCGCTGGGCAGCAGTGTGCCATCGCCATAGGTCTCGGCCAGATAGCGACAAATAGTCGCCGACTCAAATAGATGCACATCGCCATCTTCAATGACCGGTACCTTGCCGTCCGGGTGGCGCGCCAAATGCTCGACCGTTTGGCCCTCGCCTTTATCCAGCGCCACGTGCTGGCACTGGTACTCAAGGCCAAGCTCTTCAAGTACCCACGCCACTCTTAACGAGCGCGACTGGGGGAAACTATACAGCGTGATCATGGCGTGCTCCTGACGAAAACAGTCGATGCTTCAATCTAGCGGGCGTTAGCGAACCTGTCGATTATCTTGTTGTTAAGGCTGCCTTTAGGCGCTGCCCCTCGCCGTACGTATACGCTCGTAGGCGTTGCCGATTTCGCTGGTACGCGCTTGGGCAATGTCGCGCATGCTGTCGGGCAGGCCTTTACCCGCCAATTTGTCGGGGTGGTTTTGGCTCATTAGACGACGGTAAGCCTTCTTGATCTCAGCATCGCTGGCGTCATCGGAAACCCCCAGTACGCGATAAGCATCTTTTAGGGCTTCTTCGCTGGCGCCTTGGGAGTTAGCAGCAGCGCCGTGGAGCATCGCTTCGATCTGCTGTAGTTCGGTATCGCTGCAACCCACGCCACGGGCAACGCGCAGGATCATCTCTTGTTCAGCTGGATGGAGCACACCGTCCGCGGCGATGGCCGAAAGCTGGACTTGGATAAACACTTGGCGCAGCACCGGTTGACGCTGGGTGAGGCGGTTAACATTGGCCAATTCGGCGTCTAAGTTGAAGTCATCGGCGCGGCCACGCTCAAAGGCGGCGCGGGCCTTGGCGCGTTGTTCACCCTGCAGATGCATCTGATCAAACAGTTTCTCGGCTACATCCAGCTCGCCATCGGTTACTTTGCCATCGGCTTGGCACAGGCAGCCCATGACCGAGAAGATCGATTCAAGAAAACCTTCCTGAATACGCATTCGGGCGATATTCAAGCGACGACTGATGCGTCGCCCCAACCACCAGCCCAAGCCGCCGCCAATCAGAAGCCCCACCGGGCCACCAAACGCAAGACCGATCAGGCCGAAAATAACAATAAGCAGTAGCATATAAATCTCAAAAGTAGTTTAAAGGTAATGCCTGATGGCAACCGAATAGCAATAAGTTTTAGGGCAGCCGGACACGAATAGCGCGCTCGATGCCTTCAATATCCAACTGGCAGTCGGCAAGTAGCTGCGCTGGCGTGCCGTGCTCGACAAAGGCGTCAGGCAAGCCGAGATTAAGCACTTCCACCTGAACGCCTTCGGCGTGGAGCAACTCATTGACAGCGCTGCCTGCGCCACCCGCAATCACGTTCTCTTCCAGTGTTACCAGCAGTTCATGTTCGTCGGCGGCGTGTAGCACCGCATCCCGATCGAGTGGCTTGATGCTGCGCATATTGATATGGGTGGCATTGAGCCGTTCGGCGACGTCGGCGGCAGCGCTATTCATGCTGCCAAACGCCAACAGCGCAATGCGAACGCCGTCGCTTGAGGTGTTTCGGCGTACCTCGGCTTTGCCAATCGTTAGCGGCTCAAGGTGGGCGGGAATCTCCACGCCGGGGCCGGTGCCGCGTGGGTAGCGCACCGCAGCGGGGCCAGGATGATGGTAAGCCGCACTGAGCATGGCGCGGCATTCGGCTTCATCCGCCGGGGCCAGAATCACCATGCCGGGCACACAGCGCAGGAACGAGAGATCCATGCTGCCGTGGTGCGTGGGGCCGTCTTCGCCCACTAAGCCTGCACGGTCAATGGCAAAGGTGACATCCAGGTTCTGCACCGCCACATCATGAATTAACTGATCGTAGCCGCGTTGTAGAAAGGTAGAGTAAATCGCCACCACTGGTTTCATGCCTTCGCAGGCCATACCTGCTGCGAGCGTGACGGCGTGCTGCTCGGCAATCGCGACATCGAAATAGCGTTGCGGGTACTCTTTAGAGAAGCGAATCAGGTCGGAGCCCTCGCGCATCGCGGGGGTAATGCCCATCAAGCGCGAATCAGCCGCAGCCATATCACAGAGCCAATCACCGAACACATTGCAGTATTTTTTCTTGGCTGCGGCTTGTTTAATAATGGGTTTTTTGGCGGCGCCGTTACTGGCAGCAGCGCTGGGCTTTTCCAGCTTGGTAATGGCGTGATAGCCAATCTGGTCGGCCTCTGCAGGCAAGAAGCCTTTACCTTTTACCGTTTTGATATGCAGGAACTGCGGGCCGTCGAGGTCGCGCAGGTTTTCCAGCGTATCGGTTAGCGCGTTGAGGTCGTGGCCATCAATGGGGCCAACGTAGTTAAAACCCATCTCTTCAAACAGCGTGGCGGGGCTGACCATGCCTTTCATATGCTCTTCGGTGCGCCGGGCAAGCTCAAGCGCGCCGGGCAAATGAGAAAGCACTTTTTTGCCCTCTTCGCGTATTTTGAGATAGGGCTTGCTGGAGAGCACGCGGGCAAGATAGGTCGCCATGCCGCCGACGTTTTCGGAAATCGACATTTCGTTGTCGTTAAGCACCACCAGCAGGTTGGCGTCTACGTGGCCTGCGTGGGCCAGGGCTTCAAAGGCCATGCCGGCGGTTAGCGCGCCGTCGCCAATGATTGCACACACGCGCCGCTTCTTTCCCTGTGCCTTGGCCGCCAGCGCCATACCCAACGCCGCCGAAATCGACGTGCTGGAGTGGCCAACGCCAAAGGTGTCGTACTCGGATTCGGCACGGCGCGGAAACGCAGCCAAACCGCCGTGCTGACGAATACTCAACATCGTCTCACGACGGCCAGTAAGTATTTTATGCGGATAAGCCTGGTGACCAACGTCCCAGACTAAGCGATCATCGGGCGTATGGAAGGCGTGGTGTAAGGCAACGCTTAACTCGACCACGCCGAGCCCGGCGCCAAAGTGACCACCCGACACGCCCACGCTATATAACAGGTAAGCACGCAGCTCATCAGCCAGTTGGGCGAGCTGTTGGTCATTCATGGCCCGCAGGGCAGCGGGGTGATCAAAGGAGTCGAGCAGCGGCGTTGCGGGCCGCTCACGGGGAATCTCGTCGAACAGCTTCATGGGCATGTTTTCATAGGCATGTTTTCATGGGTATTGTATTCAAGAACATCGTATTCAAGGACATCGTTTAGTAGTCACGCTCAATCATATAGTGGGCTAAGTCGGCCAGCGGTGCAGCACGTTCGCCCAGAGGGGCGAGCGCGGCAATAGCCTCGTCAATCAGGCTGTGCGCTTTACGTTGAGCGCCCTCTAATCCCAGCAGACTGGGGTAGGTGGGCTTGGCTCGGGCGGCATCGGCGCCTGACGTTTTGCCTAGGGTCAAGGTGTCGCCGGTTACATCCAGAATGTCATCGTGAATCTGAAAGGCTAGACCAATGGCGCGCGCGTAGCGAATAAGCGCGGTTAAACGGGGGTCGTCGTCGGCAACGGCTACTAAGCCGCCGAGGCGCACAGCGGCAACAATCAGCGCGCCGGTTTTATGGGCGTGCATGTGGGCAAGAGCATCGACATCCGGGTGACCACCAACGGCGTCTAAATCCAGTGCCTGCCCTGCCACCATGCCGTCGCGGCCAGCGGCTGAGGCAAGCGTATGGACTAAACTGCCCAGCCGAGGATGAGCGGTACCGGCCAGCACTTCAAAGGCTAGCGCCTGCAAAGCATCGCCAGCCAGAATCGCGCTCGCTTCATCAAAGGCTTTATGCACGGTGGGCTGGCCGCGGCGCAGGTCGTCGTCATCCATCGCGGGTAAATCATCGTGGATCAGCGAGTAGGCATGGATTAACTCGATCGCCGCGGCGGGAGCATCCAGCGCCTCGTCGTCTGCCCCAAGTGCATAACCGGCCATGTACACCAGCAGTGGGCGCAGGCGCTTGCCTCCCGCTAGCAAGCCGTGGCGCATGGCTGCCTCAAGCCGTGGCGCTACCGCCGGGCGGCTATCAAACAGAGCCGCCAGGGTGGCGTCTACGCGGCTATTGCTGCTGTGGCGCAGGGTGGCAAGCTGGCTCGGCTGGGTGGCTACCATGGGGGCGTCTCCTTGCTCTCTTCGTCGGCCGCATCCTTGGGGTCGTCGGGGCCAGCAAAAGGCGCCACATTCAAGCGGCCTTCGCTGTCTTCACTCAGTGCACGCACTTTAAGTTCGGCGCTATCCAGCCGCTGCTGGGCATCGCGGGTTAGCCGCACGCCCTGTTCAAACGCGGTCAGCGCATCCTCCAATGAGAGCTCGCCTGACTCAAGACGTTCAACGATGGTTTCGAGTTGCTCAACCGTCGCGGCAAAATCCTGCGGAGGTGATGTCGTGTCGCTCATTGGGGTGTGCCTGCAAACCGGTATGTTTTTTAAAATAAGCTGAAATAGGCCCACAGTATACACCGACGCCTGGGGGTGGCGTCTGCCTTTCAGCCTACGCTTGTGGTAACGACTTGCGGTTCATTCATTGTCAGTACGCACACTTTTCATCATCTTGACCCGGCGTGAATGGGGCGGTCTGTGCTACGATATGCGCCTCCCGTGAACCGATACACGGCGCATGCCGCCGACCATAGAGGTTGATTCAGCCATGGCCAAAACGTCCCTGGACAAGAGCAAGATCAAGATCCTGCTACTCGAGGGCGTCCACCAAAGTGCGGTGGACAATTTTCACAACGCCGGTTATGAAAATATCGAGCATCTGCCCACATCGCTTGATGAAGAAGCGCTGATCGAAAAGATTCGCGACGTTCACTTCATCGGCATCCGTTCCCGCACACAGCTGACTGAGCGCGTGTTCGAGGCAGCAGAGAAGCTGGTCGGCGTTGGCTGTTTCTGTATCGGCACCAATCAGGTCGATTTAACCGCTGCGCTTACTCGTGGTATCGCGGTGTTCAACGCGCCGTACTCCAATACCCGTTCGGTGGCCGAGCTGGTGTTGGCGGAAGCGATTATGCTGCTGCGCGGTATTCCTGAGAAAAACGCCCGTGCCCACCAGGGCGGTTGGTTGAAATCAGCCAAGAATTCCCACGAAGCACGCGGTAAAACGTTAGGTATCGTGGGCTACGGCAGCATCGGTGCGCAGCTTTCCGTGCTGGCGGAGTCATTGGGTTTCAACGTAATTTACTACGATGTGATCACCAAGTTGGGGATGGGTAACGCCAGCCAGGTCGCAAGCCTTGAAGAGCTGCTGGGTCGTGCCGATGTCATCAGCCTGCACGTGCCTGATCTTGCCTCTACCCGCTGGATGATCGGCGCCAAAGAGATTGCCGCCATGAAGCCCGGCGCGATCTTTATTAACGCTTCCCGCGGTAGCGTCGTTGAAATCGAACCGCTTGCCGAAGCGCTTAAAGCGGGCCATCTCAACGGTGCGGCGGTTGACGTCTTCCCGGTAGAGCCGAAAGGCAACGAAGAAGAGTTTGAGAGCCCGTTACGCGGCCTGGAAAACGTGATCCTGACCCCGCATATCGGTGGTTCTACCCTGGAGGCCCAGGAGAACATCGGTATCGAAGTGTCGGAAAAACTGATCACGTATTCCGATAACGGTACTACTGTGACGTCGGTCAACTTCCCCGAAGTGGCGCTGCCCGCTCACCCAGACAAGCATCGTTTACTGCACATTCACGACAACGTGCCGGGCGTACTGTCACAGATCAACCGCGTCTTGTCTGAAAACGGCATCAATATCTCAGGCCAGTATCTGCAGACCAACGAGAAAGTCGGTTATGTGGTGATCGATGTCGATAAAGCCTACGGCCCTCAGGCGCTGGAAGCGTTGCGTGAGGTAGATTACACGCTGAAAATTCGTGCGCTCTACTCGTCACAAAACAGCTAAAGCCTTTATTAAATAAGTTGGCTGTAAAAACGGCGCCTCGCAAGAGGCGCCGTTTTGGTTGGTGCGGTTTAGTCAACGCGGTGATCAAGCCAAATCAAACAGCAGCACTTCGCCTGCTTCTTTGCCGGTGAGGCTAATCGACTCATCTGGCGTAAACGCCGCAGCATCGCCTGCGCCTAGCGTCTCGCCATTCACTTCCATTTCACCGTTCACTACATGCAGCCAAGCGTGGCGCGAAGGCGGCGCGGTTGGCTGTTCGCCAGCGTTAAACAGGCCCGCGTACAGGTTCATGTCCTGATTAATGCTCACGGAACCTTCACGGCCCTCTTCAGAAGCTACTAACCGCCACTGGCCTTGGCGCTCGGCGGTAGGAAACGCTTTCTGCTCGTAGCTGGGTTTAATGCCGAGCTGCTTGGGTTCAATCCAAATCTGCAGGAAGTGCAGCTCGTTTGTCTTGGAGTGATTGAACTCGCTATGCAGCACCCCGGTACCTGCGGACATACGCTGCACATCGCCTGGGCGCATCACCTCGCCATTGCCCATGTTGTCTTTATGCTCCATCTCACCTTCCAGCACGTAGGAGATAATCTCCATATCCCGGTGAGGATGGGCACCAAAGCCGTGGCCGCCCGCGACGCGGTCTTCATTGATCACGCGCAGGGCGCGAAAGCCCATATGGTTGTGGTCAACGTAGTTGGCAAATGAAAAGGTGTGGAATGAGCGTAGCCAGCCGTGGTCGGCGTAGCCGCGTTCGTTTGAACGACGAATAATCATGCTGTACTCCGAAGTTATGTGATGTGGAATAGAGACAATATACGCCTCGTTGACGCCGCGTGGGGTGAAGCTTTCAGTACGTTTCTGTCGAATAAATCGACGTTTTCAGCGCCAGGTTGCGCTAGAATATGCGCGTCTTAATAAACCCGGTCCGTCCTTTACGAGGATGACTACCTGGAGCTTCACATGTCAGTACCTACCCAAACGCCGCCCATTGTGGTCGCGGCGCTGTATAAATTTGTCACCCTGAACGACTTCGAAGCGCTGCGCGAACCGCTTCACCAAACCATGCTCGATAACGGCGTGAAAGGCACCCTGCTGCTCGCGAAAGAGGGCATCAATGGCACGGTGGCGGGCAGTCGCGAAGGCATTGACGGCCTGCTTACCTGGCTGACTGCTGATCCCCGCCTGGCCGATATTGATCACAAAGAGTCCTATTGCGACGAAACGCCGTTCTACCGCACCAAGGTCAAACTCAAAAAAGAGATTGTTACCCTCGGCGTACCGGATATCGACCCCAACGACACCGTGGGCACCTACGTCGAGCCGGAAAACTGGAATGACATCATCGCCGACCCGGAAGTGCTGGTGATCGATACCCGCAACGATTACGAAGTGGCGATAGGTAGCTTTGAGCGGGCGATAGACCCTAAGACCACCACCTTCCGCGAATTTCCTGAGTACGTGCGCGAGCACTACGACCCTGAAAAGCACAAAAAAGTGGCCATGTTCTGCACCGGCGGTATTCGCTGCGAAAAAGCCTCCAGCTTTATGCTTAAAGAGGGCTTTGAAGAGGTCTATCACCTGAAAGGTGGCGTGCTGAACTACCTGGAAAAAGTCCCGGAAGAGCAGTCGCTATGGAAAGGTGAGTGTTTTGTGTTCGATAACCGCGTCACAGTGCGCCACGACTTGAGCAAAGGCGAGTTCGAGCAGTGCCACGCCTGCCGCATGCCGATCTCCGCCGAGGATATGCAGTCATCTGCGTATGAGCCGGGCATTAGCTGCCCCCACTGCATCGATTCGCTGCCGGAGAAGACCCGCAACGCTGCGCGTGAGCGCCAGCGCCAAATTGACCTCGCCAAAGCGCGCGGCGAGCCGCACCCGTTAGGCCGTGATACCCGCTTAATGAAAAAATCCTGATAAAAATGGTCTAGCGCACAAGCATTGCACGCAAAGCTTGTGCGCTAGACTGATGGGCACTGTGTTACTCACATTCAGGAGTTCACCATGCCCATCACCTCTGACGGATCCTTTTCTGAAGAGCTATCTTCACCTGCCACCATCCTGCAACGCCTTGACCAGCAGGGCATCACAACGCTGACGATGAGCGCGCCAGAGCGCTTTAACGCGCTTTCGGAAGCTATGTTGCAAGCCCTCCACGACGCCTTCGCCGATATTGCCGACGATAGCAGCGTGCGCTGTGTGGTACTTGCCGCCGAAGGCAAAGCCTTCTGTGCTGGCCATGATCTTAAGCAGATGCGCGCTAACCCCGATAAAGCCTACTACCAAACGCTTTTTGCCCGCTGTGGCGAAGTGATGCAGGCCATTGTGAATCTTCCCGTGCCGGTGATTGCTAAAGTTCAGGGCATCGCCACTGCCGCGGGTTGCCAACTGGTCGCGAGCTGTGATCTGGCGGTGGCGGCGCGCAGCGCCCGCTTTGCGGTTTCCGGTATCAACGTTGGGCTGTTTTGCTCCACCCCAGCGGTGGCGCTGTCGCGTAACGTTTCACGTAAGCGCGCCATGGAAATGCTGCTGACGGGCGAGTTTATTAGCGCCGAGCAGGCGGTGGAATGGGGGCTGATTAATCGTGTGGCCGAAGATGATGCGCTGGATGAGGCAACGAAAGAACTGACCGCCAGTATCTGCGCGAAAAGCGCCGTGGCGGTGCGAACGGGAAAAGCCATGTTTGCCCGTCAGCTTGCTATGCCGCTTGATGAAGCCTACGCCTTCGCCGGAGAAACCATGGCCTGCAACATGTTAGCCGAGGATGTGGGCGAAGGGATTGATGCGTTTATGGCTAAACGGCCACCGCAATGGCGACATCGCTAAGATAACGCCATTGAATGAATGGAATTCGTTTCCGTAAACGCGACAACGGCCGTGTTGGCACGTTATCCTGACGCCCTTTATGTTTTCAGGGAAGGCGCCGTCAGCAAAGGCGTTTTCAGTTAGGAGCGCCTTTTAGGAGATCGCCAGGTGAGTGAAGCCAAGCGCAGGACGGTCGGTCGTCCGGCGAATACCGCCAAAGCCAGCGGCGGGCACAGCCAGTCGCTGGTACGCGGCTTAACGCTGCTGGAGTATCTTGCGGCGAGCCCCCTTGGGCTCGCCCTTTCGGAAGTGGCGGAAATGGCCGAATTAGCGCCATCGACCACCCATCGCCTGTTACAAGCACTGCAAAGCCAGGGGTTTGTCACCCAGGAGAACGAGCAGGGCCTGTGGCGAATCGATGTCAAAACCTTCCGCATCGGCAATAGCTTCCTTGAAGCGCGGGACGTGGTGGCCACCAGCCGGCCATTTTTGCGCCGCCTAACGGCCGAAACCGGCGAAACCGCCAACCTGGGTATCCGCGATGGGGAAACGGCAGTGTTTCTCGCCCAGCATGAGTCGCCCCAGATGATGCGCATGATCACCCGTCTTGGCTCCCGCGCGCCGTTACACGCCTCCGGTGTCGGTAAAGCGTTGCTGGCGTGGATGCCTGATGATGAGCGAGCTCAATTGCTGGATGGCCGCGAGCTTGCCAGAGTGACCGCTAATACGCTTTATCAGCCCGAGACCCTGCAAGAGGAAACCCAGCAAATTCGCGCTCAGGGTTTTGCCTGTGATCGAGAGGAACACGCGATCGGCCTGCACTGCGTGGCCGCTTGCGTCTTTGACGAACACAGTACCCCGCTGGCGGCGATTTCCGTTTCAGGCCCCATGGCGCGTATCCCTGAAGCGCGTCTGTTAACGCTGGGCGCACTGGTTCGCCAAACGGCCGATGAAATCACCCAGCAGTTGGGCGGCCAGGTGCCACGTTAACGAGGTTCGCTAATTGATGCTGAGCCTTTTTTTTGTCGCCCTCATCAGCGCGACGCTGTTACCGGGTGGGTCCGAAGTGTGGCTGGCCCGGCTGTGGTGTATGGGCGAACCACCGCTGGCGCTGTGGCTAGTCGCCACTACCGGCAATACCCTGGGCAGCATGATCAACGTTGCATTAGGCCGCTATGCCCGCCGGTTTCAAGACCGTCGCTGGTTTCCTGCCTCGCCACGTAGCCTAGCCCGTGCAGAGGGTTGGTATCACCGCTTTGGTGAACTGAGCCTACTGGTTTCATGGGCGCCGATTATTGGCGACCCCCTTACCGTGTTGGCCGGCGTGTTCCGGCTGCCCTGGTGGCGGGCGCTGGCGTGGATTGTGATCGCTAAGGGCGCCCGCTACGCTGTGATATTACTGCTCGCGCACTATTGGCTAGCGCCACTGTGTCAGTGAAACGTCTTATTAATTAAGGCATGTTACCCTGTACAACTTTTTAACAAGCTGCACAGGCAGTGTAGAGTGTAGGCAGCCGTTAGATTGAAAAGAACACTCACCCAAAAGGAGGTTAAGGTGTGAAGCCACTTCGTTTACTACCCTGGCTAGGTGTCTGGCTGTTGGCAATGATTGCCCTATTGGCCACGCCAGCCATGGCACAGAGCACGCCGAGTGAATCGGCCAGCGCCGAAGGCACGGCATCATCAGAAGCCTCGGCCCCGACATCTTACGAGGCGCTGGCCAATTTATTGGAAGATGAGCAGTCGCGCCAAGAGTTGATTGAGATGTTGCGCAGTCAAGCCTCAGCGCTGCCCGAGGGAATTGCCAATGAGCTTTCGCCAGAAGCTGCCGCTCAAGGCAGTGAGATAGCGCCGGAGGATGTCTCGTTGCCGCGCCAGCTAGCCGAACTCACTAGTCGTGTGGTTAGCGACGTGGGCGGGCAGTTTGAGCAAGTGGTTGGCATTGTAGGCGGGCTGTTCGCCGGTCAAGAAGCCGATAGTGTCTTTGACATGGCCGCGTTCACCAGTGCGGCGATTAATCTGGGCCTTGTGATTGTCGCGACATTTGCGATGTTTATGATTTTCAGGCGCTTGGCGAAGCCGCTGTTTACGAAAATCAGTGGCTGGTCGCTGAACGGTAGTAACTTAACACCCGTGTTGCGCTTGATTACCTGTGTGGCCATTGCGGCGGTGATAGATGTACTGCTGGTAAGCGTTTCCTACGTAGGCGGCAACCTATTAGCTACCTTTGCGATTGGTGAAGCGGGTGAGCTGTCTACCCGCGCCTCCCTATTCTTAAATGCCTTCCTGGTCATCGAGTTGCTCAAAGCTGGGGTGCGGATGCTGTTCTCTTCACACTATGAAGGGCTGCGCCTACTGCCTATTTCGACCCAGGAAGCGTCCTATTGGAACCGCTGGTTGGCGCGTTTGATTGGCATGGTAGGTTACGGCCTGATGGTCGTGGTGCCGTTGATTAATTTCTATGTGGCGGCGTCGTTAGGCCAGGCAGTCGGCACGCTGATCATGCTGTTGGCGTTTATTTATGCCGTGGCAGTGGTGCTTAAGAACCGCCTCCGCATTCGCAATAACTTGAATGATATGGCGGCAAAATCAACCTTAACCGCCAGCCGTGTTTCCCTGCAGCTATTTGCCCGCACTTGGCACCTGTTCGCGCTGCTGTATTTCTTAATCGTGTTTGTGCTGACGTTAACGCGGCCCGGCGATGCGCTACCCTTTGTGATGTTTGCCACCCTGAAGTCCCTGGCCGCCATCGTGGTCGGACTGCTGGTGTCGTCCTTCCTTACCCAGACCATTGGCCGCCGTATCACGCTGTCAGACGACCTGCGGCGCAAACTGCCGCTGCTTGAAAAGCGTCTGAATAGTTACGTTCCCAATGCACTGCGTGTGCTGCGTACCGTCATTCTGATCGTGGTCATCATGATGGTGTTGAACGCCTGGGGCGCGTTTGATCTAGCCGCTTGGTATGCCTCTGAACGTGGTGCCAATTTGGTCGGCAATTTGATCAGTGTCGCGGTAATTTTGATTGTCGCGCTAGCGGTGTGGCTGGGGCTGGCGAGCCTGATCGAGCATAAACTCAACCCGGAAACCGGCTACGGCGAACCTTCCGCGCGGGCGAAAACGCTGCTTAGTCTGTTCCGTAATGCGCTGGCCATCGCCATGGTGACCATTACCGGCATGATTGTGCTGTCGGAAATCGGCATCAATATTGGCCCGCTGATCGCCGGTGCTGGTGTACTCGGTCTGGCGATTGGTTTTGGCGCGCAGAAGCTGGTGCAAGATGTTATTACCGGGGTGTTTATTCAGGTAGAAAATGCCATGAACACCGGCGATGTCGTAACGGTAGGTGGCGTGACAGGTACCGCCGAACGGCTCAGCATTCGCTCGGTCGGCATCCGCGACTTGTCTGGCACCTATCACATCGTGCCGTTCTCGAGTGTGGACACCGTTTCCAACTACATGCGTGAGTACGGCAACCATGTGGGCGAATACGGTATTGGCTATAACGAGAGCATCGACGAAGCTATTGAGCAGCTCCAATTGGCCTTTGAAGATCTCAAAGCCAGCGAAGAGTACGGGAATAAGCTGCTCGCTGACCTAACCGTGGCTGGCGTGGTGGCCCTGGCGGATAGCTCCGTGAACATTCGTGTGGTGATCAAAACCACGCCGGGCGACCAGTGGGGTGTTGGCCGCGCTTATAATCGCTTGGTGAAGTTGCGCTTTGATGAGGCGGGTATTGAAATTCCCTTCCCACACACCACGCTCTACTTTGGTGAGACCAAAAATGGGAAGACACCACCTGCCAATGTGCGGGTCTTGGAGTCAACCGCTAAAGAGAAGGATGTGGAAGAGAAGCCCATCGAGCAGGAAGAGAGCCAGGCGAGTGTTCAGCAAACCCGTGAACCCGATCATCTTAAGCCTGACCACGATGACGTCGATGAAAGGTAGTGTGTGATTGACGACACCGTAAGCATAAGCGAGGCCGCCTTAGGGCGGCCTCGTTGCGTTTTAACGACGCTCATTGTTAGGGGCTGCCGCTTCTTAAAGAAGCATCGGCTTATAACGCATGCTTATAATGTATAGTTTTCCGAGTGTCGCCCCTCAATATTGATTGATTCCCCGCCATCGACAAACAGAATTTGCCCAGCTACAAAAGTATTGTCCAACAAGTAATACAGTGCTTGTACAAGGTGGGCGGGTTCTCCCTGCTGTTTCAGCGGAATGCCTTCAATACGCCACTGCACATAGTCACTGGTGCGCTGGGAGGCAGGCAGCACCACGCCAGGGGCAAGGCCATTAATGCGAATACGCGGGGCGAACTCAAGCGCCGCCATGCGGGTCATCTCCGCTAAACTCTTTTTCGATAGTAAATACGCCGCATACGGGTATTGGTGATAGGCCACTTTGTTATCAATGATATTGATCACCTGGCCCTCTTGAACCACCTCGGCAAAGTGGCGCGTCAGCAGTAGCGGGGTAAACATATTGACTCGGAACTGAGCTTCCAGCATCGCCAGATCCGTCCCGGCAATCGGTGCAGGCTCATAGGCGGAGGCGCTATTCAGCAGCAAATTAAGCCCTGGGAAACGCTGCTTTGCCGACTGTATTAAGACGTTTAGGTCGTCGTTTAAAAAATCGCAGTGAAATATTTCACACTCTCGTCCTTTGGCGCGAATACCGCTGGCGACCTCTTCAGCCTCTTCGCGGGAGTGATTAACGTGCAGTGCAATGTCATACCCCGCGTCGGCCAATGCTTCAGAAAAGTATCGGCCCAAGCGAGTGGCACCGCCGGTGACCAAAGCAGCTTGTTGATGCATAAAGCGTTCCCTATCGTTTTATGGATATGCAAAACTCTCTGCGTGAGTGCAGCGTTTGTCAATAACTTATACAGAGCTTGAACATGGCAGGGGCCTGGAGGTATTTATAACGCTGGCTCACAATAGGGTAGTTCCATGTTTCCTAGAAAACGCCACTAACATAGGATGTCGCCATGCCCCCCACGACATTGCCTAGCGAACAGGCTGTCTCCCTTCATGAATGTTTGATCTCCCTGGGGTCCAATATCGACCCTGAGCACTATTTTGATCAGGCGCTAACGATCCTTAGCCAGGAGTGCAAGCTCTTGGCGCGCTCAAAAGCGATACGCACAACACCGGTAGGTTATCAGCAGCAGCCTGATTTCTTAAATGCTGCACTATTAGTCAGCACTTCACTTGAGCAAGCAGCGTTTCGTGCCTATCTCAAGGAAGTGGAAGACCGGTTGGGTCGAGTACGCGGCGCGATTAAGTCGGGGCCACGCACGATGGATCTCGATATGGTGGCGTGGGATGGGGAAGTTGTGGATGAGGGTTACTACCAGCATGACTATGTCAAAGTACCGGTCGACGAAGTTCTCGCTAGCAGCGGCCGCACCCTTGAGCCAGTAAAACGCTTATGATTTTTATGGCTAGGCCGATAGTAACGTTATAGCCGCCAGCGTCTGGGTCGGTTAACTTCCTCCGGAGGCGTGCGTTGCTCAGCCTTAATACCAACCTGATGTCGCTTACCGTGCAAAATAACCTGCGCGGCAGTCAGCAAGCCATGCAGACCGCTATGCAGCGCCTCTCATCCGGGCTGCGTATCAATAGTGCTAAAGATGACCCGGCGGGACAGGCGATTGCCAACCGCATGACGGCGCAAATCAACGGTATGACTCAGGCAATTCGCAATACCAATGACGGCATCTCCATGGTGCAAACGGCGGAAGGCACGCTCAATCAGATTAACGATAACCTGCAGCGCATTCGCGAACTAAGAGTACAAGCGGCCAACGGCACCAACTCGTCTGATGATCTTGTCTCGATTCAGGACGAGATTGACCAGCGCTTGGAAGAGATTGACCGCATCGCCGAGCAGAGTAACTTCAATGGCATTGGACTGGTTAATGAGACTAAATCATTAAACATTCAGGTTGGCGCGAACGCTGGCGATAGCATCGCGGTGCGTTTTGAAGGTATGGACTTGCAGGGGTTGGCGCTGGAAGGCTTAAGCGTACTGGATGATGGCAATGGGACGGAAAAACCTATTGATAGGGTGGATGAGGCGATTAAGCGGCTAGATCGTCAACGCAGCTATATGGGCGCCGTGCAGAACCGTTTTGAGAGCGTGATCGATGGCCTCAATAGCAATATTATCAATACCTCCGCCGCCCGCTCGCGTATTCAGGATGCCGATTACGCCCAGGAAGTCTCAAACCTGATTCGCGCACAGATCCTTCAGCAAGCAGGTATCGCTATGTTGGCCCAGGCCAACCAGCAGCCGCAGATGATTTTGCGCCTACTGGAAGGGTTATAAAGTAGCCAGGGCCAGAGCGGCTTACCTATTCAATAATGCCCTGTTCGCGGGCCATGGCGTAGGCCGCTTGAGGGCCATTCCAGAGCGATGGCAGCAGTATCAACGACACCGGAATGGCGGTGATGACGATAAACTGCTGCAATGCGCCAATCTGACCGGCACCCATATAGAGCAGTACCGCTGCCATTAGCGCCATAGCGATGCCCCAGAAGGCTCGCATTACTGGGCTGGGGTTGTCATGACCCGCACCGACCACAGCAATGGCATAGCTCATTGAGTCGCCGGTGGTGGCTACGAAAATCGTCGTCAGCACTAAAATTGCCAGTGCCATCCAGGTGCCGCCGGGCAGCGCCTGGGCGACGGTCAGCGTCGCGACATCAAACTGAAAGTTATTAAGTGCTTCGGTTAAATCAATCACGCCAGTGAGCTGGTAATAGATACCCGAGCCGCCGAGCAGGGTAAACCAAACGGTAGTGGCGATAGGGGCGAGAATCGCCACCGCCACAATCATTTCGCGAATGCTGCGACCGCGGGAAATTCGCGCCACAAAAATGGCCATCACCGGTGCGTAGCCGATAAACCAGGCAAAGAAAAACACCGTCCACCACTGCATCCACCACGCAGGGGCGGTTTCAGCGGTCATGGTCGCCATGGTAAAGAATTCGCTGATATAAGCGCCCATACCGGAAACGTAGCTATTGACCAGGAACAGGGTTGGGCCAAAGACAATAATCACCGCACCAATGGCCAGCGCCAGCAGCACATTAAACCGGCTAAGTATTTGAATGCCTTTATGTACGCCGCTCATGGAGGAGAGCACGTAGATGCTGGCAAGTATGCCCAGAATAATCAGTTGGCCGGTATAGCCTTCCGGCAGGCCAAACAGCTCATGAAGACCAAAACTAACCTGAGTGGCCAGAAAGCCAATCGGGCCAACCGTGCCCGCCACCAACGCAATCACACAGCAGGCGTCGACTAAACCGCCCAGTGGACCACGCATTAAGCGCTCACCGAGTATCGGGTAGAGCAGCGTACGTGGTTGCAGCGGCTGGCCTTTTACGTAGTGCGCATGCGCGAGAACCACGGCAGTTAATGACCCCAGTACCGCCCAGGCCATAAAACCCCAGTGCATAAAGGATTGGCCTAGCGCACCAGAAACAGCTTCGGCAGTGCCCGCTTCGCTATCAAAGGCGGGCGGCGTTACTACAAAGTGATAAATCGGCTCACCTGCGGCAAAAAATACGCCACCACCCGCCAACAGAGTGCACAAAATGATCGAGAGCCATTTAAACGTGCTCATTTCTGGTGCATCTAAATTGCCGATTTTCGCTTTTGCAGCTGGCGTCATGGCTAAACCGATGGCAATAAAGAACGTCATCAAAAGTAGTAGCTGAAAGTAGCTACCTAAAACTAACGCCGTCCACGCGAAGCCTGCGCTGATGCTATCCGCCACCAGCGCTACGTCGTAAAACGACAGCGCCAGAAAAGCGACAATAAAGCCGATACTCAAGATCAGCACAATAGGATCGCCAAGCGAAAACCGTTGAGAGCCCTCAGCGTTGGGGCTTGGTTGGGTCATATCAAATTACCTTATGGGGAGCAGGAAGGAGCGGAAATCTAGCCTATCAAAGTGCGTCGTTAAGCATGTCATGCACGAACACAGAGAAATTACGGATAAAAAAAAGCGCCATTCAATGAATGGCGCGAGGACAGGAAACTAAGCACAGTATAACGCCAATATAGACCAACGTCTAATAAAGTTACTAGTTTGGTGCGCAATGCTATTTAAGTGCACCCTAATAAAGCATGTGGGACATTGGGAGCAAGTACTGGGGCATGAAAAATCTTCTAAATACTCAATTAGTTAATATGACTGGCTGTTAACTATTTGAATTTAATTGTTTTATTAAAAATTGGCAGTGTCCATGCTAAGTATACAGCACGTTTTTTGTATACAAGGTGAGCTCGCTATGAACGCTTCATTGTCAGTTATTCGAGGGTTGAAACGCACTGCACTAGCAGGCGCTAGTGCTTTTTTGTGGCTGCCTACTCTGGGGCAGGCCGAAGAGACAACGATTCGCTTCCAACTAGATTGGCGCTTTGAAGGGCCAGCGGCGCCCTTTCTAATGGCTGAAGCCCGCGGCTACTTTGCAGATGAAGGTCTTGATGTACAAATTGATTCCGGTAGCGGCTCCGCGGGGGCGATTAACCGCGTTGCCTCTGGTGCTTACGAAATGGGATTTGGTGATCTTAATGCGCTGGTGGAGTTTTTAGCCGAAAACCCTGATGGCCCCGGCATCAGCGGTGTTTATATTGTATACGACGGCACGCCTGCGGCTGTCTTTGCCCGTAAAGATAGCGGTATTGAAAGCCCGGCGGATTTAGCCGGTAAAACCATTGCCGCGCCCGCTTTTGATACCGGCTACCGTGCCTGGGGGATTTTTGCCGAGGCCAATGATCTCGAAGCCGACGCCGTTGAGTGGCAGAACGTCGACCCCTCTCTACGCGAAACGCTGCTGAGCCGTGGTGATGTGGATGCCATTACCGGTTTCTACTTCACCAGTCTGCTCAACCTTGAAGAGCGTGGCATGAGTGAAGATGAGCTCACCATCATGCCATTCTCCGATTATGGGGTGCCGCTTTACGGAAATGCCATTATCGCCAGCGATGAGTTTGCTGAGGAGCATCCTGACGCCGTGCAGGGCTTTTTGCGTGCCTTCAATCGCGCCCTGGGGGAAACACTTGAAGACCCAGAAGCGGCAATTGAGTATGTGCGAGAGCGCGATAGTTTAATCGATGTGGACATGGAAACCCGGCGCTTGAAACTGGCCCTGGATAGCGTGGTAGACACCCCGGATGCACGCGAGTATGGCGTTGGCGGTGTTGATGAAGAGCGCTTGCGTGAAGCTATTCAGCTGGTTGCCGATGCCTACGACCTGCCGACGCTGCCATCGCCTGATCAAGTGTTCGATTCACACTACCTCCCGCCGAGCGATGAACGCCAACTATTCGATCAAGAAGGCAAATAAGAATGGCGGCTGGTTTTGTTACTTTTGACAACGTGAGTCACGCCTACGATGGCAGCGGCAATGCTATTGAAGCGATCGATTTGAGCATCCACGAGGGTGAATTTGTGGCCTTCGTGGGCCCATCCGGGTGTGGAAAGTCGACCTTCATGAAGCTGTGTACGGGTCTTCAGTCGCCCACTGGCGGCGCCATTAATGTGGATGGTGAGCCAGTGACCGGGCCGCTTAAAATATCGGGCATGGCGTTTCAGAACGCTAACCTACTGCCCTGGCGCACTACCCTTGAAAATATCTTGCTGCCGCTGGAAATCGTTAAACCCTACCGCTATCAGTTTCGCAAACGCCGGGAAGAGTTTGTCGGTTGGGCACGCAAGCTGCTCAAAACGGTCGGGCTTGAAGGCTACGAAGACCAGTACCCCTGGCAGCTTTCCGGTGGCATGCAGCAACGTGCGTCGATTTGCCGAGCGCTGATTCACCAGCCGCGCTTATTAATGCTCGATGAGCCGTTTGGTGCGCTGGATGCGTTTACCCGTGAAGAGCTGTGGTGCGTGCTGCGCGACCTGTGGGAAGCGCAGCGTTTCACCGTGGTGTTGGTAACCCATGACCTGCGCGAAGCAGCCTTTCTCGCCGATACCGTCTACATCATGAGCTGTCGCCCAGGGCGAGTGATCGAGCGTCGCCAAATCGAGCTTCCTCGCCCCAGGGCGTTGGAAACCACTTACCAAAAACCCTTTATTGATCTGGTGCAGGAACTGCGCGCCCAGATTGGCGAAGTGCGCAGTACTTAATGGCAGTAGTTAATAACCGTACTTAATAAACGTACGTAGCACTTAATGAAAGGCGCACTTATGACGAAAAATAATCAGTTAATTGAAAGGCTGGCGCCCTGGATTGCAGTGGTCGCACTGGTCGTCATCTGGGAAGTCACGGTGCGGGTGTTTGATGTGCCTAGCTTTATCCTCCCCAGCGCCCTGGAAACCGCCCAAGCGCTGGTGACCTACGCCGGGCCTATCGCTATGCATTCCTGGCAGACCTTCTGGACCACGCTGATCGGCTTTGGTCTGGGCGTCGCGGTGGGATTGGTGTTGGGCTTTATTATCGGCTCGTCACGCTTTCTATATAACGCCTGTTACCCGCTGCTAGTGGGCTTTAATGCCATTCCCAAAGTGGCGTTCGTGCCTATCTTAGTGGTCTGGTTTGGCATCGGTTCGGTACCGGCGATTCTTACCGCCTTTTTAATCTGCTTCTTTCCCATTGTGGTCAACGTCGCGACTGGCCTGGCAACGCTGGAACCTGAGATGGAAGACGTGCTGCGCGTACTGGGTGCGCGGCGTATGGATGTGCTTTTGAAGGTCGGTTTACCGCGTTCGCTGCCGTACTTTTTTGCCTCGCTAAAAGTGGCGATTACCTTGGCCTTTGTAGGCACGGTAGTGTCGGAAACCGTCGCCTCCAATCAAGGTATCGGCTACTTGATGATGAGCGCAGGTTCGCAAATGCGCATGGGGCTGGTATTTGCCGGGCTGCTGGTGATTAGCGCCATGGCGATGGTGATGTACGAACTGTTTGCCCAATTAGAAAAACGCATGACCGCCTGGGCCCATCGTGGTCAGGGGCGTTAACTGCCGCAGCGGCAACGTATCGTTGTGGTATTGACTCGCTGGCATTGTCAGCTTTTATGAACGAGGGGAACGCATGAATTATTTATCCACAGCCGGTTTAGTCGCTGCCATGTTGATATCACCGTTTGCATCGGCTGAGAAGTTATTTTCAGACTCGAGTATCTCACTGCTGTATAGCGATCAGTATCAAGCATTTGGCAGAGAGGAACGCACCGATACTTACGTGACGTTTGAGAACGTCACCGCGCACGACTGGGGTGGCACCTTTCTGTTTGTAGATCGCAATCAGGGGAGGGGCCGGGCCGATGGCGACGACGACCTGTACGGCGAATTCTCCCCGGCGTTAAGCCTTGGCTGGCTGAGCGGCGTTGATTTGCAGCGGGGTTTGCTTAAAGACGTATCGCTGGCGGGCACTTACGAATTTGGCGGCGGCACCGATGCCACCAATATCCTGACGGGCGTTAGCTTTGCCTGGGACGTGCCAGGAACCCAGTATTTCAATAGCACGTTCTATTACGTGAACAACAGTGAAATCGCCGATGACCTGCAGCTGACGCTGACCTGGGGAGCGCCTTTCGAGGTAGGGGCGTCGCGCTTCTTGTTTGATGGCTACATCGATTACTCGTCGGCGGCGTCGGATCATGCCGCAGAGTTTCATTTCAATCCGCAGTTGAAACTTGATTTGGGCCACTATCGCGGCCACCCAGGCGTACTTTACGCCGGGATCGAGTACTCGTACTGGCACCATAAATATGGCCTTGCCGACGATGTCATGGACACCGAAAGCGCCGTCAGCGCGCTGGTTAAATTCCACTTCTGATCGTCAAGGGGAAGCGCCGCCCAGGCGCTACCAACGATAAAGCAGCGACGCACTGGTGGTGCTGTCCGTGCGTTCGCTGGTGTCGTCGGGCGGCTGCGAGTTGTGCTTGATTTCGTGGGATAGGCGCAGCGACAGCTTTGAATTTAGCCTAGCGGTGAGCGCCGTTAGCGAGCGGGACGTCGTGTTCTGGTCGGTATACTCAAGGGACATTTCCTGCTCGATATCGGCGTAGTCAGAAAATTCCCAGCGGTAATCCAGCGCGGTGTAGGTCACCATCAAGCGCTCATCGTCGTAATCGCGCAGTCGATCGTGACGATAGCCAGGGCCCGCTTCCAGCGACAACGTATGGGTGTCATTCTCAAGAATCTGGCGCCCATAACCGCCAATCGCTGACAACTGCTGGTCGTAACCGGCAAAGCGATCCTTCTCCCAGCGGGCAAACCCAAACAGGTAGTGGGGGCCATCCAGTTCATAGCGTTCGCGTCCTGCGACCAGGTACTGCTCGGCGCTGGTTTCGTTATCCTTACTCACATTGCGCACTTCACCACGCAAGGAGTAAGTAAACTTACCAGTCAGCCACGTCAGCCGCGTTTTGCCAATCAGGGTTTGACTGTTGGTATTGCCTGAAAGGTGGGTAAAACCAAGCTCTGCATCGCCACTGAATACGGGGGCATCTTCCTTAGGCGGTGGTGGGGCATAAAATGGGTTGGCATAGGCTGCGGTTAACCACAGTGGCCAGCAGGCCAGCAAGAGCATCCATCGAACAATTCTCGCAACAATAGCCACTACATCCCTCCTTGGTTTCGGCAATCGAGCATTATATCAGCGAACGAAGGCCTAGGTTGACGGCGATTAACGCCGTCTGCTGGCGCGTGCCATAATGGTGCGGTCATGTATTTCGAGTCTATCTATGAGTGCTACTCGCCCCCGAACACTCGCCGAGCTGCAGCGCTGGCGCCGTACCCGCGCTAGGCGCAGTTGGTACAAACGCAGCTTTCGCCTGCAGGTAATGCTGCTGGTGGGGCTATTGCTGGCGGGCATGCTACTGGCACAGGGCACGTATCTCAATCTCCGCAAGGCGGAAATCATTAGCCAGCAGATGGGCGAACGGGCGCTGGCGGTAGCCAAAACGGTGGCGTCAATGCCGCAAATTATCAACGCATTTGATATCCCTAATCCCGCTTTTATTATCCAGCCGCTGGCAGAACGGGTACGCCAAGAAACAGGGGCGCGCTATGTCGTGGTGGGCAATGCCCAAAGCATCCGCTACTCCCACCCCTTGCCGGAAAGAATAGGACAACGGATGGTGGGCGGAGATAACGATCAGGCGCTGATCCATGGTCAGTTCTATGTCTCCGAGGCAACCGGTTCACTAGGTACCGCCATGCGTGGTAAAGCACCTATCTGGGATGAAGAGGGCAATATTATTGGCTTGGTGTCCGTCGGTTTCATGATGGATCGCGTCGAGATGGACGTGGCGCGCTATAACAGCTTTGGCTGGATATTGGTGGCGCTGATGATCTGCCTGGGCTTTGCCGGTGCCTATTGGCTATCGCAGCACCTTAAAAAGGTCATTTTAGGCCTGGAGCCCTACGAGATTGCGCGGCTGGCGATGGAAAAAGAGGCCATTCTGCAGTCGATCCACGAAGGCATCCTGGCGGTTAACCGAGAAGGGCATATCACGCTGGTCAACCAGCAGGCGCGGCGTTTTCTTAACTTGGATGACGAGCATGTACTGCTGGGGCAACCCATTCGTGAGGTGGTGCCCAATTCGAGGCTGCAGGAGGTGCTCCGTCGCGGTGAGCAGGAATTCGATCAGGAAATGTGGCTGGGTGATCATCCTGTTGTCGTCAACCGGGTGCCGATTCTGTACGAAGGAGAGATTGAAGGGGCGGTGGCCACCTTCCGTAGCCGTCGTGAGATAGTCGATCTCTCCCAAGCGTTAACCCAGGCCAGCCGCGATGTGGATATGCTGCGCGCCCAGGCCCATGAGTTTTCCAACAAGCTTTACACCATCTCCGGATTACTGCAGTTACAACGCATCGAGGAAGCCCTGGCGCTGATCCATCAGGAAACCGAGCGCGCCCAGGCGCAGATGAGCTTTTTAATGCGCAACGTGGCTGACGCCGTGCTTAGCGGCACGCTACTGGGTAAACTAACCCGCGCGCGGGAGCTCGGCGTGGCGCTGGAAATCGATGAGCAAAGCTCACTCTCTTGCCCACTAACGCCCACCGGTCAAGAGGTGATGATGAGCGTGGTGGGTAACCTGCTGGACAACGCCTGTCACGCAGCGCTGAATGGGCCGAGTGAAGAGCCCAAAGTGCGATTATTTTTTACCGATTTGGGCGAACAGCTGCTGATCGAAGTGGAAGATAACGGGCCGGGGGTGCCCGCTCAATTTGCTGAGTCGATTTTCCAGGAGGGTTTCTCGACCAAAACTGGCAAGCACCAGGGCATTGGCCTGGCGCTGGTGGCCAGGCTCTGCCGCCAGTACGGCGGCGCGGTGACGCTGGAAGAGAGTGAGTTGGGTGGCGCCTGCTTTATTGCAGTGCTCGACCGTTCGCTGTGCGCGCAGCAGTATCAACAACAGTTTTAACAACAGTCTCAAGAACAGTCTCAAGAACAGTCTCAACAACAATTTCAAAAACAGTGACCACAACGGCTAGGGGGAAAGTAATGTCTGATGGGCAGTACGGCATTTTGGTCGTTGAAGACGATTTTCGCATTGCTGATATCCACAGGGCCTTTATAGAACAGAGCGACGGTTTTTATGTAGTGGGTATGGCACGTAATGGCAGCGAAGCTAAAGCGCTCATGGCGGAGCATGCTGCCAGCATCCAGCTAATTTTATTGGATGCCTTTCTTCCCGACGTTGAGGGTTTAGAGCTGCTATGGGCGATTCGCCGCGACCATGTGCATGTGGATATCGTGATGGTTACCGCCGCCCGGGAAGTGGAAACCATCAGCGAAGCGCTACGCGGTGGGGTGTTTGACTATCTTATCAAGCCCATTGAGGCCGCGCGGATGTCCCAGATGCTGACCCGCTTTCGTCGCGAGAGAGAGGCGTTGGCCAATCGAGTCGAGATGAGCCAGGACGAATTGGATCACGTACTGGCGCGCTTGAAGCCCGGCGAAACGCCGCGTGCTAAAACTCAAACCTTGTCTCAAGCCCTGCCCAAAGGGATTGATCGGCTGACGCTGCGCCGGGTGATCGATTCACTGGCTGGCGCCCCTGACTCGCTTACCGCCATGCAGATGGCACGCATCATGGGCGCCAGCCGCTCGACCGCGCGGCGTTATCTAGAGTTCCTGGTCGCCGAGCAGGCGGTGAGTGCCGAGCTGGGCTATGGTGATGTAGGGAGGCCCGAGCGACGCTACCGATTGTTAGCAACGGCACACAAATGGCTAGATGCTCTGTAAGTGCGTACTGCAAGCAAACAGGCGTGAACAAAATGAACAAAATGCCCATAAAGAACTTTTTGTCTTTTATGCGCACAAGCTTGTCGGTCAGGGCAGTGGTCTTCTAACGTTCGCGGCGTGCAGTCTCACAATAAGACGCCTCACACAACAACATCAATACAACCGCACCCACACAACAACACTGATACGTGGAGAACGCCATGACTCGTTTTAAACTCCTAACTCTGCTGAGCCTTCCGCTAGCGGCTGTTACCACCTTTTCCAGTACCGCTTCAGCCTTCGAGCCAGAAGGAAAGGTAGAGTGTATTGCGCCCTCTGACCCAGGCGGCGGTTGGGACTTTACTTGCCGTAGCGTAGGGAATGTCATGCAGGAACTTGATCTAGTTCCGGCGAATGTACAAACCATCAACATGGCTGGCGCTGGTGGCGGTGTGGCGTTTGCTCATACCGTCAGCAAGCGCGCTGGCGACGACCACCTGCTGGTTGCCGCGTCTACCGCCACGACCACTCGTCTGGCCCAAGGGCAATTCCCAGGGTTGACTGCCGATCAGGTCAATTGGATCGGTGCCCTAGGGGCGGATTACGGGATTATCGCCGTGGCCGCTGATTCCGAGATTGATGACCTCAATGAACTGATGGACTCGCTCAAGGAAGACCCGCGCAGCGTCAAGTTCGCTGGTGGTAGCGCCAAAGGCGGCTGGGATCATCTCAAAGTGCTGATCGCTGCTCAGGCAGCTGATGTCGAGAACCTTCCGCGCGTCGCCTACCTGTCATACAACAATGGTGGCGAAGCATTAACCCAGGTGATCGGTGGCCACGTGGACGCCTTTACCGGTGATATAACCGAAGCCCAAGGGTTTATGGAGTCCGGTGACTTGCGCGTCCTGGCCGTTCTCTCTGAAGAGCGCCTGCCCGGTGACTTGGCTGACATCCCCACCGCCCGTGAGCAAGGCATCGATGCCATTGGCCCCAACTGGCGCGGCTTTTATATGCCGGCGGATGTCTCCGAAGAAGCGCAAGCGTATTGGACCGATGCCATGGACACTATTTATGAAAGTGAAGAGTGGCAGAGTGTCATGACACAGAACGGTTTGATGCCTTTCCACATGACCGCTGGTGAGTTTGAAGAATTCGTACTCAACCAGATCAATGACATTGAGCAGCTTTCTAAAGATATTGGGCTAATTCAATAATGACCTTTAACGACCGCATCTTTGGGGTCTTGATGATCGTCCTGGCCGTCGCGTACGGCTGGGCCGCGACTCAGTTCCCGGAACCGTTTGGTGGGGCCGAAGCCGTCGGCCCCGACACTTTTCCGAAGTTGCTGGCCGTGGTGCTGGCAATTTCCAGCCTTTATCTGATTGTACGCCCTGATCCCGACAACGCCTGGCCATGGAGCCGTACCGGTATCGAGCTGATTATCGCCGTGGTGGTGCTGATCTTTTACGCCATGTTGCTTCAGCCGCTGGGCTTTATTATTAGCACGGCGTTGGCGGTGGGAACGCTTTGCTGGCGCATGGGGGCTCGGCCGTTCAATGCTTACATGACCGGGGCAGTTTCGGGTGTGGTGGTGTACTTTCTGTTTAGCTTCGCACTTGATCTCGCCTTGCCGCTGGGTCTGTTGTCATTCCTGGAGATGAACTAATGGAAACTCTAGGTTATTTGATGGATGGTTTTGGCGTTGCTCTGCAGCCCCATAACCTAATGTTCGCCTTGCTGGGTGCTTTTCTAGGCACCTTGATCGGCGCCTTGCCGGGATTAGGCCCAGCCAATGGTGTGGCCATCCTGATTCCGCTGGCGTTCAGTTTGGGACTCGCACCAGAAACCGCCCTGATTATGCTGACCTCCGTGTATGCGGGTGCCATGTACGGTGGGCGTATTTCATCGATTCTGTTGAATATTCCCGGCGATGAACCCGCCATGATGACCTGTCTTGACGGGTATCCCATGGCCCAGAAAGGCAAGGCTTCCGAGGCACTGGCAATCTCTGCCGTCGCCTCCTTTATTGGTAGTCTAATCGCCACTATTGGTTTGATTCTGCTGGCGCCACTGCTGGCTAATTTCGCCCTGACGTTCGGTCCGGCAGAATATTTCGCGCTCTTCCTGCTGGCGTTCGCTACCTTAGGCGGCATCACCGGCAAAAACCCTATCAAAACAGTGGTTGCCGCCTGTATTGGTCTAATGATCGCTACGGTGGGTATCGACAATACCGGCGTTCAGCGCTACACCTTCGGCGTGCTTGAACTCTTTGAAGGTGTCGACTTCATTATTGCTATCGTCGGTCTGTTTGCCATTTCCGAGCTGTTGTTCTTCATTGAGGAGCGTGCTGGCGGTGGTAAGGAGAAGATGAAGGTCAACAAGCTTTCTCTCTCTTGGAAGGATATCCGCGACATTCTACCCACCAGTTTCCGTGGCGGGGTGCTGGGGTTTGTTGCCGGCGTGCTACCGGGTGCCGGTGCTTCGTTGGGTAGCTTCATCAGCTATACCCTTGAAAAACGTGTGTTGGGTAAGAAAGGCTATTTTGGGCAAGGCGACCCGCGCGGTGTGGCGGCGCCTGAAGCTGGTAACAATGGCGCGTCCAGCGGTGCTTTGGTTCCTATGTTGACACTGGGTGTGCCGGGTAGCGGCACGACAGCGGTGCTGCTAGCGCTGCTGATTTCGTTGAATATCACCCCAGGACCGTTGATGTTCACCCAGAATGCCGACATCGTCTGGGGCGTGATCGCGGCGCTGTTGATTGGTAACTTCTTACTGCTGATCCTTAACATTCCGTTGGTGGGCATCTTCGTCAAACTGCTGTCCGTACCACCCATGTACCTGCTGCCAATCGTCACGATGATTGCCTTCGTGGGTATCTACTCGATCAGTAACACCATCTTTGACCTCTACTTCATGGTGGCCTTTGGGGTGGGCGGTTACGTTCTGCGCAAGCTTGAGATTCCGCTGGTGCCAGTGATTCTTGGCTTGTTGCTGGGGCCTGAGATGGAGAAGAACCTGCGCCATGCCATGGATATCTCTGATGGCGACTGGATGATTCTTTGGGATAGCGGCCTGGCTATCGGCCTTTGGGTCTTTGCTGGATTGGGCTTGATCTTGCCTTATATTGTGGGTCCCCTCCTGCGTCGTGGAATGAAGGGAAAAACACCCTCTTCAGGCTCGCCTGAAAGCGATTGATACTTAAAGAGATCAATCGTGAACAACGGGACGTCGGCGAAAGTTGACGCCCCGTTTTTTATTTACAATACCTTTAGAAGCCGTCAAAACTGTGTTGTGTTGACCTTGTCGTTTGTAACTGATCAGTAAGTATTAAGTAATTAACCAGAATACAAAAAGACCAGAGCGCCCATATGGTGCACTGAAACTTATTGGTGCATTGATGGCGTGCTTTAGTCGCCGTTTTGCGCTGTATATTGGTGCATGGGGTTATATTTGAGAATAATTTAAGACTGCTAAGTAATTGATTAAGTAATTTAAAATGGACGTTGTGCCAAACTGGCGCACCCCTTGCAGGTATTAATGGCTAGTGGACGTATTGAGGAGTTTCCAACCGGCTCCTTGAATACGAAGCCAATAAACAAGCCCCAGAGATAAGGGGTGCAAGGAGGTTCAAGTGACCACATTGCAGCACAATACCCATACTCGCTCGACGCTCTCTTACCAACAACAAGCGCGCTCAAGCCGCTCGCCTGGCCGTTTCGCCACCGCGCTGCTCACCGCGGCGGTTATGGGAGCCAGTGCCCAGGCCATCGCGCAAGACGATGACCCCATCAAAGTCGGTATCCTGCACTCACTCTCCGGCACCATGGCGATTAGTGAGACCGTACTCAAAGACACCGTCGAAATGTTGATTGAACAGCAGAACGAAGCCGGTGGTTTGCTGGGTCGTCAGTTGGAAGCCGTGGTGGTTGACCCGGCGTCTAACTGGCCGCTGTTTGCCGAACGTGCCCGTGAGCTATTGGCACAAGAAGAAGTCGACGTCATCTTCGGTAACTGGACCTCGGTATCGCGTAAATCGGTACTGCCCGTTGTCGAAGAGCTTAACGGTCTACTGTTCTACCCGGTGCAGTATGAAGGCGAAGAGTCTTCTGAAAACGTCTTCTACACCGGCGCGGCGCCTAACCAGCAGGCGATTCCAGCGGTTGAATACTTAATCAACGAAGTGGGTATCGAGCGTTTTGCGCTGGTGGGTACCGACTACGTCTACCCGCGCACCACCAACCGTATCCTCGAAGCGTTCCTCAAGGATGAGCACGGCATCGCGGATGAGGACATCATGGTCAACTACACGCCCTTCGGTCACTCCGATTGGCAGAACATCGTGGCCGAAATTCGCCGTTTCGGTGAAGAGGGTAAACCCACTGCGGTGATCTCGACCGTGAACGGCGACGCCAACGTACCGTTCTACACCGAGCTTTCCAACCAGGGCATCGATGCGGCCGATATTCCGGTCATCGCCTTCTCGGTGGGTGAGCAGGAACTGACCGGTATCGATACCGCGCCGCTAGTGGGCCACTTGGCTGCCTGGAACTACTTCATGAGCGTCGATAACGATGACAACTACGACTTTATCGATGCCTGGATTGAGTACACCGGCGAGGATATGGCCGTGACCAACGACCCAATGGAAGCGCACTACATTGGCTTCAACATGTGGGCCGAAGCGGTTCGCAAAGCGGGCACGACAGACGTCGACACGGTTAAAGACGCCATTATTGGTGTCACCGTGCCTAACCTTTCCGGCGGCTATGCGGCGATGATGCCCAACCACCACATCACCAAGCCGGTGCTGATCGGTGAGATTCAGGACAACGGCCAGTTCGATATCGTTTGGCAGACACCGTCTACCGTGGCAGGCGATGCCTGGTCGGACTACCTGCCTGGCTCGCGTGACCTGATTGCCGATTGGCGCAAGCCGATGGAATGCGGCAACTTCAACGTCGTTAACGGCTCGTGCGGCGGCAGCACCGCAGCAGAAGAAGCCGAAGCGGCACTCGCTGAGTAAGGCATCAACTCCCTTGCCGCGCCGTTATTTTGAGGTTGGCGCGGCAAGGAGCACGCTATCTTTCCCTCTTAGATAACCGTTTTTAAATAACCAAAGGAAGAACCCCATGAGGCGTTTCCTTTCCTTGGCGCTGCTCTGCTTCCTGCTGTTGGGGGCCACCCTCACCGCGCAGGCACAAACAGACACCGCTAACAACGCTGGTTCTGACAATACGGGCGCTAACGACAGTGCCGCCCTTGAATTGCTGGAAGCACTGGACGTTGAGTCCTACACCGCCAAAGGCGAAGCCATTACCGCTATTTTGCAAAGCGACGATGAGCGCGCTCGTGATTGGCTGCAGGCCTTGCTGGATGGCCGCCTACAGCGCACCGAAGACGGCCGCTTTGTACTGGTATTGGAAAACCGCGGCCGCGATTGGCCGGTAGCCGATGTTTTGACCGGCGAAGCGCTGGGCGAGATGTCCCGCCGTGACCTGGAACGTATTGGTATTAATAACAACCTGCGTAACCAACTGCGCAGTGCCATCGCGGTCGTTGACCTCTACTCGCCTAGCGTGGAGCGCCGCCGCACATCGGCCGAGCGCCTGCTAGGTGAAGTAGATGGTGAGCTGGTGCCCACCCTCGAGGACTTGATCGAACAGGAAGACGATGAACAGGTGCGCTATCGCCTGACACAGGCCGTAGCGATCTACCAGGCCGAAGCGGGCGAAATGGCGGGCATTGAAGCGCTGGACGGCAGCCTTCACCCCCGTTCGCGTGTGGCGTTAAGCCGGGCAGCCAACAGTGATGATCCCGTCGTCGCCAATGCCGCTGCCGCTTCACTGGCGGGCATCGAGCAGCAGCTCAAGATCAACCGCGGCCTGGAAACGCTCTATTTCGGTTTGAGCCTTGGTTCGGTGCTGGTGCTGGCCGCCATTGGCTTGGCGATTACCTTCGGGGTTATGGGCGTGATCAACATGGCCCACGGCGAGCTAATGATGCTGGGTGCCTACACCACCTGGGCGATGCAGCAACTGCTGCCCGGCCAGCCGGGATTGGCGTTGATTCTATCGATTCCCGCTGGCTTTATGGTTGCCGCCTTAGCAGGCGTGGCGATCGAGCGCGGTGTGATTCAGTTCCTAAAAGGCCGCCCGCTGGAGACGCTGCTAGCAACCTTCGGTATCAGCCTGATTCTGCAGCAACTGGTGCGCACGGTGATTTCTCCACTCAACCGTACCGTCATCACCCCCGAGTGGATGAGCGGTTCATTGGTAGTGAACGATGCGCTTTCGCTCACCCTTAACCGTATGTATGTGCTCGGCTTTGCGCTGGTGGTGTTTGTAGGCCTGATGCTGATCATGCGCCGTACGCGGCTAGGGCTTGAGGTGCGTGCTGTTACCCAGAACCGCGCCATGGCCCGCTCCATGGGCATTCGCGCCACCCGTGTGGATATTATGACCTTTGCGCTGGGCTCCGGCGTGGCCGGGCTTGCCGGTGTCGCGCTCTCCCAGCTCACCAACGTCGGCCCTAATCTGGGGCAAAACTACATCATCGACTCCTTCATGGTGGTGGTGTTCGGCGGCGTGGGTAATCTGTGGGGCACGCTGGTGGCCGGGCTATCGCTGGGTGTCATCAACCAAGTGCTGGAACCTTGGGCAGGCGCGGTACTGGCCAAGATCATCGTGCTGGTCTTCATCATCCTATTCATTCAAAAACGCCCGCGTGGACTCTTCCCGCAGAAGGGCCGGGCTGCGGAGGGCTAAACGATGTCACTAACGACCGAATCATCGACGAATTTTTGGCTAACTCGCCCGTTTAGCGAACGCTCTACGCAGATTTTTCTTGGCGTGCTGGTGGCCGCGCTGGCGCTAGTTACCCTCTTGCACGTGGCGGTTCCGCCGGATAGCCCGCTGCATATTGGCGCCTATACGGTCAACCTGTTCGGTAAGTACCTAAGCTATGCGTTGCTCGCCGTGGCGGTGGATCTGGTGTGGGGTTATCTGGGTATTTTAAGCCTCGGCCATGGCGCCTTTTTCGCTATCGGCGGTTACGCAATGGGCATGTACCTGATGCGCCAGATTGGTGATCGAGGCACCTACGGCCACCCGGTACTGCCCGACTTTATGGTGTTCCTCAACTGGGACAGCCTGCCGTGGTTCTGGCACGGCTTCGATATGGCTTGGTTTGCTTTCATCATGGTGCTGCTGGCCCCCGGGCTGCTGGCGCTGGTGTTCGGCTTCTTGGCCTTCCGCTCGCGGGTTACCGGGGTGTATCTGTCGATCATTACCCAGGCGCTGAACTTTGCCTTGATGCTGGCCTTCTTTCGCAATGAGATGGGCTTTGGCGGCAATAACGGCCTGACCGACTTCCGCGAGATCGTCGGCTTTGACCTGCGCAGCGACGCCACGCGGTTAGGGCTGTTCCTCGCCACTGGCGTTGCGCTGGCGCTGGGCTATATCCTCTGCCGTGCGATTGTCACCAGTAAGCTGGGCCGGGTCAGCGTGGCTACTCGCGACGCCGAAGCGCGCACGCGCTTTCTCGGCTACCGGGTCGAGCGCTTTCAACTGTTTGTGTTTGTGGTATCGGCCATGCTCGCGGGCCTGGCCGGGGCGCTTTACGTGCCACAAGTGGGGATCATCAATCCCAGCGAATTCTCGCCGATTTTCTCCATTGAGATTGTGCTGTGGGTCGCACTGGGCGGTCGCGCCACTCTGTATGGCGCGGTGATTGGCGCCATTTTAGTCAACTACGCCAAAACCATCTTTACCGGCGTTATGCCCGATGCCTGGCTGTTTGCGCTGGGCGCGATGTTCGTACTGGTCACGGTGTTTCTGCCCAAGGGGGTGGCGGGGTTGTTTGGCTATCTCAAGCGCCGTAAGCGCGACGATTCGGCTAACCCTGACCAACCACAGACATCCAAGGAGGCCTCCGCATGAGTTTGCTGCAATCGCTGACCCAGCGTGACCGGGTGTTCGATTTTATGGCGCCTCAAGCCTCACCGGTGGACGTTCGCCATGGGCCGATTCTGTATATGGAAGATGTCACCGTCAGCTTCGATGGTTTTAAAGCCATCAATAACCTTAACCTGACCATCAACGACGGTGAGCTGCGCTGCATTATCGGCCCCAACGGGGCGGGCAAAACCACCATGATGGATATCATCACCGGCAAAACCCGGCCCAATAGCGGCAGCGTATGGTTCGGCAGCCGCCACAACCTGCTGCATATGAACGAGCCTGATATCGCCAGCCTGGGCATTGGTCGCAAGTTTCAAAAGCCCACAGTATTCGAAGCGCTCTCGGTATTTGAAAACCTGGAGCTGGCTATGGCCGCCGACAAGCGTATTTTCCCCACCCTGACTGCGCGCATGACGGGGGAGATCAAAGACCGCATCGATGAAGTGCTGGAAACCATCGGCCTGACAGCACTGCGCCATCAGCCCGCCGGGATCCTTTCTCACGGCCAAAAACAGTGGCTGGAGATTGGCATGCTGTTGATGCAGCGCCCGCGTCTGCTGCTGGTGGACGAACCGGTGGCGGGCATGACCGAGCAGGAGATGGAGCGCACCGCCGAACTGCTCACCGGGCTTGCCGGTAAACAATCGGTGGTCGTGGTGGAGCATGATATGGGCTTTGTGCGCTCCATTGCTCGCCAAGTGACCGTGCTACACCAGGGCAGCGTGCTGGCGGAAGGTACCATGGACCAAGTCTCCAGCGACCCCAGCGTTATCGAGGTCTACCTGGGTGCCGACGACGAGGAGGCCGCCTGATGCTAGCGATTGAAAAGCTCAACCAGTTCTACGGTGAAAGCCATACCCTGTGGGATTTGGACCTTGACGTGCCCACCGGGCAGTGTACCTGCGTAATGGGTCGCAACGGCGTGGGTAAAACCACGCTGCTGAAAGCCGTGATGGGTGAGGTAGCCGTCAAAAGTGGCGAGCTGCGCTACGCCAGCGAGGAAGGCGAGATCCAGCTGACGAAAAAAGCCGTTGAGGCGCGCTCTCGCTTGGGGATTGGCTACGTGCCCCAAGGGCGGCAGATATTTCCGCTGCTGACCGTGGAGGAGAACCTGCGCACCGGTCTAGCTGCCCGCAGTGACGGACTGAAGAAAATCCCCGAGCGGGTCTACGAGCTTTTCCCTGTGCTTAAAGAGATGAAAAACCGCCGCGGCGGTGATTTATCCGGCGGCCAACAGCAGCAGTTGGCGATTGGCCGTGCGCTGGTGATTGAACCCAAGCTGTTGATTTTGGACGAGCCGGGGGAGGGTATTCAGCCCAATATCGTCGCTCAAATTGGCCAAGTGATTCGGCAGTTGATCAACGAGGATGGCCTCACGGTGCTACTGGTGGAGCAGAAACTGCCTTTCGCCCGCAAGTACGCTGACCGCTTTGTGATTATGGATCGCGGCCGCCCGGTAGCCAAAGGCGAGATCAGTGAGCTTTCCAATGAGCTGATTAAGCAGCACTTGACGGTTTGAGTTACCCACACCCGGTTACCGCCTGCCTGGCCAAGCGTTTGTCGAAAGGCGGTCGCTTTTTTGCGCGCAGATGAGCCGTGTTTCCAAAAGCTGGGCTTCAAATGCTGGGCGGCGGCTCCATCGGCGCCTGACGTGCCCGTTGGCGTTTGACCAGTTGGGTAATTACGCCGTAGCGTGGCCCTGCCAGAAAGGCGAGGATCAGGAATACGCCGGTCATGACGGCCATCATGCCGCCAATGGAGACGTTGAGATACACGGCGAGGTAGTAGCCAGAAATACTCGAGGCGATAGAAATTAGCGCACCGATGATAAACATCATCCACAGCCGGTCGGTCAGCAAATAGGCGGCGGAGGCGGGAACAATGGCAAAGGCGATAAACAGCACCGCGCCTACCGCATCAAAGGCCGCCACGGCAGTGGAGCTTGTTAGCATGAGCAGCACATAGAAAAGAATCGAGGGCATAAAACCGAACGTTTTGGCCAGCGCCGGATCGAAGGTGGCCAGCTTCAGCTCCTTATAAAAGAGTCCGATAAACGCGTAGTTGAGCACCGTCATCACACTCATCGATACCAGCGCCTGGGGGATGGGCAGGCCGAAGATGTCGAGGGTATCCAGCCAGACAAAACCGATCTCACCGAGCAGCACAGTATGCGTGTCGATATGCACATCATTGGCATAAATATTCAATAGCAGCACGCCGATCGAGAATAATGCCGGGAAGACCAGCCCGATAGCGGTATCCTGCTTGACCCGTTTGGTGCTCGCTAAGGCTTCGGTGAGCAGGACGGTCAACAGCCCGGTGAGGGCGGCCCCGATCAATTGTACCGGCCCGCTCTGCTGCTTGGTCAGCAGCCAGACGATAACGATGCCAAACACAATCGAATGGCTGATTGCGTCGGATAACATGCTGTTGCCGCGTAGCACTAAAAAGGTGCCCACCGCCGAGGAGGCGATGCCTACCATCGCGCCCACTAGCATAATGGGCAGGGCAGTTGTGGTCAGTAGCTCTGCCATCATGATGCTAATTCCTCAAAGGCCGCGACCACTCTTCTAGCCTCCGCCTGGCCCTGTGCCGTTAGCCCCCAGCCGTCGTCGCTTGGGGTGGCACCGCGTAGAGAGCGGGTTAGGTAGCCTTGCTGCTTAAGCTTGTTGAACATCCGGCGTGACCCAAGTGTTGAGGAAGCGCGTGCGGGATCGGCCGAGTGTTTGTACAGCGCATAAAGTAGCTGTTGTTGCTGCAGCGCTGACTTCTGGCGATAGTGCTTTATCATGCCCCATAGCAGGCCACGGCCGGGTGCCAATGCCAACGATATAAGCACGATGGCGGTTGCGGTAAGGACAATCAGCGGGCCGGTTGCCAGGCCACGCGACAGGGTGCTGATGGTCGCCCCTGAAACACCACTGACAATACCGACGCCTGCGGCGATGGTGAGCATGCCGCCTAGGTGGCGGCTCCACTGTCGCGCGGCGGCCGCGGGTGCCACGATCATGGCGGCCATCAATATCACACCAACCATCTGCAGGCCGACCACGACCGCTAGTGCAACCATAGCGGTGAGCGATGCTTCAATCACGGTGGTAGGCATGCCGAGCGTGCGGGCGTACTCCGCATCAAAGGTGACCAGCTTGGCCTGTTTCCAGAAGGCGGCAAGCAGCAGCAGCGTGACCAGCGTAATGCTTCCCATCACCCATAAATCGGAGCGCAGCGTCGCGGCGGCCTGGCCGAACAGAAAGGCCTCAAGACCACCTTGAGAGGCGTTATTGGTGCCCTGGATATAGGTGAGCAGCACAATGCCCACGGCAAAAAAGATGCTCAGGCAGGCGCCCAGACCTGCGTCGGTTTTGAGGCGGCTCAAACGCGTCAGCATCAGCATGATCAGCGCGGCGGCGGAACCGGTGATCAGTGAGCCAATAATGATCCCGCCAATATCGCGGCTACCGGTGATAATAAAGCTTAAGCAGATGCCGGGAAGGGCGGCGTGGGAGATTGCGTCTCCCAGCAGGCTTTGGCGACGCAGCACCGCAAAACAGCCCAGCGGGCCGCTAATCAGCCCCAGCAGTGAGGCGCCAATGACGACATTCTGAAAGGTGTAGTCAGATAAAAGCTCAAGCCACGCCATGGGTTACTTCACCTTTGAGGCGGAAAACATTAACGATTCATTGTCATCAAGTAGCGCGATTTGGCCGCCGTAAGCTTGGCGTAGGTGATCGATCTTGAACACCTCCTCGGCCTTGCCGCTGGCGATGACCCGCACGTTGAGTAGCAGTAGCCAGTCAAAGTAGGTGCGAACCGTTTGCAGATCATGGTGGACCACAATCAGCGTCTTGCCCGCATCGCGCAGGCGGCGCAGGATATCGATAATGGCCCGCTCGGTGGTGGCATCGACGCCCGCCATGGGTTCATCAAGAAAATACACATCGGCTTGCTGCACCAGCGCACGGGCTAAAAATACGCGCTGCTGCTGGCCACCTGAGAGTTGGCTGATCTGGCGCTCAGCAAAGGCACTCATACCGACCATCTCAAGTGCTTCCTGCGCCTCATGGCGCTCTTTGCGCCCCGGTCTTTTGAGCCAGCCCAAGCGCCCGTAAAGCCCCATGGTGACCACATCCAGTGCAGTGGTGGGAAAATCCCAGTCAACGCTTGAGCGCTGGGGCACGTAGCCCACCCGTTTACGCTGCGTGGCGTAGGGTCGCCCATGCACCATCACCTCTCCTGACAACGACGGCACCAGCCCCAGCAGGCTTTTGATCAACGTGCTCTTGCCCGCCCCGTTAGGGCCAACAATGCCCGCCATGACACCGGCGGGGATATCCAGATCGATATCCCAAAGCACGGGCTGGTTATGGTAGCTCACCGTCAGGTTTTTAATGCTCAGAGCGGTGTCTGTAAGGTCGGATGTCGCCATGGATGCACTGCCTTATCGAATGCTCATTGAGCGAGTTGCCACTCGCTGGCCCAGTCATCCAGTGCCTTTGGCAGCGGCGCCAAGGAGCCGCCTAGCGCCTCGACAATGTGCTGGGTGTTACGGTAGATCATGCCCATATAGGTACCATCTACCGTGCCTTCATCGCCCATGGCGTCGGAATAAAGCTGGCCGCCGATGGTCACTTCATGGCCGCGCTGCCTGGCGGCATCGATCACTGCCTGAATGGTACGCGGATTGATCGTGCTCTCGATAAATACCGCGGGCACGTTATTTGCAACGACGCTATCCGCCATGCTGCGAATATCGGCGATCCCGGTTTCGGTTTCGGTACTGATGCCCTGAATCCCTTCTACCTCAATGTCATAGGCACGGCCAAAGTAGCTGAAAGCGTCGTGGGCGGTGACGAGAATACGCTGCTCTTCGGGGATGCTGGCAATGCTCTCTTTAACCCACTCATGCAAGGCTAGTAACTGAGCCTGATAACGCTCGGTATTGGTTTCAATCGTCGTGGCGCACTCAGGGCGTGCTTCGCTAAATGCATCGCTCAGGGTGGGCAGTGTTTGGGCCCATAAAGAGACATCCATCCACAGGTGAGGGTCGACCCCGTAGACATCCTGAGCGGTGATCAACGACGCCGGATCAATGGAAGCGGGCGCCACGGCAAGCGTGGGTGTTCGTGCCGAGAAATTCTCCAGCACGCTCCCCAGCTGTCCTTCCAATGAGTAGCCTGAATAGAGAATGTGTTCGGCGCCCCGCAGCAAGGCCACGTCGCTAGCGCTTGCCTGATACAGATGGGGGTCTACGCCGGGGCCCATCATGGCTTCCACATTAACGCATTCGCCGCCTACTTCCTGCGCTACATCTGCAATCATCCCAATCGTTGCCACCACGCTTAAGGGCGTTTCATCGGCAGTTGCCAATGCACTTAAAGGAAGCGTTCCCAATAGAATCACGGCATATTTTGTTGCCATTATGTAGTAGCTCCAGACTCGTCATGAGGTAGATGGGTTAAAATTGCTTTGTGTAAACTGATTGTCCTAAGGAAAGAAGTATAGCCTTGGCTAAGTTTGTGACGCTATTCATGCAATGTCAAGCGGATAACAGACGCTGAGGTGAGCTGAAAAGGGTTTCTGAGTATTGCGGGAATAAACGTAAGACGGGCTATTAACGCGCCTTTGGAATCTGCTAAGAACGGTTTAAGTTACCCACACCCGGTTCAAAGTCTTGGATCGGGTTGAAATGGCAGCGGCTCGGCTGTTGCCATGGCTTGCTCGAATAAGGGGTGGGCCGGGTTGAGCATGTAGTTAAGCTCTCTTGGTACCACCACACTGGGCAGCGCCAGCGCTAAACTCTGGCCAGATGCCAGCCAGCCATCGCCTAGATCAGCCGTTTCAGCAGGCGCGGGCGCTTCCTGCCAGTTTTCGGGTAAATCCTCTACGCCAACGCTGAGAATGCTCTCGGTGGGTAGCGTCAGGCGCAGTAGCGCATAGGCGTTGAGCAGTCGATGGCTTTCCAGATGCACCATGATTTCCAGCAGCGCCAACGACTCGGAGCTTGCCACATACACACAGGCATTGCCTGGGCTGTTCCAGCGCCCTCCGTAAAGCCGTGCACCCTCGCCATCAAACGCGCTCTCCTGAAACTTGCGCTTCACTAGCCGGTAAGCGGTGACCTCGCTCATACCGACACCCCGTGCTCCAACCGCCCGATCAGGTTCAGTACCGTTTGATACTCCGCCGAGGTGGCACTCATTTCGACGGGGCGGCGCCCGCCTAGTCCGGCATTGGGTTTGAGCAGCCAGGCACGGGCGCCCTCCGCGTCACCCTCGAACAGGTCCAGCGCTGCCTTGAAAAGCTCGGCAAAGCGATACAGCCGATCACTCTCTGCCATCTTGAAACGGCCCGACTTGGCACGGCGGCTCAGCGTGGCAGAAGGGATATCCACATAGCGTGCCAGCGCCTTCTGCTCAATACCTGACACCTTGGCAAGCTGGGGGTAAACACGATATTCGACGCCTGCATGTAGCAATTCATGCAGCTTACGGCCGCGAGCAGGAAGACCAACCTGCTGCCAGAATCCGGACGCCAAAGCTTTGGGTGGCTGATATTGAGTGAAATGGATATCCATTGTGTTTTCCATTTGATGTCTTTTTATCTATCAAATGATATACAGGTTGATGGCACATTCGTCAAGAGCACGAATAGTGGCGCCCTTGCATGGTGCCTTTTAGTGCAGATGCGCACTTTTTTGGTGCGTTTTTCAGTTTGTGCCGCTAACAAAACGCGGCTTTTGTTCGATGAAAGGCGCTGCTCAGCGCCTTTCACCATTTTGGCGCATTAATTGCACTAGTTAGCTAATGGCTTACTGAAAGGAAGCGATAGCTAATTATGATGCTATGCGATATCGCAAAATCTCCCCTTGCCTCTGGCCACCGCTTTGACCAAGGCCGCCACTGGGCGGCATCGTTAGATCTGCGGTTTGCCCAACGCGACGGCGTTACCCGAATGGTACAGGCGCGCCACCAGGGGCCGCTGCGGGTGCAGCGGCCGTTCTACCCGGAAGGGCGCGGTGAGGCGTGCCATGTGTACGTGCTGCACCCACCGGGCGGTTTGGTCAGCGGCGACGCGCTTACCATTAGCGCTCATGTCGAGCGCGGTGCCCATGCGCTCCTCACAACGCCTGCCGCCAATAAACTCTATAAAGCCGACAGCCAAGGCGTGGCGTGGGCTCAGCACACCCGGTTAAGCGTTGAAGATGGCGCCACTCTGGAATGGCTGCCACAGGAAACCATCGCCTTCGATGGCTCGAAAGGCGAGCAGCGCACCCAGATTGATCTCCACGGCAGCGCCCGCTGCCTGGGCTGGGAAGTGATGGCGCTGGGCCGCCCGGCGAGCGATTTACCCTACATTTCTGGCCGCATTGAGCAACACTTCCGCTTAACCCTGGACGGCAAGCCGCTGTGGTTAGAGCGCCAACCGTTAGACCCACTTCACCCACGCTTTATTGGGCGCTGGGGGCAGGGCGGTGCCACGGTGCAGGCCACGCTCTGGGCGGTAGGCATTGAAGATGCACCTGCGGCGATTGAAGCCTTGCGTGAAGCGCTGCCGGATAACGCACGCTGGGCGGTGACCGTCCGCCATGGCGTGCTGCTACTACGCTACTTGGGTAACGCGCGTAATGAAGCCTGGGCATTATGCGAGCAGGCTTGGCAACTTTTGCGCCCCCTATGGATCGAGCGAGACGCACACACACCGCGTATTTGGTTAACCTAATCGAATAGATTGCTGGAGAAACGCCCCATGGAATTAACCCCAAGAGACAAAGACAAGCTGCTGCTCTTCTCTGCCGCCCAACTGGCCGAGCGCCGCAAAGCACGTGGTTTAAAGCTCAATTACCCTGAAGCGGTGGCGCTGATTAGCTTCGAGATTATGGAAGGCGCCCGGGATGGCCGCAGTGTGGCTGATTTGATGAGCTACGGTCGCGAGATTCTTAGCCGTGAGGATGTGATGGACGGCGTCGCCGAGATGGTCGATGAAGTGCAAGTGGAAGCCACTTTCCCCGACGGCACCAAGCTGGTCACTGTCCACACACCTATCAACTAGTTGTCAGCAACCAGGAGAGCATCATGATTCCCGGCCCAATGGTTCCAGGACAGTACCAATTAAAAGAGGGTGATATTGAGCTGTGTGTGGGGCGTGAGCGAATTAGTGTCGAAGTGGCCAATACAGGCGACCGCCCGATTCAGATCGGCTCCCACTACCACTTCGCCGAAGCCAACCCAGCGCTGGTGTTCGATCGCGACAAATCCCGAGGCTTTCGCCTGGATGTGGCCGCCGGCACAGCGATTCGCTTTGAGCCCGGCCAAACCCGGGAAGTCACGCTGATTCCCTTTGTGGGTAAGCGCGAAATTTACGGCTTCCGGGGTGATGTGATGGGCGCGCTAGAGGGGGATAAACAATGAAGCCGACCAACAAGATCAGCCGGCAAGCCTACGCCGATATGTACGGCCCCACGGTGGGCGATCGCGTTCGTCTGGGCGATACCGAGCTGTGGATCGAAGTCGAGAAAGACGCCACCCATTATGGTGATGAAGTGAAGTTCGGTGGCGGCAAGGTCATCCGCGACGGCATGGGCCAAAGCCAGCGCGCTGACGACACGGTGATGGATACGGTAATCACCAATGCGCTGATTCTGGACTGGTGGGGCATCGTCAAAGCCGACGTGGGTATTCAGAAAGGTCGCATCGCCGCGATTGGCAAGGCGGGTAACCCCGACGTACAGCCCGATGTGGAGATCGTGATTGGCCCCGGTACCGAAATCATTTCCGGCGAAGGCAAGATCTTGACTGCAGGCGGCATCGACTCTCACATCCACTTTATCTGCCCCCAGCAGGTCGAAGAAGCGCTGATGAGCGGTGTGACCACCATGCTCGGCGGTGGCACCGGCCCGGCGACAGGTTCCAACGCCACCACCTGCACGCCAGGCGCTTGGCACATTGGCAAAATGCTCCAGGCGGTGGACGACCTGCCGATGAATATTGGCCTGCTAGGCAAAGGTAATGCCAGCCTGCCGGAAGCACTGGAAGCGCAGCTAGAAGCGGGCGCCATGGGCCTCAAGCTGCACGAAGACTGGGGCACCACACCCGCCTCGATCAATAACTGCCTGAACGTGGCGGATGCCTACGATGTGCAGGTGGCGATCCACACCGATACCCTGAACGAATCAGGCTTTGTGGAAGATACCCTGGCCGCGTTCAAAGAGCGCTGCATTCACACCTATCACACCGAAGGCGCGGGCGGCGGTCACGCACCGGATATTCTCACCGCCTGTTCCAAACCCTACGTACTGCCATCGTCGACTAACCCAACGCGGCCCTACACGGTCAATACCATCGACGAACACCTCGATATGTTGATGGTGTGTCACCACCTTGACCCCAATATCCCCGAAGATGTGGCCTTCGCCGACTCACGCATTCGCCGCGAAACCATCGCCGCCGAGGATATCCTCCACGACCTGGGCGTGATTTCGATGATCGCCTCGGATTCCCAGGCCATGGGGCGGGTCGGTGAAGTGGTCTGCCGTACCTGGCAAACAGCGCATAAAATGAAGGTGCAGCGCGGCCTGCTGCCGGAAGACGAAGCTATGGGCGCTGACAATCTGCGCGCCAAGCGCTATATCGCCAAGTACACCATTAACCCGGCGATCACCCACGGCATCGCCCATGAAGTGGGCTCCATCGAAGTCGGTAAACTGGCGGATCTGGTGCTGTGGAAACCGGCCTTCTTTGGCGTGAAACCGGCGATGATGATCAAGGGCGGCATGATTGCAGCGGCGCCCATGGGCGACCCCAATGCTTCGATTCCCACCCCGCAGCCGGTTCACTACCGCTATATGTTTGGTGCCTTTGGCCGCGCAGCGAGCCAAACCCGGCTCAGCTTTGTCAGCCAGGCCGCGCTGGATGCAGGCATTAAAGAGACCCTGGGACTTAATAGCGAGCTAGCAGCGTGTAAAAACGTGCGCCAAGTGCGCAAAAAGGATATGAAGCTCAATGATGCTTGCCCCGATTTGACCGTCGACCCGCAAACCTACGAAGTGCGCTGCGACGGTGAAATTTTAACCTGCGAGCCCGCCACCGAACTGCCACTGGCTCAGCGGTATCACTTGTTTTGATTGAGCCATTATCCGGGGCGCCGGGGGTAGGCCTACGAGAGGGCGCTGTGAATACGTCCGTGTACGCTACTTTTGCCATCTGCCCTCCATGGATGGAGGAAATGCCGGAAATGTATGGAACATTTTCCGGCCATGGCAAAAGACCCTCTCTACGGCCTACCCCCGGCACGGCCGCACCGAGCGAGAAAGGACGCTAGTCATGCTAAAACTGATAGAACGTTTAGGGCCAGTGGAGGAGAGCGCAGCCAGCGACACGCTAACGCTGCCCTTCGAGCTACGCATTCGCGGGCGCTTGAAAGCGCAAAGCGATAGCGGCCGTGAGCTGGGGTTGTTTCTGGATCGCGGTCCGGTATTGCGCAGCGGCGAAGGCCTGAAAGCCGAAAGCGGCGAAGTCGTGCGTATCCGCGCGGCAGTGGAGCCGGTGGTTACCGCGCGAGTGAGTACTGGCTTACCGCTGGCGCGGCTCGCTTACCACTTGGGCAATCGCCATGTACAGCTGGCGTTGGGTGAAGATGAAAAGGGCGGCTGGGTGCGCTTCCCGCCGGATCACGTGCTGGAAGAACTCGCCGAGCTACTGGGTGCCGAACTAGAGCACCACAACGCCACCTTCGACCCGGAGCCAGGCGCTTATAACCAAGTGGGCGGCGGGCATTCGCATTCCCACGGTCATGGCCATTCGCACGGGCATTCACACGACCATGACCATTCCCACGATCATGACCATCCGCATGAGCACCACCATGCACACTGAGCTTACCGCACTAGAAAGCCAAAGCGACGAACTGGCGCTGCTGGGGCTGATGCAGTTGGTGAGCCCCGCGCTTCCGATTGGCGCCTTTGCCTTTTCACAAGGGCTAGAGAGCGCCTTTGAGCTGGACTGGGTACGTGATGAAGCGAGTCTTGCTGAATGGTTAAGCGGCGTGCTGGACGATGGTTTAACCCGCTGCGAGCTTCCCGTGCTGGCGCGATTGCATCAGGCGTTTGGCCAAGCTGATAGCGAAGCGGGTCGCGCAACCATAGCGGCGTGGGATGAGTGGCTGGCCGCCACTCGGGAAACCGCCGAGCTGGCCGCTGAAGACAGCCGCCTAGGCGCCTCGCTTAAGCGCCTATTGGGTAGCTTGGATTTATTGCCAAGAGACCAACAGCTGCCAAGTGAGGACTTACTAACGCCTTTGCTCCCGCATCAGGCAGGCTATGTGACGCTGTTTGCCTACACGGCTCACTTGCGTGGCGTGTCCGTGCGCCAAACCCTGCTGGGATTTGCCTGGGCGTGGCTAGAGAACCAACTGGCGGTGGCCTGTAAAGCGCTTCCGCTGGGCCATACAGCTGCTCAGCGCGTGATTGAGCAACTGCGCCCAGCGCTAGTGGATGCCGTCAATCAGGCGTTAATGCTGGAAGATGACGAGCTAGGCCCGGTGCTGCCCGGCCTAGCACTGGCCAGCGCCTTGCACGAAACGCAATATTCGCGCCTGTTTAGAAGTTAAAAAGCTCATAAATTGAAAAGCTTAGAAGTTAACGAGGAGAGAACGATGACTCACTGTTTACGCGTTGGTGTGGGCGGCCCGGTAGGCTCCGGCAAAACCGCGCTGCTCAAGCAGCTCTGTTTAGCGCTGCGGGATTACTACGATATCGCCGTGGTCACTAACGATATCTATACCCGTGAAGACGCCGACTTTTTGCTCAAGCACGACGCCCTCCCGGCGGATCGTATTTTGGGCGTAGAGACCGGCGGTTGCCCACATACCGCGATTCGCGAAGACGCCTCAATGAACCTGGCCGCCATCGATGAGCTACAGACGCGCCACCCAAAGCTGGAACTGGTCATGGTCGAGTCGGGCGGTGACAACCTCTCGGCCACCTTCAGCCCCGAGCTTTCCGACCTGACGCTTTACGTCATCGACGTTTCCGCAGGCGACAAGATTCCCCGCAAAGGTGGGCCGGGTATCACCAAGTCTGACCTGCTGATCATTAATAAAATCGATATCGCCGAGTATGTTCACGCTTCATTAGAAGTGATGGAACGCGATTCGAAGAAAATGCGTGGCGAACGCCCCTTCGTATTTACCAACCTTTATGACGGAGTAGGGCTTGAAGAGATCATCCGCTTTATTCTCGACAAAGGAATGCTGGATGAGCGGCGCCCGCAGAGCAGTGAAGGGGCTGCGGCTTCCGCTGGGTGAATGTTATTTAACGACGTTCTATGCAAAAGACCGCCAAATGTAAGGCGGTCTTTGTGGACGTCCGACTGGCAGCTGCTGGTATGAAAGCGATTAAATAACCGCCAGCAACCCACCGTCGACGTAAATGATCTGACCGTTGACGTAGCTCGACGCCGGAGAGGCGAGGAAAACCACCGTTCCCACAAGATCCTCAGGGACGCCCCAGCGTTTGGAAGGAGTGCGGTTAATGAGCCAATCATTGAATGTTGGGTCATCGACCAGCGGTTGGGTCATTTCGGTGATCATGTAACCTGGGCCGATAGCGTTAGTCTGAATGCCATGTTCAGCCCACTCCGCTGCCATGGATTGGGTCAACAGGCGAACGCCGCCTTTAGACGCCGTATAAGCACCCACCGTTGACCGCGCAACAGAACTCATCAATGAGCCAATATTAATGATTTTGCCGCCCTTGCCGCGCTCAATCATTTGCCGAGCAACATTACGGCCCAGTAGAAACGTACTGGTTAGGTTCGTGTTGATGACCTTATCCCATTGGTCGTGTTCGACCTCAAGCAGCGGGCGGCGGAGCTGCATACCTGCGTTATTGACCAGTATATCGATACTGATTCCATCATTTTTCAGTGCTTCAAGGGCCTGCTCAATGGCGTCCTCGTCAGCAACATCAAACGATGTTGTGAGCACTTTATGGCCTTCCTCAGAGAGCGTCTTGCGTGCGGCTTCAAGTTTGTCCTGATTGCGCCCATGAATAATAATTTGAGCGCCTGACTGCGCCAGCCCGCGAGCCATCGCAAGCCCCAGCCCGCCGGATGAACCGGTAATCAGCGCCGTGCGGCCGGTTAGATCGAACAACGTCATCGTTCTCACCCCTTGTAGCATTGTATTTTTAAGCATCGTTTTGCAGTAAGCGTTTTAAAGACTAGCTCAGCCGCGCCAGAGTTGCTCAATCAACCCGGGTAACCGGCTGACGGCTTGGGTCGATGTGCCATGGCAGACCAAGGCGGGTGTTGCGCTCCAGTTCGGCAATCACCTGGGCGCCAAGCAGTAAAATGATTGCGCCCACTTCCAAGCTGATCAGCACGATTACCAGGGTGGCCAGCGAGCCGTAAACAGCGTTGACGAAAGACAGATTGACGAAATAGTAAACCAATATTAGCCGCACTCCCTCCCACATTAAGGCCGCGACGAAGCCACCCACTATCGCTCGGTGTAAAGCGATCTTGACCACCGGAAGCACTTTGTAGATGGCGCTGAAGAGTAAGAAAACGCCGATGAAACTGGCTAGGTTAAGCACCGGTTCTGACAACCCCGCTAAGGGCAACTCGCGGTCGAAAAGCAGCATGACCAGTGTGTTTAGCGAACTGGCGAGGGTGACGACCAGGGTTAACACCATTAGTGCGGCCCCGAGAACCACCATAAAAGCGTAAGGCAGCATCACCGACACCCACACGCTGCGCTTGATATGCGGGCTATCCGGCGCATGGAAAATAATCGCTAGGGCATCTTCAAGCATGCGAAAGGCAAATGAGCTGAACAGTAGCAGAATAGGAAAGCTCAAAATGCCGATCACATCACGGGTTTCAAGCAGGCTGCGTACGGCATCCAGCAGTACTTCAGCGTGGGCGGGCGCCATGTGGCGGGCCTGAATAGCCAGCACGTTGAGCAGATGCTGCTGATCGACCACTTGGGTTAATAGCACCACGAGCAGCGCAAATAGCGGCACGATAGAGAGCAAAATGTTATAGCCCACGCCGCCCGCCAGTAGAATGCCGTGGTTTTTGAGAAAATTGCGTAATACACGCCAAGCAAAGAGTACCAACTTAGGGATCAGGAGCAGGGCAGCACTAATAAACGAGGAATTTTGAACCATGGCTTGCCGTTCTCCTTGTACGCTAGCGCCATGATACGCTGCTGGCGCAAGTAAGTAACAAAAGCAAGTAACAAGCGCAAATAACAAGGACGTCAGGAGATGTCAGATCGAGATTAGATAACGAGGTTATTAAAAGAGGGAAAAAGACATTAGCAATAAAAAGGTCGCCCTGACCAGGCGGTAGAAAAGGTCAAGGCAACCGAAGAACATGTGTTAGCTTCTTGCTAAAACGGGCCATCCCTGGCCACCACTCCCCCACCATGAATGGATCAGGGTGCTTTTACCTTAATCTAGGTTATGGTACGCAATTTTTTTAGCTAAATAGTTGCCTATAAAGTAAAAAAACCAAAAAAGTGGTTAAAGTTGACACATAGTAAGTCGATATATACTCCATCTCTTTACTAAAACCCTTTCTAAAGATCGAACCTGGAAGACACACAATGCCCACTTTGCCTATCCCTTCTAATACGGCTCCCCCTAAGTCAGGTCTTGGCTTGCAAACCAAGGTGTTGATACTGGTGTTGCTCCCTCTTTTGGTCGTGACCGTGGCGCTGGTGGGGTTTAACGCCTTTAGCACTACCCAAGATACCAATGACACGCTAGCCGAACAGAGAGAGCTGTTGATTGAAGAGCGTCGAGCGTCGGTACGTGACATCGTACAAATGGCGACCACCGCGATTGCCCCTATTTATGCCGAAGCTGACGCGAACGACCGTGAAGCCAAAGCACGCGCTGCAGAAATATTGCGCGCGATGCGTTTTGAAGGTGAAAACTACATCTTCGTTTATGAGTTTGACGGCACCAATGTGGTGTTACCCCTCTCGCCTGCGCGTGAAGGCACCAATCTAAACGACTTACAGGCGCCTGACGGTACTTATATCGTGCGTGATTTTATCTCGGTGGGCCAAGGGGGCGGCGGTTTTTACGAATACCCGTGGGAGTATCCTGGCACCAACGAACCAGAGCCTAAGCACTCTTACATTGATCAACTAGAGAAGTGGGGCTGGATAGTCGGCGCTGGTGTTTATATGACCGATGTCGACGACGCCGTTGCCGAGCTTGAAGCCGCGGCTGCCGCCGATTTGCGCCAAAGTATTATATTCTCTTCCCTGTTGGGACTGGGTCTATTTGTTGTCATTGCTCTGCTGACGTACGGCTTGGTGCGTCGCACCGTAGGGCCTATCAAGCGCACCTCTGCGGCTATGCACGATATCGCCCAAGGGCGCGGTGACCTAACCCGCCGGTTAACGGTCGAGAGCAGTGATGAAATTGGCGAGTTGGGCATTCAGTTCAACGCCTTCGTGGCACGCATGCAGGAGACGCTACGTGACGTGCGCAGCAGCACGCTTAGCGTGCATCAGGCAGCGGGTGAAATCTCGCAAAGCTCTGAAGAACTCGCCACACGCACCGAGCAGGCGGCGGCTAATCTGCAACAAACTTCCGCCTCCATGGAAGAGATTACCTCCAACGTCAATCACAGCGCTGACAATGCCCAGCAGGCCAATACGCTAGTGCTCTCCACCGCTGAAGTCGCCCGCGAAGGCGAGGCCGCGATGGGGCAGGTCGAAACGACGATGCAGGATATCAACGACTCCGCATCGCGCATTAGCGACATCATTAGCATGATCGACGCGATTGCCTTTCAGACCAATATTCTGGCGCTTAATGCGTCGGTAGAGGCTGCGCGGGCAGGGGAGCATGGCCGCGGCTTTGCCGTCGTTGCTCAAGAAGTGCGCATTTTGGCCAGCCGCTCAAGCGATGCTTCCAAAGAGATCCGGACGCTTATCGATGCCTCTGTGCAGCACACGAATTCCGGCGCGAAGTTGGTACGCAATGCTGGCGATACCATGCGCGAAATCGTTTCCAGTGTAGCGAAAGTCACCGATGTGATTGGCGAAATCACTGCCGGTGCTAAAGAGCAGAGCAGCGGCATCGGACAGATCAACACCGCCGTGGCAGAGATGGACACCATGACTCAGCAAAACGCGGCCATGGTGCAAGAGTCGACTACCGCCGCCGCTAACATGCGTCGTCATGCGGAGCACCTGAACCAGCTAATCAACTCCTTTGTGCTAGGTGACGATGAGCCCACGCCGCGGCACCAAGCGCTGGCCTCGCCATCTGCCTCCCAGCGGGGCAATGCCAACGGGCTGAAACGCCCAGCGCTTGCTGCAAAACCTTCGTCACAGCCGTCATCTAGCCATCAGGCAGAGGATGAGTGGGAAGCGTTCTAACGGTTGCTTAGCCATCAGTAAAAAACGGGGCTTGCCAAGTGGCAAGCCCCGTTGCGTTTACCGCCCTCAGAAAGCGCGTGGCTAACCACCTGACCAGCCTAATAAAATCGGCACGTAGACGACTAGCAGCAACACCCCGATCAACCCCAGCAGGTAAGGAATGATGGCGCGGGTAATGCGTTCCAGCGGCAGCTGGGTAATCGAAGATGCCACGTACAGATTGATCGCCACCGGCGGGGTAATCATCCCGATGGAGAGCCCCACTACGATAATCAAGCCAAAGTGGATCGGATCAATGCCCAGCTGCAGCACCAGCGGTAACAGCACCGGGGTGAGGATAATCAGCGCACTGGCGGTTTCGATGAATACCCCAGTCAGCAGAATAATTCCGACGATCAGCAGCATGATCACGTAAGGATTGGTGGAGAGCGACAGCACGGCTTGGGCAATCGCCCCCGGCACCTGCCAGCTTGAGAGCGTCCAGCTCAGCACTGCCGACATGGCAATCACCAGCATAATCACTGCGGTAGTCATCGCCGAACGGATCAGCAGCTTATAAACCTGCGGGAGGGTTAGGTCACGGTACACGAACAGCGACACCAACATGGCGTAGTTCACCGCCACGACCGCCGCTTCTGAAGGCGTGAAGATCCCCGAGAAGATACCGCCGAGGATAATCACCGGGGTCATCAACCCCCAGCTGGCATCTTTAAAGGTATGCCAGATGGTGGTTAGCGAGAGCGGTGTACCCTTGGGGTATTGGCGCTTGTAGGCCTGGGCTATCGCAATAGCCATCAACCCCAGCCCCATCGCCAGCCCCGGCAAAAAGCCGTTCAGAAACAGCTTGGAGACGGACTGCTGGGCGATGACCGCGTAGATGATCATCGGCACCGAGGGCGGGATCACCACCCCGATGGTGCCGCTGGCGGCGATCAAACTGGCCGCTGAGGCGGGGTCGTAGCCTTTGCGCTTGAGCTCCGGCACTAGGCTGGAACCCACCGCCGCCGTGGTTGCGGCACCGGAGCCGGAGATGGCCGCAAAGAACATGCCCGCCATCACCGAGACCACCGACAGCCCGCCGCGCATAAAGCCAACTAACGAATCGGCAAAGCTGACCAGCTTTTCGCTCACCTTGCCCTGGGCCATTAGATCCCCGGCGAGGATAAACATCGGGATCGCCACCAAAGCGAAGGAGTTGATGCCCTGGAACATCTGCTGGGTGACCACCATTAGCGGCACGCCGGATTGATACAGGGCGTAGAGCGTGCTGGCGCCAATCGCAAAGGCAATTGGCACCCCTAGCAGCATAAACAGGAAGAACAGCCCAAAGAGCAGCAGCGTCATAGCGGCTCCTCCTGAGCGTGGGTCGTCTCGTCGCCTAGCAGCAGTTCAATGATATCGACCAGCGCATACCAGGCCATGATCGCCGCGCAGATCGGCATCACTGCGTAGACATAGGTCATGGATAGACGCAGCGAGGCGGATTTCTGGAAGCTCTGCACCTGCATGTAGCGGTAGCCGATCACGATCAGCGTGATCATGAACGCCAAAACAATCAGCAGGGCAGCAATGCTCGCGATTTGGCGCAGGCGGCCGGGCAGGGCGTCCACTACAAAGGTCACGGCAATGTGTCGCCCACGCTGAAATGCCAGGGTGCCGGCCAGAAAGGTGATCCACACCAGCAGAAAGCGGGCGACCTCTTCCGTCCAGCCGACGGCGGTGAACAGCACCCGCGAGACGATCTGCAGGGTAATCACCCCAATCAGCGCTGCCATGCCCGCAAAGACCACGGGCTGGATGATGGCATCCAGCCCGCGCTCGATTCGACGCAGCAGCTTTAACAGCGGTTGAGTCGTGGTGGTCACTTACTTGAGCGCCTCCTGAATGCGCGGCAGGTAGTCACCGAACTGTTCGCCGTACTTCTCATACACCGGCGCCACGGCGGATTGGAAGGCTTCCATATCCGGATTATCGTTGATCTCCATGCCTGCATCGCGCAGCGCTTGCAGCTGCTCGCTTTCCATTTCTGCGTTCACCTGACGCTCATGCTCTGCGGCTTCCTGGGCGGCCGTTAGCAGTACCTCTTGGGCCTGTTCTGGCAGCTGATTCCAGACAGGCATGCCCATCACAAAAATCGCCGGGGCGTAGGTGTGGCGCGAAAGGGTCATGTAGTTCTGGGTTTCATCCAGGTTGAACGAGTGAATCACGTTCACTGGGTTCTCCTGGCCGTCGATGGTGCCCTGTTGCATGGCGGTAAGCGCTTCTGTCCACGCCATGGGGATGGCGTTGGCGCCCAGCTCGCGGAAGGTGTCGGTATAAACCGGGTTTTCCATCACGCGAATGCGCAGGCCATCCAGGTCTTCCGGCGTATTGATCGCCCGCTCGCTGTTGGTCAGGTTACGGAAACCACGCTCGGCGTAAGCCATGCCTTTCAGGTTCACTTCTGAAAGCTTGTCGAGCAGCTCCTGGCCGATCTCGCCATCAAGCACTTCGTAAGCGGCTTCCGGGGAGGGGAACAGGAACGGCAGTTCAAACACCGCCATCTCTTCCACAAAGTTGGCCACCGGCCCGTTGGTAATCACGCCCATATCCACGGTGCCGATCTGCATGCCTTCCAGCAGCGTGCGCTCGTCACCCAGGGTGGCGTTGGGGAAAATCTCGATATCGACCTTGCCGTCGGTGCGCTCTTCCACCAGCTCTTCAAACTTGGTGGCGGCGATATGGAAACCATCCTGCTCATTGACCACGTGGGCCAAGCGCAGGGTAACGGGGTCCATATCAGCAAAATCAGCGGCGTTCGCGGCGCTGACCAGCGCCAGTGAGATGCCCAGTGCCAGCGTGCTACGTGCAAAAGTTTTCATATTATTGTGTTCCCGATTTTTCTAAGGTGCAGAAGTGCTTCCAAAGCATGCACTAGAGAAGGGAAAAGGGTCAATTGAACAAGCCCGCAAAACCGCTTCGCGGCTGGACACAGCCGCCCCGCACGGTTACGATACGCACCCACAAGCGCCCGTAGCTCAGTTGGATAGAGTATCGGCCTCCGAAGCCGAGGGTCGCAGGTTCAAATCCTGCCGGGCGCGCCAAATTGCAAAAAAGGGACCTGCGAGAAATCGCAGGTCCCTTTTTTGTTTGCGGTCGAGACTACACACAAAATGATAACAGGTGGTTGTAAAGAAGAGTTTGCATTGCTCAATAATCGATGTTTTGGCTTTTTTCAACAAC